>NZ_JQGL01000089.1 GCF_000747095.1 Sulfuricurvum sp. MLSB
GCCGCCAGGCCTCAAGATTCTCTCTTCCTTTTTTATACAATCACATCAGCATTCATCAATCCAAACTAAATATTTTTAATTCAATCCTATTTTTCCTGCTTTAATTAATTTTTACTCAACCTATCGCTCTGATCAATCACTATTCCCGATAATCATGCGTCTCCTCATGCCTTTTAAATATTAATTTCCGTTAATATATGCTATAGTATATTTATTCTCTCAAAAGGATAACTATGCTGAAATTTATTTTTTCCCTGCTTGTGCTTGTTTCTATTGCGTTCGGTGCCGTCAACATCAATAAAGCCAATTCCGCTCAGTTACAAACGATCAACGGTATCGGGCCTGCCAAAGCCAACGAAATCATTAAATATCGAAAATCCCACGGCGCATTTAGAAATGTTAATGAGTTGGTTAATGTAAAGGGTATCGGACCAAAAACGATGAAGAAAATGAAAACGCAAGTCTCCGTGCGTTAGGGGATATAGATTTTGTCGATCATTTCATGGTATTCCATCTGCCAGTCGCTGTCGGCGGTAATCCCGCCGCCGCTCTTGTAGATCAGTTTGCCGTTGCTTTTTTCGATAAAGCGGATGGCTACGGCACTGTACAGGCATTTACCGTCAAAATAACCGAATACACCGCTAAAATAGCCGCGTTGATAACCTTCGACTTCTTCAATGATCTCAAGCGTCTTTTTTTTAGGGGTGCCGCTGATGCTCCCTGCCGGCAAAAGTTTTTTGAGTATCTCTCCGGCATTCTTTTTCCAATTTTCCTGAAGTTTTCCGCTGATATGAGAGCTGACTTGATGCAGTCTCTTTTCACCCGTGTCGATGGTCGTGACATAACGGAAGTTTTCAACGGTTATGGTGTCGGCTACCATTCCCAAGTCGTTGCGCAGAAGATCGACGATCATTGTGTGTTCGGCTGTCTCTTTGGCATCATTCAATATCGTCTCGATCGCATCGGGCAATGCGGCATCAATCGTCCCTTTCATCGGATACGTGTGGATCATATCGTTCTCGATGGTGATAAACGGCTCGGGCGAAAAACAGACAAATGCATCGCCAACCCTCATCTTATAGGGGGCATGAGCCATATCGTAAATTTCTTTGAGGGTGTGAGGCGTCTCGATCGGCGTAGGTTGCGTTAGATTGAGCAGATACGTGTTGCCTCTTTGTATATGATGGTGTACCTGCTCAAATTTCATACGATAGCATGTTGGGTCGACGGGAAAATGAAGCGGTTTATGGGGAAGATTATGACTTGCCGTAGGTGCATGAAACGCAAATTCGATGTCATATGAAGAGAGCTCATCAAAGCGACAGCAGTGCAAGTGCTCCCCTTTGAAATCGGTATAAAAAAATGTAGGAACGTTTTCGGCGACCAGTTCACTGAAGCGTTCAAACATCAGACGATAAGTGCCTTGAGGACGGCCATACGGATAACAACGCCGTTTTTGACTTGTTCGAGTACTTTGCAGCGGGGATCTTTGAGCATGGCATCGTCGATGTCGATGTTCCGGTGAACCGGTCCGGGATGAAGCAAAATCACGTCTCTGTTCCCCATGAGCTCTTGGGTGATACAAAAATCGCTGGCGTAATCTTTCAGAGATCCGTAGGTCTGATGCGAATGGCGTTCGGTTTGGGTACGAAGGCTCATGATAGCATCAACATTATCGATGACGTCCCGAATATTATGGGTTGCCTTCAATCCTGTTTCGGGGAGAAAATGCGGCGGTGCCACCAGCGTGATATCCATCCCGAAGCGGGTCAGCAACTCGATGTTGCTGTTGGCGACACGTGAGTTTTTGATATCGCCGACAATGGCAATTTTTTTCCCCGCCACATTTCCGAAATGGCGTGTCAGCGTGAAAAGATCGAGCAAGCTTTGTGTCGGGTGGGCATGCGCACCGTCTCCCGCATTGATGATCGACGCGCGGGTATGCTGTGCCAAAATATCCGGTACGCCGGCGTGAGCGTGGCGGACGATCATTGCATGCGGTCCCATGGCATCAAGATTCATCGCCGTATCGACGAGGGTTTCCCCTTTTTTGGTTGAACTTTTTTGAACGTCCAGATGAACGACTTCGGCACCAAGGCGTTTGGCTGCAATCTCAAAAGAGCTTTTCGTGCGGGTAGAATTTTCGAAAAAGAGGGTGATGATGATTTTTTCGCGCAAGATCGGGTCAAACTGTCCGGCTAGGTAGTGTTCGGCATCGCGTAACACCGTATGGATCTGCTCGGTTGAAAAATCGTCGGTTCGTATCAAATGGCGCATGGTTTCTCCTCTAATGCTTATGCAATTGTATCCAAAAGTGAACGGGCTATGGCATCGATGTCGTCCCGGATAAAATAGAGCGTTTCAAAGCGGTGAGTGAAGTAGGGGAGCGAGGTCTGCTCAAACGAAAGATCACCTTCGCGGCAGTTAAACCCCCAAACGTAGGAGAGTTTCGCATCGTCCAGGGCTTTGAGGTTCAGGAGCGTATCGTTGATGCATCCCAGGCGGCAGTGGGTGACCAACAACGTGGCGGCATTGAAATAACGGGGCAGATCGATCATCATTGACGTTTCGTCGATGGGGACAAGAAGCCCTCCGGCCCCTTCGATCAATACGACGTCGCAGAGTGATTCGATTTTTTCCAGTCCCCTCTCGAAAAGTGCAAGGTCGATCGATACCCTGCCGCTCGCGACATACGGGGCGGCCGGTAGAGGGAATTGGAGGGTTACGATGTCGTTAAGGGTTAATTCGTGCAATGCCGGATTAAAATAAGATGCTGTCTCAAAAAGGCTCTTCCCGTCGACGGGAAAATCAATCACGCCGGTTTCAATCGGTTTGTAGACGCCGACGCGGAACCCCATGCGGCTATATGCTTCAATCAGGAGCTTGGTAGTATAGGTTTTGCCAATGTCGGTGTTGGTAGCGGTAACAAAGATACGTTTGGCCAATGCAACTTCTTTTTCGTTATAATTGCCAGAATTGTAATATAAAATTGATAAAAGACGGCTAGACCGTCATGAGGATAAGATTCTATGCGCTTTGAAGAATTTACGACCCGATTCGTACAGCAGACGGGGAAAAAAGAAGGCCCAATCAGTCCTGTGATGATCAATTCCGCTTCATTCGGATACGGTAACAGTGAAACGGGAGAAGGCATTTTTGACGGATCGATCAAAAAGCCGTTGTACGCACGTGTCGGCAATCCCACATCCGGACAGCTGGAACAGATTTTGGCATCGATGGACGGCGGTATCGGTGCTGTAGCGGCATCTTCGGGGATGGGTGCGACGGCGATGGCGACGCTGAGCCTTTTGAGAGCCGGGGATGAGATTATCAGCATCGGGGGACTGTTCGGGGGGACGTATTCGTATTTTTCCGAAACCCTTACGCGCTTTGGAATTACGACCCGTTTTTTTGATGTGGATGAATTCACAGCGGTCGAAGAAGCCGTCAATACGGCGACAAAGATCATATTTCTGGAGAGTGTCGGCAATCCGAATATGCGCCTTCCTGACATCGCGCGCATTGCCGAAATTGCCAACCGTTACGGTGTGGCACTGGTTGTTGACAATACGATCACCCCTTTAAGTATCGCGCCGCTGTCATTGGGCGCGGATATGGTCGTCTATTCGACGACGAAGATCATTACCGGTAACGCTTCGGCGCTTGGAGGAGCGGTCGTTTTCCGCCCCATCCGCGACGGTGAAGATAAATTCAAGGGCGACCGGTATCGGGACGTGCATCCGTTTATCCAGAAAATGGGTTCGATGGCACTGATCGCGAATGCCAAAAAACGGGCATTGCGCGATTTCGGGATGTCGGCAAACGGATTCGGAAGTTATTTGACGATGCTTGGGCTTGAAACATTGCCTTTGCGTATGGATCGGATAGTCTCGAGCGTTGAAACGGTTGCGAAAGCTTTGTATGCCAAAAGATTGGCGGTGAATCATCCTTCGCTGCCTCATCACCCACATCATAATCGCTACCGCGATCAATTTGCCAACGGGTGCGGTACCCTCCTGACGCTCGATCTTGGAAGTAAAGAAGCGGCGTTCGAGTTTCTCAACCGTTCGAAGCTGATTACGATCACGGCCAATATCGGCGACAGCCGGACATTGGGGCTGCACATGGCTTCGACGATTTATCGTGATTTTGATGAACCGACACGCGAATTTCTGGGAATCACACCGGGGTTGGTACGGATATCTATCGGCCTGGAAAATGCCGAAGAAATTGTGGCCGATTTTCTGCATGCAGCAAATATTTAAAAAGATTGGGTATAGTTCAATATGGCTGTAAAACATGAGTTGGAAAATGACCTAACGCTCACCCATCCGAAACAATACAAGGTGTATTTGCTGAACGACGATTATACGTCGATGGATTTTGTCGTTGACATTCTGATGAGCATCTTTCGTAAAAGTTTTCACGAAGCGCACACCATTATGATGGAAGTGCATGAAAAAGGGCGTGGGCTGTGCGGCGTCTATCCCTACGAGATCGCCGAGACGAAGGTGTATCAGGTAGGATCGATGGCGCGCGAAAACGGATTCCCTTTAAAAGCGATACTCGAGGAGGCATAGTATGGTCAGCAGCGAGCTAAACGCGATTTTTCAAAAGGCACTTGCGTTTGCACGACATCAGCGTCACGAATACCTCACGATCGAGCACGTGATGCTTGCGCTGCTGAATTCCGGTGAAGGAGAAGCGGTTATTCGTGAGTGCGGCGGTAATGTGGAGCAGATGCGCGAAGCGTTGGGAGCCTATCTAGTGCGTATGATCGAACCGCTTCCTGATGAAGTGAATCAGGAACCTTTTGAGACGGTCGCCTTGGCGCGTATGGTTGAGGGGATGATGCACCATGTGCGAAGTGCTCAAAAAGAGGTCGCCGATGTGGGAGACCTGCTGGCGGCGATGTTCGAAGAAAACCATACCTACGCATGTATGCTGCTGCACGAATACGGAATCGAGCGGGTTGATGTATTAGAAGCGATTTCGCACCGCGATATCGAGACGCCGTCGGGATTGGATGAGAATGAAGGAGCACTGGCTCAGTATGCCATCAATCTGATCGTTCAGGCACGTGAGGGGAAAATCGATCCTGTCATCGGCCGTGTCAACGAGATCGAACGCTCCATCCAAACCCTATGCCGCCGCAAAAAAAACAATCCGCTCCTAATCGGCGAACCGGGCGTCGGCAAAACGGCGATTGCCGAAGGATTGGCATTGCGGATCGTATCGGGCGACGTGCCTGCAATTTTGGAAGATGCCGAAATCTTCGCCCTTGATCTGGGTGCGATGCTGGCAGGGACGAAATACCGCGGCGATTTCGAAAAGCGACTTAAAGCCGTAATGGACGAGGCGGAGGCCCACCCGAATGCGATTTTATTTATTGATGAGATCCATACCATTGTCGGAGCGGGAGCTGTCGGAGGCGGAAGCATGGATGCTTCCAATCAGCTCAAGCCGGCTTTAGCTTCCGGGAAGATCAAATGCATGGGGGCGACGACCCATGCCGAATACCGCAATGTTTTTGAGAAAGACCGTGCACTCAGCCGTCGTTTTGCCCGCATCGAGGTAGGCGAACCCTCACCGGAGGAGAGTTTTCTGATTCTCAGGGGTCTGCGTGAACGGTACGAACGCCATCATGGAGTAAAATACACGGACAAAGCGCTCCGCTCGGCCGTCGAGCTCTCTAAAAAATACATTACCGACCGCTTTTTGCCCGATGTGGCCATTGATCTCATTGATGAAGCCGGGGCATCTTTTCATCTGGCCAAACACAGACGTAAAACGATCACACCTCATGATATCGAGACGGTCATTTCCAAAATGACGGGTATCCCTATGTCGAAGATGGGAGATGATGTTCGGGAGAAACTCGCCGGCTTGGAAGCCGAACTCACAGCATCGGTGATCGGGCAGGATAACGCGGTTACTCAGGTGGTCAAGGCGATTAAACGTTCCTACGCCGGCTTGAGCACTCCGAACAAACCGATTGCTTCGTTTTTGTTCGCCGGCCCGACGGGGGTGGGGAAAACGGAGCTGGCCCGATCGCTGGCTGAGAGTCTGGGGATATACTTCGAGCGGTTTGATATGTCCGAATATATGGAAAAACATGCGCTCAGTCGACTGATCGGTGCCCCTCCGGGATATGTAGGATTTGAACAGGGCGGATTGCTCGTCGAGACGGTGCGTAAACACCCTTATATGGTGTTACTGCTTGATGAAATCGAAAAGGCTCATCCGGATTTGATCAACGTATTGCTGCAAGTGATGGACAGCGCGGCGTTGACCGATAATACGGGATTCAGAGCAAATTTTGCCAATGTCGTACTGGTGATGACTTCCAATATCGGGGCAAGCGAACGCAACGTCATGGGATTCAATGCCGACAGCTCCATTTCGCGCCATGAGGCGCTCAAATCATTCTTTACGCCCGAATTTCGCAATCGTCTTGACGGTGTCATCGAATTTGCGGCGCTGCCGTTGAGCGTGGTTGAAGGAATCGTTGAAAAATTCATTCGGCAGTTGAACCTACAGCTCAAAACGAAGAAAGTTTCGGTTGAGATCGGCAGTTCCGCCAAAAGCTATCTGGCAAAAATAGGATACGATAAGGCAATGGGTGCCCGTCCTCTTTTGAGAGTCATACAGGAAAAAATCAAAGACCCTCTTGTGGATGAGATGCTCTTTGGAAAACTGGTTCAGGGCGGAAAGGTTTTTGTCGACTACACGGATGGACTGGAGTTCCATTACTCCTGATGATCCCAAAGCTTCCCCATCATCTTGCTTTTCCTGACCCCCGCAGTGCTTCGGAAGAGGGTATCGTAGCCTACGGCGGCGATCTCTCTCCTTCTCGCTTGATGATGGCATACCGTACAGGGATTTTTCCATGGTACACATTAGGTGATCCGATCTTGTGGTGGTCTCCCGATCCGCGGCTGATTTTGGAATTGAACGACTTTAAACTGCACCGTTCACTGCGAAAAAAACTGGGGCAGTTCGATATCCGCTTCGATACGGCATTTTCTCAGGTGATACGCGAATGCGCCCGTGCGCCCCGAAGGGGACAAAAAGGGAGCTGGATCGTCCCGGAAATGATTGAAGCGTATGAAACACTTCATGCCTTGGGACATGCCCACAGCGTCGAAGCCTATCTGGACGGAGAGCTTGTCGGAGGGCTTTACGGCGTGTGTGTCGGAGGAATGTTTTGCGGCGAATCGATGTTTGCGAAAGTGAGCGATGCCTCCAAAGTGGCATTGGCAATGCTGGTTGAGAAACTCCGGGAATGGGGATTCGATTGCATCGATTGTCAGGTGCCGACAGAGCATCTTAAAAGTCTCGGTGCCAAAGAGGTCTGTCGAGAAGATTTTTTGAAACGTCTTTCTCAAATGGACACACTGCCTGCTGCTTGGGATTCCAGAAAAGATTAAGGGTGTTTTACCTATACTTTTTGTTAATTCATATTAAAAGGGGTTACGATGAAAAAAGTATTAGTATCTATTGCAGCGGTCGCCGCATTTAGTACTGCCGGTTTTGCAACCGTCAACAGCCAAACGGGATGCGGTCTTGGATCGCAAATCATCAAAGATGACAGTTCGGCATTGATGTTGGCTTTGCAGGCTACAACCAATAGTACGCTTGGAAACCAAACGTTCGGTGTAACGTCAGGGACATCAGGATGTAAACGTGCCAAACTTGTACTCAATGAACGTGCAGCCGAATTTGTCGCTTCAAACATGGATCAGCTTTCCCGCGAGATCGCGATCGGGCAAGGCGAAAGCGTTGAGACGTTGGCGGAATTGATGAATGTAGAGGACAAAGCGGCATTTGCGTCCGCGTTGCAAGCAAACTATAATGCCATTTATTCGAATGAAAAAGTCGATATGGCGACGGTCATGGATAACGTCGCAACTATCGCCGGCTAAACAACAAGCCTTCTTCCCGCCTGAGCGGGAAGGATAAAATTTCACGTTCAAAGGGCCGTTTTGCCGATTCTTTTTTTTCTGTGTGCAATGAGTTTGGCGGTCTGGGGAGTCTCGACCGATAAACTGATAGCACAGGCTGATGATAAAAATCTCTCTGAGCAGCGGTATTGGCATCTTTTGATGCATGCCCCTCAGAGTGAAAGCGAGATTGATGATCCGGTATTTTTCCTCTCGCCTAATGGGAAAAATGATCTTGCTTCCGAACTAAAAGAGACGATTCGTCGTTTGAATGAGGATACCAACCGAAGCGATGGGAGCCCTTTTTGCCGCTTCCCGGCTCGCAGGGCATGGATCGAAGCGGAATTGAATGTATCGTTTGGGGAAGGCGAATGTCGTGAATACGAGACGCTGGTCGAAAAGCTCGATCTCCAAAAAGTAACCCTTGTCTTTCCCAGTGCGCATATCAATTCGCCCGCCTCAATGTTCGGGCATACGTTTTTGCGAATTGATTCGAGTATGGAATCGAAGCTGATGTCGTATGCGATCAACTATGCGGCCCACACGGAGGAGACGAATGGTCTGTTGTTTGCCTACAAAGGGCTTTTCGGAGGGTATTACGGATATTATTCGATGCTTCCGTATTATGAAAAGCTCAAAGAATACCGCGATACCGAGACGCGGGATGTATGGGAATACGATCTGAACCTGACGCGCGATGAGGTCATGGCCATGGTGCGTCACATCTGGGAGCTGCAGCGTATCAATTCGTGGTACTATTTTTTTGACGAGAACTGTTCGTACCATATGCTTTGGTTGACCGAAGTAGCCCGCCCGAGCGTCCGGTTGAGGGAACATTTTTTTTATTATGTGATCCCGCCGGAAACAGTCCGCGCATTTGAAGAGGAAGAGCTGGTAGGCGCCAAGCACTATCGTCCTTCCAAACGGACAAAACTTCTGGCGTACGAACGCCATTTGAGCCAACAAGGGATCGAGGCCGTGCATTCGTTGGTGGATGATCGAATTGAACCCGGACAAGTTCGGGAGATGGCGATTCCCGAGGAAGAACGCCGGTATGTTCTCGAAGCGGCCGCCGAGTTGGTCGAATATCGCTACATCGAAGGGAAACTATCCAAAGACCTGTATGCCAAACGGTATCATTCGCTTCTTTCCGAACGTGCCGCTTTGGGGATGGGAAAATTATTGGCGATGAAGGAGAAACCCAATCCTGACATTGCGCACCATGCCGCGCGGATCAACCTCTCAAAAGGCTGGTTGGAGAACCGTTCGCCGTTAATGATCGGATGGCGGCCGGCGCTTCATGATTTGGGAGAGGATGACACGGGACATCTTTCCGGGGCGCAAATCGAATTTTTGGATACCCTTGTCGGGGTGGAAGATTCCAAAATGACACTGGAGAAGCTGACGGTCCTTTCCCTGGCTTCCATTGCCCCGGTAAGCCGTTTTTTCAAACCGTTTTCATGGCGGATGAAAACCGGCTGGGATCGCGAGTACGGAGAAGATCGACTCAGTTTCGTCACTCGGGTCGGAGCCGGTGCCGCAGTCGGAAACGATGATGTTTACGGATATCTCCTCAGCGAGCCGGAGGTACGTTTGGGATTCGATACCGATGCCGGACTGGGATTCAGTGCGGGGGTCGGGATTAATTGGAACGGGCGGATGAAAACGCTTGTGGAAGCGGGACATATTTTTTATATTGAAGCGTCTCAAAGAAACAGAATCACGCTATCTCATCAGTGGCAGCTGAGCCCTTGGGGGAGTATGTTCGGAAGCTATGAAACGTACGATCAGGGAAAAACCGAAGAGCGGATCAAAGCCGGGATCAACCTCTATTTTTAACTCTTTTGCGGCATAATAACGTTACTTTGTGTTAGGGAGCCTATTTTCATATGTATATTGCCGAATCGCGTTTTGCCCTGTGGGCCGATTTTATTGAACGGACATTTTTGGATGAAGGGTTTAAAGAGCTGATCGCGCAAGGGATCATAAACGGCGCTACTTCAAACCCTGCTATTTTTAAAAGTGCGATTCTGACGTCTCCGGCGTATAAAGAACAACTTTCGGGACTTCAGGGTCTTTCGGCAAAAGAGAAATACGAAGCATTGGCCGTATACGACATTCAAAAAGCGGCCGACATTCTGCGTCCCCTTTACGACAAGGGGGATGACGGCTATGTCAGTATCGAAGTGGATCCGTTTTTGTGCGACGATGCCGAAGCAACGATCAGCGAAGGGATCCGGTTGCACCAAATGATCAAACGTCCTAACGTCATGATCAAAGTCCCCGCTACGAAGGCCGGGTATGAGGCAATGGAAACATTGGCAGCCAGCGGAATTGCGGTCAATGCGACATTGATCTTTTCGCCTCAGCAGGCACTGGAATGCGCCAAAGCGTTCGAACGCTCAGCCAGACGCGCGCAACAAGCCGTGGATACGGTTATCAGTGTCTTTGTCAGCCGTATCGACCGTGCTATCGACGATACGCTTGCTCAGCAAGGGATCGAGACGGGGTTGACGGGAATCATGAATGCCGCAGACATCTACAACCGCGTCGAAGCGCTCGGCGTCCCGAAATGCCGGGTACTGTTTGCCAGTACCGGGGTCAAAGGAAATGATTTGAGAGCGTCGTACTATATCGATGAACTTTTGGCGCCCAACAGCGTCAATACTGCGCCGATCGCTACAATCGAAGCATATGTCGGCGGCGGGGACACAACGATGAAACTTCCGTTGAATGCCGCAGTGATTGAAGAACACATGAAGCGTATCTCCTCGGCGGGTATTTCGATGGAAAGCGTCATCGATCAGCAGATCGCCGAAGGGCTGGAAGCCTTTAAAATCGCGTTCAATGAGATTTTGAGCGCATTGGAGTAATGAAGAGATGAATGAACAGCCTCCACGCAGCCAGCATCAAATCGATGTCAATCAGTTAAATTTTGAAGTACTCAAAAAAATCCGCGGCTACTTGCGCCGCATGGTGGATGCGGGCGGAAGCGACCTGCATATTAAAGCCAATTCCGTAGTGCGTGCCAGGGTTAACGGTGAGATCATCCCTCTATCCGGCGAAATTCTTTCCAAAGACGACGCGCTGATTTTTGCGAAGGAACTTCTACGTACCCGTTTCCCCGAACTCGTCGAGAAGAAAGAGCTTGACCTTGTTTATCCTTTTGACGAGAATACACGGTTTCGTATCAATATCTTTTTCCAGATGGAAGGGATTTCGGCGGTATTCCGTCTGATCCCGGTCAAAATTTTGACGATCGATCAATTGAATATGCCTGAAGTCGTACACAGTTTTACCGAAATGGAACGGGGGCTTGTCCTGGTCACCGGGGTTACCGGAAGCGGTAAATCGACGACGTTGGCGGCAATCATAGATGAGATCAACAATAGCCGGCGCAAGCACATCATCACTATCGAAGACCCGATTGAATTCGTCCATAAAGACCGCAAATGTATCGTTAACCAGCGAAGCGTAGGACAGGATACCCGCACATTTTCCAGCGCGCTGCGTGCCGCGTTGCGCGAAGACCCCGATATCATTCTCGTCGGGGAAATGCGGGACGTCGAAACGATCGAGATCGCTCTGCATGCTGCCGATACGGGGCATTTGGTCTTTTCGACCCTGCATACGCTTGATGCCAAGGAAACGGTCAACCGCATCATTTCCGTCTTTCCTCATGAGGAACAAAATCGGGTACGGATGACGTTGGCATCGGTTCTTAAAGGGGTTATTTCGCAACGTCTTGTCCCGACAACGGACGGAAAACGCGTAGCCGCTCTTGAGGTGCTTGTGCGGACGCCGCGTATCGAGCAGCTGATTGCGGAAAACCGCGATTTTGAAATTCCCGACACGATAGCCGAGGGGAAAGAACTGTACCATTCCCAGACGTTCGATCAGGCGCTGCTCGATCTGTATCTTGCCGGGCGGATCAGCCGCGATGATGCTCTGGCGTATGCGACTTCCTCATCGGATCTGAAGCTTAAGATGGAAGGGCTGACGTCGAAAGTAGAGAAAGACAAACTCGGCGTCGATGACGGGCCGAAAGAGTTTAAAGAAGAGGATTTTATCGGCTTGAAACGATAGTATGTCAAACAGTAAAATTTAGAATAGTTTAAAGTTTATTTAAGTATAATCCGTCCCATTTTATTTTGAAGGACATGATTATGCTAGAAGGCATTGTAAGAGAGAGTATTGGCAAAAGCGCCACAAAAGCGTACCGCCGTGATGGTTATCTCATTGCCAACATCTACGGAAAAGGGCTTGAAAACGTTCACGCCGCGTTCAAAATGAACGACTTTATCCGTACCGTTCGCAACAAAGAAACCGTAGCATTCCCTGTGAATGTTGCCGGCAAAGAGATGAACGTTGTTGTTCAAGGGTATGAATCTCACCCGGTTTCAGGAAACTTGTTGCACGTTGATTTGATGGTAGCTCAAAGTGGTGTTGTAACCCACTATCATGTACCGGTTAAACCTATGGGAAGCCCTGTCGGTTTGAAAAACAAAGGGATGCTTTACATCGCTAAAAAACGCCTTCGCGTAAAAGCGGCGATCGAAAACCTTCCTAACGCGATCGAAATCGACGTATCACCTCTCGATCTTGGCGATTCTGTATTGGTTCGCGATCTTCCGACAATGGAAAACGCTAAATTCACCGATTCAGACCGCGTATCGGTTCTGAGCGTTATCAAAGCGAAGTAATCATGCTGATCGTCGGACTGGGGAACCCCGGCTCGGCGTACGCATCTACCCGTCACAACATCGGGTTCATGGTGATTGACGAACTGTGCCGTCGCCATAAAGTTCAATCCGTTTCAAAGAGCTCCTTCGAAGGGGAGTTGTTTAAAATGGCTGAACATTTTCTCCTCAAACCCACCACGTACATGAATCTCTCCGGAAAATCGGTTTTAGCGGTCAAAAATTTTTATAAAATAGACGATGTTATTGTCATTCACGACGACCTTGATTTGCCGTTCGGGGCACTTCGTTTTAAGACGGGAGGCGGTCACGGCGGCCACAACGGACTCAAATCGACCGATGCTGCGATCGGTCAGAATTATATCCGCGTACGGATGGGAATCGGAAAACCTGAACACAAATCACAGGTGGCCGATTACGTGTTGAGCCCCTTTACGGCAGATGAAAATACTGATTTGGCATCATGGATAACTAAAGCTGCCGATGCCGTCGAAATGCTGCTTCATACCGATTGCGCTGACGTTGCGTCCAAATGTTCCCTTAAGGGATTGTGAGTTTTCATAGGTTCATTTGGGTACAATAAAGCCTAACTTTTATACATTGGGTTTTTATGCTCGCATTTTCAACATTATCATTTTTATATTTGCGTTATTTTTTCATTATTCTGATCGCGTTAGGCAGTTTTATGGTCGGATTCGATCTGATGGAAAATGCCTCGGAACTTCCCGATTCCGCCAACCTTGTTTTGATTTACATCATGTACAAAGGGTTTTATGCGGTCGACATGATGCTTCCCATTTCACTCGTATTTGCCATGATCGCGACATCGGTAGAGCTGGTTCGTTCCAATGCGTTGGCCGCTTATTATTCCATCGGATATTCCAAAAGCCGGATACTCGCTCCTTTTTTATCGGTGGCGGTGATGATGATTTCGCTCCACATCGCGTTGCACGCGACGAATTTCGCCCGTGCCAACGAATTTGCCAACAATCTTCGAGAAACGTCACAGTTCATCCGTCCGACGAGCAATCTTTTTTTCACCCATGAGGGCAATTATGTTTATTTCGGAAATCTTTATCCGCTAACAAAAAAAGCGGAAAAAATCCGCATTTTCACCTTTGAAAAGGGAAAACTGAAAGAGGTGCTCAGCGCTTCGGAAGCGGTTTATGATTATGACAACGGATACTGGAATATTAAAAAAGCTCATATACTGCGTCCGCCCGGAAGCCTGGATCTGAATGCAACCGGAATCGTAACTGAAGAACGCTCCAATGTCCGGGCGCTTAAGGATTTCAAACCAAAAATTCTTGATCAGGTGTACGAAGGAAAAGCCAATTTTACGATTATTGACGGTTTTGATGCCCTGGCCTTGCTTGAAGATCAAAACGTCGATGTGGCGAAGATTGAGAGTGCGATGTTCCGGATCTTTGTCACTCCGTGGTTTGCCGTCTTTCTGATCGTAATTTTTTTCTCTTTCGCTCCGGTCAGCGCACGGTTCTTAAACCTTTCGGTTTTCAGTTTCGGAGCCATTCTTGCAACCTTGCTGGTGTGGGGATTTCTTTTTATGATGGGAGAACTCTCGAATAACAAAACGCTATCTCCTGCCTTCGGGGTTATAGCCCCGATCGGCGTCCTCTTCGCCATAATGATAGGACGCATTGGAAGTCCCCTAAGGAGAGTTAGGGTAAAATCGCGACAAAACTAATCGAAAAGGGATGATGGTGATCGATTTTAAAGCTTTGGCCCAAAACTACGGCACTCCTTTGTATGTCTATGATTTTGATGCGATGAGTGCACAGTTCGAGTCACTGAAAGAGGCGTTTCGCGGGCGCAAATCGATATTGGCGTATGCGGTGAAAGCAAATTCCAATCTGAGCGTCGTCAAGCATTTTGCGCAGGAAGGGGCAGGTGCCGATTGTGTATCGATCGGCGAGGTCCGCCGCGCGCTGCTTGCGGGAGTTCCGAAATACCGTATTCTTTTTAGCGGCGTCGGCAAACGCGATGACGAGATCCGCGAAGCGATCGAAGCGGATATCCTCTACATCAACGTAGAGAGCGAAGCGGAACTCGGGCGTGTAGAACTGATCGCACGGGAACTCGGCAAAGAAGCCCGGATTAGCATCCGGGTCAATCCCAATATCGATCCCAAAACGCATCCGTATATTTCGACGGGGCTTCACGACAATAAATTTGGGGTCGAGATCGATGCAGCCAAACGGATGTATATCCAGGCCAAAAACTCAGCGAACCTTGATCCGGTAGGGATTCATTTTCATATCGGAAGTCAACTGACCGAGCTGGAGCCGATTTATGAAGCGGCGGTCATTGTCGCGGATTTGCTTCGTTCTCTTCAGGCGATTGATATCGAACTGAAGTTTTTCGATATCGGAGGGGGGCTCGGCGTTCGTTACAATGACGAAACGACGATTACCCCGTATGATTATGCACAGGCAATTTTAGCGGCTCTCAAAGGGTTGGACGTGACGATCGTGTGTGAACCGGGGCGTTTTTTGACTGCCAATGCGGGCTACTTCCTGACCAAAGTTCTGTACGAAAAGCGCAATGGGGCAAAACGCTTTGTCGTCGTTGACGGTGCAATGAACGATCTGATTCGTCCGAGTCTTTACAAAGCGTATCACCGTATCGAAGCGCTGGAAAAAACGGGTGACGTAAGTGTTGCCGATGTTGTCGGGCCGGTGTGCGAAAGCGGTGACTTTTTGGCGAAAGAGTATCCGCTGCCGTTGATGGAGCATAACGATCTTTTGGTCGTGCACAGTGCGGGAGCATACGGGTTCGGGATGGGAAGCAACTACAATACCCGGGGACGTTCTGCCGAAGTTGCGGTCGAAAAGGGACAAGACCGTCTGATCCGCCGCCGTGAAACTTTTGACGACGTTATTGCGTGCGAGCGCGATTATCTGTAGGACACCGGATGTTTTTTATCGATGTACAGGGGACGTTGATCGAGGACAATACCAAACTCCCGGTCCGTGGAGCGGTGGCATTTATCGATTACCTAAACGCCAATGGCATCCCGTACATGGTGATAACCAACAGCACCAAAAATCCCAGTGACGAGTTTTTGGGGTATCTGAACTCGATCGGGCTCGCCATCGGGCGTGAGCATTATCTTGATCCGCTGATGATGCTTGAGCGTTACATCGAGAAAAAGCAAAAAGTGGCTGCATACGGTTCGGAACCGTTTTTACGGGTAGTCGAATCGATGGGTTACGTTTTGGATTACGAATGCCCCGATATCGTTTTGGTTGCGATTAAAGAGGACTTTGCACCGGATGAGTACGCGCAGATGATCGAGTTTCTTTTGTCCGGTGCCAAACTGATTGGGATGCATGAAACGACGCTGTACGTCAAAAATCACAAACGCTATCCCGGTGTCGGAGCCATTTTGAAAATGCTCGCATTTGCGACGTCCGTTCCGTATACGGTTGTGGGTAAACCGAGCGTACCGTTTTTCGATGAGGCTCTGCGACGGATACGCCTGCAGAAAGAGGAGATCGAATACGCCGATATTACGATCATCAGCGATGACGTCAAAGGGGACCTGATCGGAGCTCAGGAATTAGGGATGAGCGGGGTTTTTGTTCTCAGCGGGAAAATCCGCAGCGCGGACGAAATACTTCCCTCTCTTAAACCCTTGGAGCGTCCGGGAGCGGTTTATGCCGATATGCAAGAGGTATTGGAGAATATATGAAGACACTGGAAGAATGCAGAACACGTATTGACGAGATCGACAATGCCATTGTCGAATTATTGAACCGCCGTATGGAAGTGGTTCGGCGCGTGGGTGAGATCAAACACGAAAGCAATACGGCTATTTACCGCCCGGAACGGGAAAAAGCGATCATTGACCGCTTGAGCGACCTGAGCCAAAAAGACAACGGTCTTTTGAACCGTCAGGCGATCGAGGCGGTGTTTCTGGAAATTTTTGCCGTTTCGCGTAATCTTGAACTCCCCGAACGTATTGCGTATCTGGGACCGGAAGGGAGTTTTACCCATCAGGCGGCAGAATCGCGTTTCGGCGCGATGAGCGATTACCTTTCGCTGGGTTCGATTGACGCCGTGTTCAAAACGCTCGAAGCGGGACGCGCCAAATTCGGCGTCGTTCCGATCGAGAACAGTCGCGACGGTGTTGTCGGCGAGACGCTTGATCTGCTGGGAAAAAGTTCGGTAAAAATCGTGGCGGAGCTGTACATGCCGATTCATATGGCGTTTGCAACCAAAGCCGAGAAAATTCACCATATCAAACGTATCTATTCGAAAGACAAAGGATTCGGACAGTGCCGCGAATTTCTCCTCGAACACGGGCTTGACACGATCGAGCATATTCCCGTCGAATCGACGGCGAAAGCGGCGATTTTGGCCTCTAAAGACCCCGAAGCGGCGGCGATTTGTTCGCATATCGCCGCCAAACTGTACCGTGTGCCGACACTTTTTGAAAACATCGAAGATACCCGCAATAATGCGACGCGATTTTTTATTTTGAGCGATTTTAAAAACGGCATAAGCGGGGAGGACAAGACTTCTATTTTGGTACGTCTGAAAGATGCCCAAAAGTCGGGTGCGCTCGTTCATTTCCTCGAAGATTTTAACAATTCAAACATCAATCTGAGCAAAATCGAGAGCCGTCCTTCGCGCGACAATGACGGATTCGGATACTGGTTCTTTATCGATTTCTTCGGCCACATCGACGAACCTGACGTTCAATCCGTAATTCAGGACCATATTGAAGAAGTAACATGGCTGGGAAGCTATGTCAAGGGAGAATTATGACGTTTAACAGCACATTGGATACCATCAAGACCTACGAGGCCGGGAAACCGATCGAACTGGTCGTCCGGGAGTACGGGATCGCACCCGATCAGATTGTCAAGCTGGCCAGCAACGAAAATCCGTTCGGATGCTCGCCCAAAGTCAAAGAGGCCGTCCGTGCCATTATCGACAACATGGCCCTCTACCCCGACGATTCGATGGTGAAGCTTAAAACGGCATTGTCCGCCAAATACGCTATCGCTCCGAACGAACTGATCATCGGCGCGGGGAGCGATCAGGTGATAGAATTCGCGATCCATGCCAAAGCTCACGAGGGGAGCAAGGTACTGATGAACAGCGTCACGTTTGCGATGTATGAGGTTTATGCGAAACAGGTCGGGGCGCATATTCTTCGCACCGCATCGCGCGAACACGACATGGAAGAGTTTTATGCCCTTTACGCCGAGCACAAACCCGATATCGTTTTCCTGTGTACTCCCAACAATCCGACGGGAGACGGTCTGGACGCGGAAAAGATGCTGAGCTTTATCGAAAAAGTCGACAGCGATACGCTGGTGATCGTCGATGGGGCGTATATGGAGTATGCCCGTTTCAAAGACCCTTCCAAGGCAGTCGATCCCCGCGAATTGATAGCGCGGTTTGAGAACGTCCTCTTTCTGGGAACATTTTCGAAGGCGTACGGCCTCGGCGGGATGCGGGTAGGGTATGGAATCGCACAGGCGCCTATCATCAAGGCGCTTTACAAAGTGCGGCCGCCGTTTAACATCACGACTCTTTCTCTCGAAGCGGCATCGGTGGCACTTGAAGACGAGGCATTTGTGCAAGAGTGCATCGCGTATAACTTCGAGGAAATGAAACGGTATGAAGCGTTTGCCGCGGCCAAAGGGATCAATATTATCGATAGTTATACGAATTTCGTCACTTTGTCTCTTCCTGAAGAAAAAAATTCATCGAAAATTGCGCAAGAATTGTTAAAAAAGGGTATGATTGTACGTGATTTAAGTAGCTACGGACTAAACGCAATTCGCGTGACCGTCGGTACCGCCTCACAGAACGACCGATTTTTTGAACTTACGAATTCTTTGTTATAAATAAAAGTAGATACAGGTAAAAATGGATTTTAAGGCCCTTTTCTCGCAACTCGTTGTTTTTTTCGGAAAGCTTAACCAAGCACAAAAAATTATTATCGGTGCAGCGGTTACGGGAATCGTTGCCTTTTTGATTTTTTTGGTCGTTTATACTTCCGGAGGCTCAAAAGAGTCAAGCGACGGCTATCAGGTCCTCTTTGATCAGTTATCTGCTCAGGATGCGGCTAAAGTGATCGAGCAGCTTGAAAAAGACCAGATTCCCTATCGTGTTCCCCGCGAGAACGTGATCGAGGTTCCTAAAGAAGTTGTGTACAAAGAGCGGATCGCTATCGCGTCGCAGGGAATTCCCAAAGAAGGGCACGTCGGATTCGAGTTGTTTGACAAGCAAGAGTTCGGCGCCACCAGTTTTGATCAGGAAGTCAAGTTTCGACGGGCGCTAGAGGGTGAATTGGCCCGCTCGATCGATTCTCTCTCTCCGGTTGAAAAATCGAGTGTCAGTCTCGCTCTTCCCAAAGAGACGCTGTTCGTTTCCGAAGAGGTTCCCCCTTCCGCATCGGTTATGGTACAGCTGTATCCTGATCGCAAATTGACGGCAAAGCAGATATCGGGCATCAAAAAACTTGTTGCTGCCGCAGTTCCCAAGCTGACACCCGAAAATGTCGCCCTTATCAACTCGGACGGAGAAACGCTCGGGGATGATGAGGCCGCCGCACAGATGGGCGAGCTTTCGCAGATTCAGCAGCAGTACAAAACCAAAGAAGAAAAAAAGCAAGAAGAGAAGATAATTAATGTCCTCTCTCCGTTTATCGGGGGAAAAGACCGGGTCGTCGCCAAAGTGACGATCGAGTATGACTTTTCCGAACAGAGTTCGACATCCGAGACGTTTGACCCTGAAAACGTTGTTCGCAGCGAGCAGACACTCGAAGAAAAACGCGAAGGAGCGGCTCCCGCACAAGTCGGCGGAGTTCCGGGAGCGGTAAGCAACATCGGTCCGGTCGAGGGGCTCAGTAACAACGCGACGGGCGAAAAATACGAAAAAACAAGCGGCACGACGAATTACGAAATTTCCAAAACCGTTTCTACCAAGAAGATGGAATTTGCCCGTATCAAGCGTATTACGGCTGCGGTTGTCGTGGATGGGAAGTATGAACCCGCAAAAGATGCTGCGGGAGAGCCGACCGACGTCATGGAATACGTCGCACTGGATGAAACGCAACTGCAGGCGATTGATGCGCTGGTCAAGCAGTCCATCGGTATTGACGAGCAGCGCGGCGATCAGGTTACGGTACGCAATTTCGAATTTCAGGCCTCCAAAGAAGGGATGCAGCCTAAAGATACGGCATCGAAGACATCCGAGTTTATCGATACCTATCTGAAACCGTTTTTCCCGGTATTCAAATATCTGCTGGTGGCGCTTATTCTGTACGTTGCGTACCGCCAGATCATTATTCCGTTTGCGGAACGGATGCTTGAATTCAGCCGGGAAGAGGAAGAGTTCGAGAAACCTAATCTCGAGATCAGCGATGATGTCGACGAAGACCTGGCCGAGAAGGTACAGCAAATGCGCAAAAAAGTGGAAAATCAGCTCGGCATCGGCGAAAACTTCAATGAAGATGAACTTAAATACGATGTTCTTCTTGAAAAAGTACGTGAAGTTGCCGAGGAACATCCGGATGAATTGGCCAACCTGATTCAGGCGCTGATTGAAGAAGAGTCCACACCTGATAATGCTATGCACAAGCGATAGGAGGGGAATATGACGCTGACACCGCAACAACAAGCTCATTTCGATGAAATGTCGATGGCTGAAAAAGTCTCCGTTTTACTGGTACAGTTGGGTGAAGACGTTACGGCGACCGTTTTTTCGCGGATGAGCGTCGAAGCGATTACCGAAGTTTCGAAATACATTGCCAACAACCGCTCCATCGAAAAAAATCTCGGGGCGGCAGTGTTGGAAGAGTTCTATGCCATCATCCAATCCAACCAGTACCTTAATACCGGGGGGCTTGATTACGCGCGAGAGATTTTGTACAAAGCACTGGGTCCTGATGAAGCGAAAAAAGTTTTGGAACGACTGTCCAAATCGATGCAGAATATCCAGAACTTTGCCTATCTTTCCAAGATCAAGCCGCAACAGCTGGCCGACTTTATTATGACCGAACATCCGCAGACAATCGCGCTGATTTTGGCTCATATGGACGCATCGGCGGCCGCTGAGACCCTCTACATCTTCCCGGATGATCTACGGGCGGAAGTCGCAATGCGGATGGCGAAACTCGGGGATATCTCACCGTCAATTATCAAACGGGTCAGTGCGGTGCTGGAAAGCAAGCTCGAGGCACTTGCAACCTACAAAGTCGAAGTGGGCGGACCGCGTGCCGTTGCCGACGTTTTCAACCGTTTGGGTGCGAAAGCTTCCAAAGCGACGTTGACGCAGATCGAACAGCTCGATCAGGAACTCGCGGCATCGATCAAAGAGATGATGTTTACGTTCGAGGATATCGTCGATCTCGACGGTGCAAGTGTGCGTGAAATCCTTAAATCGGTCGATAAGAACGACCTTATGTTGGCACTTAAAAGTTCGGCCGACGAACTCAAAGAGAAGTTTTATGCGAACATGTCGCAGCGGGCCAAGGACGCATTCGTCGAAGAGATGCAGTTTCTGGGTGCCGTCAAGGTCAAAGAGGTCGAATCCGCACAGCGCAAAGTTGTCGAAGTGGTTCAAAATCTGGCGGAACAAGGTATCTTGCAGCTGGGTGAATCTGAAGAGATGGTGGAGTAAGATAGATGGATGTCGTTATTCCGAACGATCGGTCCGGCGCGCATGCGATCAGCAAATACCAGTTCAAAATTCTCTCATCCCTCTCCGGTTCAAGCGTCGGTGAAGCAAGCGAGGAGATAGCGCGGACGAGCGGCGAAGCGCAAGACGTCGCCGCCCAATCGCAGCCGGGAATGTTTCATTCCTCCAACAAAGACGAGCTGATCGAATCGCTTCTGAAAAAAGCCGATGAGATGAGTTCCAACGTCATCAAAATGCAGATGCGGCTGGAAACGATGCAAGAAGAGCATGTGGCGGCTTTGGACGAGGCCAAAAAAATGGCATACGAAGAGGGCGTCGCAGCCGGAATCGCTCAGGAGAAATCCCAAAGCGGCGAACGGCAGGGACAATCGCAAGATCAGATCGCTGTATCGGTCAAAACACTTGAAAATGCGGCTAAAGAATTTATGACGGCTTTGGATGCGATACAAAAAGAGCTGACCCATACGGCGTTGGACATAGCCAAAGAGGTCATCGGGATCGAAACGCAGGACAACAGTGCGAAGATTGCCGCCAAGCTCTCGAGCGATTTGATCGAGGATCTCAAAGACGCTTCGAAAATGCTCTCTTGCTCATGTCGAGGTTCTTTCCGACCGTGCGATCAGCCCCGGCGGCGTTGTTGCCATCAGCGATGTAGGCAATATCGATTCAGAGATCAAAAAGCGTTATGAGAGACTTAAACGATCGCTTTTGCTTGAATCGTAAAGCCCTTTCCGAATCAATTCTCCTATAATGGATTGAATTTTTACCTATTTTTCAGGACCGATAATTATTATGGACATTAAAAATTTCACGCTACAAGAACTTGAGGCACTTTCCGGGAAGATCCGCGAGCGTATTTTGGAAGTGGTCAGTTCCAACGGCGGCCATTTAAGCTCTACGCTCGGCGCGACCGAAATCATTGTTGCCATGCACAAAGTTTTTGACCCTTCCAAAGACCCGTTTATTTTTGACGTCTCCCATCAGTCGTACGCGCATAAATTGCTCACCGAGCGTTGGGAAGAGTTCGCCACGCTGCGGCAGTTCGGCGGGATCAGCGGGTACACGAAACCTTCCGAATCGCCGAAAGATTATTTCATCGCCGGGCACAGTTCCACGTCGATTTCGCTCGGAGTCGGTGCGGCCAAAGCGATTGCGCTTAAAAACGAGCAGGAGAGTCGGATTCCCGTCGTGGTTATCGGAGACGGCGCGATGTCGGCGGGGATGGCATACGAAGCGATGAACGAACTCGGCGACCGCAAATACCCGATGGTGATTATTCTCAACGATAACGAAATGAGCATCGCCAAACCGATCGGTGCACTCAGCCGCATGCTCAGCTCTGCGATGGCCAGTCCGTTTTATCAGCGGTTTAAGCGAAAAACAGAACAGTTTGTCGACAATTTCGGGGAAGGGGCACACTATATTGCCAAGCGGTTTGAAGAGTCGTTCAAACTCATTACCCCCGGAATCATGTTCGAAGAGATGGGAATCGAGTATATCGGACCTATCGACGGGCATGATCTCAAGTCTCTGATCGAGACGTTTGAAACGGCCAAAGGGATGGGTAAACCCGTCCTTGTACATGTTCAGACGATTAAAGGCAAAGGGTACGAAATCGCGGAGGGGAAACACGAAAAATGGCATGGCGTTTCCCCTTTTGATCTCAAAAGCGGTGCGGCAAGTTCCAAGAGTTCTGCCAAAAGCGCTACGCAAATCTACACTGAAGCGCTTTTGCATGTGGCTGAGCGAAATGATAAAGTTGTCGGTGTTACCGCAGCGATGCCGAGCGGTACGGGGCTAACGCCGTTGATGGAAAAATACCCCGACCGTTTTTGGGATGTGGCGATTGCCGAACAACATGCAGTGACGTCAATGGCGGCACTGGCCAAAGAAGGATTCAAACCGTTTTGCACGATTTATTCGACCTTTATGCAGCGCGGATTTGATCAGGTGGTTCACGACGTGTGCCTGATGGGCCTGCCTGTCGTTTTTGCGATGGATCGTGCGGGAATCGTCGGCGAAGACGGCGAAACCCATCAGGGGGCCTTTGATATCAGCTTTTTGCGTCTGATCCCCAACATGACGTTGTGTGCGCCGAGAGACGAAAAATCGCTTCATCAGATCGTCGCCTATGCCGCCGGATATGATCGTCCCTGCGCCATCCGTTATCCGAGAGGGGCATTTTTGGAGGCGGATTTACCCGAATCGCTCCCTTTCCAGACGGGGAAAGCGCAGCTGCTGGTCGAAAATGACTCGACTGTGTTGTTTATCGGCTACGGCAACGGTGTCGGGCGTGCGGCACAGACAATGGCGTATCTGGACGAAAAGCCTTCCTTGCTCGACCTACGGTTCGTGAAGCCGTTGGATGAGGAGATGCTTTATCGCATGGCGCAGCGCCACAAACAGTGGTACGTTTTTAGCGATTCGGCGCGTATGGGCGGGGTCGGCAGCGCATTGCTCGAATGGCTTTCCGAAGCAAAAATCAGTGATGTCTCGGTCGTGAGTTTCGAATATGACGATGCATTTATCAAACACGGCAACACCCGTCTGGTCGAAGAATCGCTCGGGTTGCTGCCGGAGCAGCTTGCGCGCCGGGTCAGCGGAGAATAATCACTCCGGCGATTCTCCCGGTGTGCTGTTTGTCGGCGCGGTACGAGAAATAGGTATCGCTCTCGCACGACGTACACGCTCCGATCAGTTCGATCTGTTCCTTGGCAATTCCCATTCTCGTCAGCTGTGTCAGCAGAATCGTATTGACATCCAAAAATACTTTTTCATCTTTTGTCCGCAGCGCATCGGCGTACCCTTTTGCTTCAGTTTCCATCGCGATCGCAGGGTTGACTTCGTAACAGCACCCTCCGATGGAGGGTCCCATGCTGACAAAAATGTTTTCGATTCGCGATCCGTAGTTGAAGCACATCGCTTCAATGGTTTTTGGCAGGATGGCGTTTAGCGCACCTGCGCGCCCGGCATGGACGGCGCCGATGGAACGGGTCTGCGGATCGTAGAGAAGTATGGGAGTGCAATCGGCGCTCATCACCATCAGCGCAACACTGGGACGGTCGGTGATCAGGGCGTCGCATTCGGGCGGGGAATCGAAGCCGTATGTCTCATCGACGGCGATGATTCGATCGGAATGGATCTGGCGCATATGAACCAACCGTGCGCGCTCATAGCCGAGTATCCCGGCTAGCCGGTCATGATTGGAGAGGACATCCGCAACAGCATCGCCGACATGGAACGCAAGATTGGCACTCGTATAGGGAGGCTTGGAAACTCCGCCGTGACGCGTTGTAAAGCAGGCAGTAACGCTGTCGGTTGATGACAAAAGAGTAGATGTGATGATTTTCATGAAACGAGTATAACCCGATTCGCTTTTAGGTGGGATTAATCAACTTTCGATTATTCTTCCATTCCACTTTTTTACGTCGGGGCGTAGCGCAGTTTGGCTAGCGCACTACCTTGGGGTGGTAGAGGTCGCCTGTTCGAGTCAGGTCGCTCCGACCATTTTTCCTCTCTTTTAGCATTCACTTACTATACTATCCGCAATATTTTATAAATGATGATTTTTACGTATTGCTTCCGCAATATATTCAAAGGACTTTGAGTGCTGAGACAGATGAAATCGGTACGTTTGGACGGAATGGACATCGACGCCAAACGCCGCGAGCTCAGAGACTATTTCCATCAGAGCTTCGATCTTTTTGAGTCCCTTTTCGAGCTTCTGAAAACGGAAGAGGTTTTTTACCGCCAATCCGAACCTACCCGCCATCCGATGATCTTTTATTTCGGGCATACCGCCGTGTTTTACATCAATAAACTGATTGCGGCGGGGGTGCTGAAAGAACGGATTAACGCCGTATACGAATCGCTGTTCGCCGTCGGGGTCGACGAGATGATGTGGGACGAATCGAGCGAACGTTTTTCGTGGCCTCCGGTCTCGGCGGTGAGAGAATACCGAACGCAAGTTCGGGAGATTGTCGACGCTCTGATTCAAACCCTTCCGATGACGCTGCCGATTACCCAAAACGACCCTTTTTGGGCGATCTGGATGGGGATCGAACATGAGCGCATTCACATCGAAACCTCTAGCGTCTTACACCGCCAGATGCCGCTGGAACTGATCCAATCCCATCGCGATTTCCCCCGTTGCACGACAAGCGGTGCGGCCCCAGAAAATCTTCTCGTCCCCATACAAGGCGGGGATGTTGTGCTGGGAAAAGGACAAAGCGATCACGGGCTGTACGGATGGGACAACGAATACGGGACGCAAAAATTTCCTCTCAAAGATTTTGAAGCGTCGAAGTATCTGGTCAGCAACGCAGAGTATTTGCCATTCGTTCGGGACGGGGGATATACCGATCCGCGCTGGTGGGATGAAGAGGGGCTGAAATTCCTTCGTATCGCTCAGGCAGCGTGTCCTGCATTTTGGATCGATCAGGGAAACGGAACGTATCGGTTACGGACTCTGAGCGATGAGATCGAGCTTCCCATGAATTGGCCGGTGGAGGTTAACGCTCTCGAAGCGCAGGCGTTTTGCCGATGGAAGAGCGTCCGTGAAGGTCAAACCTACCGTTTGCCCTGTGAAGTCGAATGGTATCGGATGGTGCAGGTGTGCGGTATGGAATCGCAGATATACGACGATGCGCGTGCCAATCTGAATCTGGCCCATTTCGCTTCTTCCGTTCCGGTTGATACATTCGCACACGGCGCATTGTACGATGTCGTCGGCAACGTATGGCAATGGACGCAAACGCCGATCAGCGGGTTTGCCGGGTTTTCAACCCATCCGTGGTATGACGATTTCTCCACTCCGACGTTTGACGGTAAACACAATCTGATCAAAGGGGGATCGTGGATTTCGACGGGAAACGAAATCGTCGCATCGTCGCGTTACGCATTCCGCCGCCATTTCTACCAGCATGCGGGGTTCCGGTATGTGCGGGGACAGACGATTCAGGAATCAACGAATGATTCGCTTATCGAGGATCAGGAGATCGCTGCGCTCTGTGATGCGGGGTACGGCGAGGGGAACACGTTCGCCCATCAGGCCGCCGAGGCGATTCGAACGCTGATCGGCAAGAAAGGGAACGTTTTGGAGTTGGGATGCAAAGCAGGGAGGCTGAGTCTGGAACTCTCAGGAGTCTTCGAGAAAGTGACGGGGATCGAGCGATCCGCCCGTTTTATTGCTCCGGCGATTGAATTGCTTCGGGAAGGAAGATGCCGTTACCGCATCGGCGGCGACATCCGCAGTATGACGTTGTCGGCGTTGAATGTTCCCGAAGCGCGTAAGAGGGTAGAGTTTTATCAAGGGGACATGCGCAATCTCAAGCCCCATTTGCTGGGATATGACGGTATTGTCATTAATGCGATAGACGAACCGGTAGAGGATCTCTCGGTTATCCTCGAAGCGATCCGCGGACGGCTGAATGAGAACGGGATTGTGATAGTGTTGGATACGCGCCCGCTTCAAGAAGAGGCGACCGCGTTCGATTACGTCAAACAATCTCAAGCGCAGAGAGGATTTGCGAGCGTATGGCGTTAGATTCTTACAATATTCTCATCGACCGCAGCGGTACCAACGCCGAAAAATATACGTTGCGTAATGCCCTTTTCGGAACCGACACGGTACAGCCGATGTGGGTAGCGGATATGGATATTGCGACTCCCGCGTGTGTTCTGGACGCGGTACGGGAACGTTTGGATCATCCGGTGATCGGGTATGAAATAATGAGCGATGATGCCTATGCGGCGCAGATGAGATGGTTCGAAACGCATCACGGATTCACAATAGAGCGCGAATGGCTGAGCTACTCTCCTTCGGTTGTCGCTTCGATCGGCGTTGCGATACGAGCGCTTAGCGACGAGGGGGATGAGGTCGTCGTGATGGACCCCGTGTACCCGCCGTTTTATGCGATGGTCAAACATAACAACCGCCGCCTTGTTACCCATTCGCTAAAGCAGGACAATGAGGGGATGTATCGTTTTGATATTGAGCTCCTTCGTTCCCAAATAACACCGAAAACCAAACTGTTACTGTTGTGTTCTCCCCATAATCCGGTTGGTCGGGTATGGAGCCGTAAGGAACTAGAATCGCTCGGATCGCTGTGCTGCGAGCACGGTATCCGAATCATCAGTGACGAGATCCATTGCGACCTTGTCTACCAACCGCATTGGCATATTCCTACCGCTTCGCTTTCCGAAGCGGTTCAAAACAATACCGTTATGCTGATCGGTCCGGGTAAGACGTTTAACATGGCGGGGTTTTCGATCTCGACGGTATGTATCCCTTCGCCTGATCTGCGTGCTTTGTACGATGAGGAACGTAAGCGTGTCCACTGGGGAGAGGGCGCGGCATTGTCGCACGTTGCGTTTGAAGCGGCTTACGCTCAGGGAGATGAATGGCACCGTGGTCTGATGGAGCATCTGGGGCGTAACGCCGCGATGATCGACGCGTGGGCAGCGACGCAGAAAAGCATCCTCTATGGCAAGCCCGAAGCGACCTATCTGGCATGGCTCGATTGCCGGGCTTTAACGCTGGGCGATCGCGAACTGCGCGAATTTTTTGTCCGTGAAGCGAGGCTTGGGCTCAGTCCGGGACTGAGCTTCGGCAAAGAGGGATCTGGATTCATGCGGCTTAACTTCGCGGTTCCTTCGTCTATTTTGGAGAACGCGCTCGAAAAGCTGGGGAGAGTACTGCGTGGAGTTTGAA
Source organism: Sulfuricurvum sp. MLSB (assembly GCF_000747095.1). Taxonomy (GTDB): domain Bacteria; phylum Campylobacterota; class Campylobacteria; order Campylobacterales; family Sulfurimonadaceae; genus Sulfuricurvum. Next base: position 28,035 of record NZ_JQGL01000089.1, read on the forward strand.
AAAATCGCTGCCTTTATTGAGCAACACCATCTTCTTTCTTTGGCGACAATCGGCCAGCGGCTGTGGTGCTGTTCGATGTTTTATGCCTTTGACCCCGAAGCAGTCGCGTTTATCGTCGCTTCGGACGAATCGACCGAACACATGCGCAATATCAAGGATAATGAGTATGTCGCGGGAACGGTGGCATTGGAGACGAAAACCGTCGGGAAAATACAGGGAATACAGTTTGCCGCACATGTCCGAAAAGCGGATGATGAAGAGAGCCAAAGAGTTTATTTTACACGGTTTCCTTATGCACGGGTCATGAACCCGACGTTGTGGCGAATCGAGCTCGATGAGGTCAAAATGACCGATAACACCCTCGGCTTCGGGAAAAAAATCAGTTGGAAACGCTCCCCTTCGGGGTGAAAAAGGTGCAGGGTTTGCCGCTGGAACTGAGAACGACCTGCGAGGGGATGATTTTGGACTTGAATCCGTACGCTTTGCATCCGTGGGGCTGGTTGGCTTCCCACGTGACGAAATAGTACGCGCATCGGTGGCAATTGATCTTTTGCATGATGAAAGTTTAGCGTATAATTAGCAACATAAAAAAGGAAAATTATGAATAAATTACTTTGTATGCTGGAACTGCAGCAACGCCTTAATGATTCCACCAACGGCACTGGATGGGAAAAGGGGATAACCAAGGACGGAAAACGGATCAACTGGCGGCGTTGCGTCTATATGGAATGCGCCGAAATGATCGATTCGTTTGGATGGAAACACTGGAAAAGCATTGCACAGCCGACCGATTATGCGAATCTACAAATCGAGATCGTGGATGTATGGCATTTCATTATGAGCCTCGTTCTTGAAGACGGCATCTACCGTGAAGGGGAAAATTTCGAGCAAATGGCGCAATGGATGTCCGAAACCGAAGGATACGGCGAAGTATGCCGCGCTAAAGAAGGGGAGTATGCATCGGATGAGGCCCTGATGCTCAAAATCGAGATTTTAATGCGCCATGCGCTCGAACCGGCCATTAACGGCGATTTGCATATTATGACCGATGACTTTTTCAAACTTGCCGAAATGGGAGGGCTGAACCTCGATACCCTGTACCGCCTTTATGTCGGAAAAAATATCCTGAACCAATTCCGTCAGGATCACGGCTATAAAGAGGGGCATTACGTCAAAATATGGAACGGCGAAGAAGACAATGCCGTGATGAAACATTCATGGGAATCACATCCCGATATGACCCCTGATGAGCTGTATGCAGTTTTAAAAGCGGCCTATCCGGCCTGATTCTTATTTCTTTAAATACCCTTATTTCCGGTACAGTTCCGGAAATTCCCCTTTCCAGCGTTTATGGCACCAGAACCAAAATTTGGGATTTGCCCGGATAATGTCTTCCAACGTTTTTACCTGACGCTGCGTCGCATCGAGAATCGATTGCGGATCGTCGCTTTTTACTTCGATGGGCTCTTCGAAACGGATCGTGTAATTCTCGTCGTCATCGGTCAGTATATACAGCGGTATGATCGGGGCGTTGTATTTGTACGAAAGGGTTGCCGGAGTGGAAGAATGGTACGTGCTGTGACCAAAAAGATCGACGGCGACGCCGTGGCGTGCGTTGCTGGCCTGATCGATCATCAGTGAAACGCATTTTTTCTGTTTGAGGGCTCGGGTAAGGTGTTTGAGCGCTCCTTCTTTTTCGATCATCTCCATGCCGTGACGGGTACGGGCTTCGAGAAGATAGGGGTTAAACTCGGGACGGTCGAAACTTTTGTAAATTGCCGTCGTCGGTACGATAAGTTTGGAGAGAGCAGTAGCTCCGATTTCCCAGTTGCCAAAATGGGCGGAGATGAAAATGATCCCCCGACCTTCGGCCAGGAGAGCATCCACTTTTTCCCGGTTTTCAAAGCTCACGCGCTTGGCCAGATCTTCCGCATCGTTTCGGCGGTTTTCCATAACCTGCAAAAAGTTTAGGAGCAGATTGCGGTAACAGTACCGCTCGATTGTCTCCCGTTCGGCTTCGTTCATGGTGCCGCCGAAGGCGAATGCAAGGTTTTGGGCGATTACACGGTTACGCTTGGGGGCCAAACGATGGGCGAGCCATCCAAGGGCAATAAAAAATTCTTTGCGCCATGCACGGGGCAATATCATCAGAAAACGGTCTAATGCCAAAAAGAGGCGGAAACGGATCATAAGAGTTCCTTGGCTTTGGTCACGATCTCTTGCGGATCGATCTGGCGGATCGAAAAATCATTCCGGTCAATTTTAAGAATATTGACAGGGGAGGATGATTTGAGCGCTATGTTTTTGTCGGTCGGATAGATCATCCGTTCGTTCGTCGGGCCGAAAAGGGTGATCGAGGGGCGATTCATCGCCCAGGCCATGTGGGTCGGCCCCGTGTCGTTTCCGATGAGCAGATCGCAGTGGGCAATAAAGTTGACGAGTTCTTTCAGCGACATTCTCGGGGCAATGGCGGCGTTGGGAACGTGCTGTGCTATCCAAAGAGCATCCTGATGCTCCGGCTCGCTTCCCCAGATCAGATAACAGGGAACATCCAGTTTGGCGCATACTTCGGCAAAACGTTCTTTGGGATAGCATTTGCTCGGCCATGATGCCCCGATGACGCAGGCGACGGCTTTGGTGTTTTCAGGGAGGAGAGGGGGTCTGGAACCGGTTGGGAATACCGGGTTCTTATCCTTGATGAGTGCTTCGGAATAGGGGATATTCAATGCATCGGTCACGACTTTGATATTACGGCGGATCACGTTTTCATCGTAGGGGATATGCGAGGTCGTATCGTAAAACCATGCGGCGATCCCTTCTCTGGCGCTGCGGCGGTCGAAACCGTGGACCCGTCCGGGCAGAAGCGATGCGACGACGGCTGATTTGAGAAGTCCCTGCGCGTCAATGATTTGATCGTAGGGAGGACGGTTTTTCAGATTCGTGAGTGTCTGGGTCAGAAGGGTGAAATCTTTGTTTTTTTTGATCCGTTTGATCGGTACGGCGACAGTCTCATTCAGGAGAGGGTGTCCCGCCAATATCGGCGCGAATGCCTCTTCGACGAACCAATCGATCACGGCGTCCGGATAATATCGACGGATAATCTGCAGTATGAGGGCAGTATTGACAATATCGCCCAGCGCGCTCAGCCGGACGATAGCGATTCGAGGATTTGAATTTTTCATAAGCGTAACTATAGCGCAACTAAGTTACAATCCCCCTCAATAAAGGCAGAGAAAAAGGAGAAGGAATGGTTGTCCAGGATATCCAGCAGTTTGCGGAAATTCGCCCGAAAGCAAGGGCCTATTTTTGCTATCTTTTTCATAAAAATCTCCCCAATCATCTCCCTTCCGTCTCGATCGAGTCCATTACCGCCCGTCTGTTGAAAATCAGGGGTGATCTTCAGGGGCTGGAAGCGGCGTATGTCCTCGATGCAAAAGGGAACCAGGTCAGCCCGACATATCTTAAAAGCGGGAAAAAAGAGGAAGATGTCGGAACGAACCGTTCCACTCGTGCCTATTATTATCGCGCCATGCATGAGCGCCGATGCACCATTACCGATCCTTATCCTTCTTTGCTCAACGATGAACTCACCGTGACCGCATCGGAGCCTATTTTTGACGAGCACGGTGAAATTGTGTACGTTGCGTGCATTGACATGCCGTTGGGCGAAGTTCTTAAAATCGCCCATCCTATGGCGCTTGAATCGAATGCCGGACGATTCTTCAGGCTGGCGTATGCCGCTTTTACGGTCGTCCTTTCGCTCGTTGCTTTGTTGCTGTTCGTCAAAGGGATCGAAAGCTTTTTGGCGTACGGGTTCGGCCATTATGACCGGATTGAGATCAAAGATATTTTCGAAGCGACCATTTTGCTGACATTGTCTCTGGCAATATTGGACTTGGTCAAAACCATTTTTGAAGAGGAAGTGTTGGGACGGCCCAAAAGCGATCCCGCCTCCAGCATTCACAAGACGATGGTCCGGTTTTTAGGTTCGATCATCATTGCCCTTTCGATCGAAGCGCTGATGCTCGTCTTTAAATTCGCGATGACGGAACCCGCCATGATCGTGAATGCCGTTTACATCGTCGGCGGCGTAGCGATGCTGCTGGTGGGCCTTGCCGTCTATATCCGTTTTACGAACTTGGGAGAACGCCATTGATAGCTATCGTCGATTACAATATGGGCAATCTTGCCAGTGTCAAAAATGCTTTTGACCTTTTGGGAGAAAAAGTCGTTGTCGAATCCGATCCCGATAAGCTTTCATCGTATGACAAAGTGATTTTGCCCGGTGTCGGAGCTTTCGGCGATGCGATGGAACATTTGCGAAGCCGCGGGATGGATCAGGCGGTCAAAGAGTACGCCCAAAGCGGGAAATACCTTTTGGGGATATGTCTGGGGATGCAGCTGCTGTTTGATTCGAGTGAAGAATTCGGAGTTACCGAAGGGCTGGGGCTGATACCGGGTCGGGTTGTGGCGTTTGACACCAGCCGTTTCCATACGCCGCTCAAAGTCCCTCACATGGGCTGGAACCGGATGTTTACCAAAGCTCATCCCCTTTTCGAAGGGCTGGATGAAGCGCATTATCTTTATTTTGTCCACTCCTATCATGCCCTGTGCTCTAGCGAGGCGGACAGCATCGGCGAGAGCGTATACGGCTACCGTTTTACGAGTGCCGTGGCGCATGCAAACGTCATGGGAATACAGCCTCACCCGGAGAAAAGCCATCAAAACGGCCTGAGTATTCTCAAAAACTTTATCAATCTCTAAAAGGACATACCTGATGACAATTTTTCCGGCGATCGATCTCAAAGACGGCAAAGCGGTCCGTTTGACCAAAGGGGCGATGGACAGCGCCAAAATTTACTCCGATACCCCTTGGGAACTTGTGAAAACCTTCGAGGAAATGGGGGCCGAATGGGTACATCTCGTCGATTTGAACGGCGCGTTTGCAGGGGAACCGAAAAATCTTGAACAGATTCGCGCAATCCGTGAAAACTGCAATGTCAAACTGGAACTCGGAGGGGGGATTCGCGATGAAGCGACGATCCGACGTTATCTTGAGCTGGGAATCGACCGGCTGATTTTAGGGTCCATTGCGGTCAAAGATCCCGAGTTCGTCAAAGAGATGGCATCCAAATATCCGATCGCCGTAGGGATTGATGCAATCGACGGGTACGTCGCCGTTGAAGGATGGGGTGAAGTCAGCTCCATGAAGGCGACGGATCTGGCCCGTGCATTCGCCGATGCGGGGGTCGAAGCCATTATTTGTACCGATGTCGGACGCGACGGTACACTTTCCGGCGTAAATGTCGATTTTACCCTCGAGATTGCCAGAGCATCGGGCATTGCCACGATTGCAAGCGGCGGTGTCCGGGATGAATCCGATATCGAAGCCCTCCTCGCAACGGGAGAGATTGCGGGAGTTATCGTCGGAAAAGCGTTTTATGAGGGGACAATTGACCTCAAACGCTTTTTTTAAACTTTCCGCAAAGATGGATTCGTTATCATTGGGCATTAATTCTGCAAAATTTTGAATCGACAAAAGGACGTACATTGAAATTATTGGTAGTAGATGATAGTTCGACGATGCGCCGTATTATCAAGAATACGCTTTCTCGACTCGGTTATGAAGATGTCTTGGAAGGCGAAGACGGGCTACAGGGATGGGCCGCTCTGAATGAAAATCCTGATATGGGTATGTTGATTACGGACTGGAATATGCCGGAAATGAACGGTCTTGAACTGGTGAAAAAAGTACGTGCAGATGCCCGTTTTACTGATCTTCCGATCATTATGGTCACGACAGAGGGCGGAAAAGCGGAAGTTATTACCGCTCTCAAAGCAGGCGTAAACAATTATATTGTCAAGCCCTTTACGCCGCAGGTTCTGAAAGAAAAACTTGCCGCAGTTCTCGGTACTGAGGGTTAATGCAAGAATTCTATTACATGCTGGTGGTCAAGCCATCATCTCATATCGAGCTTTTCAGCGACTTTTTGGTCGATCTGCTTCCCGTCGGTTTCGAAGAGACCGACGAAGGCTTTATTATACGCAGCGAAGAAAACCTTGAAACCGTGAGCTGGGGGATCGGCCAGTTTGCCGAAGCGCTGCAGCGGGCAACCGGAGAAGTGATCGATGTCGAGCTGATCCTGACCAAAGAGAAAAACGATGATTGGATTGCGCGCTATCAGCAAGCGGTAACCCCCGTTCAAATCGATCCCTTTTACATCCATCCGACATGGGAAGCACCGAAAGAAGGGATGCTGAACATCGCAATCGATCCCGCTCTCGCATTCGGAACGGGGCATCATCCGACGACGGCATCGTGCCTTCGCGCCGTTGCCAAATACGTTAAAGCAGGCGACAGCGTAATGGACGTAGGATGCGGCAGCGGAATTTTGGCCATGGCCGCACTGCTCAAAGGTGCCGTCGTTGACGCGTGCGATACCGATCCGCTCTCCGTTGAAAATGCGCTTGCAAATGCGGAGCAAAACCACCTTTCTTACCGCAGAATATGGGAAGGTCCGGTACAAGAAAGCGATGAAAAGTACAATGTCATTATCGCCAATATCGTCGCCGATGTCTTGGTGTTTATTGCGGGCGACCTGAAAAAACGGTTAGCGAAGGACGGCATTCTGATCCTCTCAGGCATTATGGATAAATATGAAGATAAAGTTTTGCGTTCGTATAAAGCTCTTGAGCTGACCGAGCGTATCGTTGAAAATGAATGGGTTACCCTTGTAATGACCCAAAAAGGAAATGGATAATAATGAGCCAAAACGAGTCGAATCCGAATCCGGATAAAAACGGCAATTTTTTCAATAAAAATCCTCTCATCACGTTTGCTATTTTTTCGATTGTCGTTATTATGCTGTTCAAAGCGTTTATCGGAGACGAAAATGAGCTTGCCGGAAAAATTTCGGGACAAAACGTAACCCGAACACAGGAGATCAGCTACGCCGACCTCAAGCGCCTCATTGCAAACAAAGAGGTCGAGAAAGTCTCTATCGGCCAGACTTTGATTCGTGCGATCGGCAGCGACGGAAACGGTAAAGTAGCGTATACAACCCGTATCGTCGGGCCGGATGCGACGTTAATCCCTCTTTTGGACAAGCAAGGGATCAATTACAACGGCTTCAGCGAGAGCAACTGGTTTACCGACATGTTCGGATGGCTGTTCCCGTTTTTGATCATTATCGCTATCTGGATGTTCTTTGCCGGACGGATGCAGCGAAATATGGGGGGCGGAATTCTCGGCATGGGAACATCCAAACGCCTGATCAATTCTGAAAAGCCCAAAACCAAATTCGATGACGTCGCCGGAGCGCAGGAAGCGAAAGAGGAAGTTCTCGAGATCGTCGATTTCCTCCGCTTTCCCGACCGTTACGTTGAACTCGGTGCGAAAATCCCTAAAGGAGTTCTCCTCGTCGGAAGTCCGGGTACGGGTAAGACGCTGCTGGCCAAAGCGGTCGCGGGGGAAGCGGACGTTCCGTTTTTCTCTGTTTCGGGGTCAAGCTTTATCGAGATGTTCGTCGGTGTCGGTGCCGCCCGCGTGCGTGACTTGTTCGAACAGGCGAAAAAAGACGCTCCGTCGATTATTTTTATCGATGAGATCGATGCGATCGGTAAAAGCCGTGCCGCAGGCGGGATGATGGGTGGAAACGACGAGCGCGAACAAACCCTCAATCAACTGCTGGCGGAAATGGACGGATTCGGTACCGATACGCCGATCATTATCCTCGCCGCCACCAATCGCCCTGAGATCCTTGATCCGGCGTTGCTGCGTCCGGGACGATTTGACCGTCAGGTGCTGGTCGACAAACCCGACTATCAGGGACGTATCGACATTCTCAACGTTCATGTCAAAGGGATCAAAAAAGACGCTGACGTCGATCTCGAGGAGATTGCGCGTCTGACTGCGGGGCTGGCCGGAGCCGATTTGGCCAATATCGTCAACGAAGCGGCTTTGTTGGCCGGACGCAAAAGCCAAAAAACGGTCAAACAGACCGATTTGCGCGAAGCGGTAGAACGCGCTATCGCGGGACTATCGAAAAAGAGCCGCCGGATCGATGAAAAAGAAAAACGGATCGTCGCCTACCACGAAAGCGGACACGCGTTGTTGGCCGAGACGACCAAGGGGGCTAAAAAAGTTTCCAAAGTATCGATCGTCCCGCGCGGACTTGCGGCATTGGGATATACCCTGAATACTCCCGAAGAGAATAAATACCTGATGCAGCGCCACGAGTTGTGGGCCGAGGTGGATGTACTGCTCGGCGGACGGGCGGCCGAGGAAGTTTTCATCGGCGAAATCAGTACCGGCGCGGCCAACGATCTGGAACGCACGACTGACATCATCAAAGCAATGGTACAAATGTACGGCATGAGCGACGTAGCCGGTTTGATGGTTCTTGAAAAACAGCGCAGTACCTTTTTGGGCGGCGGTATGACGCAAGCACGTGAATACAGCGACAAGATGGCCGAAGACATGGATGCGTACATTAAAAACGCCCTGAACGAACGTTATGCTATGGTTAAAGGACGTTTGGAAGAGTACCGAGGGGCTATCGAAAAGATCGTTGAACTTCTGTACGCGAAAGAAAACATTACGGGCGATCAAGTGCGCGATATCATCGAAGCGTATGAGAGTGAAAACAACATTGAGACCAAACTGGAGCCCCGTAAAGAGATACGGGCGAGCGAAACAACCATCATTTCAGAGTAAACAGTTCAAAGGAGCACGACATGAACGTTCAGAATGACACTTTCATCCTCTCAAAACGGGGATGGCTATTGGCCGGCGTAGTCGGTGCTCTTTTTCTTTTCTTTACGATGACGGGACTTCATTTATTCCAGTTTTTGTTCGGTGCGCTGCTTCTGGCGTTGCTGATAATTTTCCGCAACCCCGAACGCAATACGGCCGCGTATGAGCCAGACGCCATTATCAGCAGTGTGGACGGTGTCGTTCTTTCGGTCGAAGAGGTTGTGATCGATGAGCATAAAATGAAAAAGATGACGGTATTGAATTCATTGTGGGACGTATCGATACTCCGCGCTCCGTTTGACGCTACCGTAGAGGGATATAAAATCCGTCACGGCGCATCGCTGCCGCTGTATCACCCGCTTGCGGAGACGTTGAACGAAAAGGCGGTACTGTCATTCCGTTCCGCCAAAGGCGAAGAGGTCTACATCGAACATCTTAGCGAACAGAGCTGTTTCCCTATCGGCATCGATGCGGAAGCGAATCAGAAATTCAAGGAAGGATCACGATACGGCTTTCTGGCAAAAGGGCGAAGCATTGTCTATTTGCCTGAAAATGTCCGTTTATCAGTAAATGCGGGTGCCACTCTTCGTTCCGGCGAAAGCATCGTCGGCTATTTCAACGCTGCGTAAGCGTATTTTCACCCAAAGGCAGGCGATGATACGTAAAGATCCTCCTCCCCCGATTGCCTACCTTCTCCCCAATTTTTTTACCGCAGCATCTATTTTTACCGGGTTTTACGCGATTGCGCTGGCACTGGAAAGTTCCTTTTCCGAAGCCGCGTGGTTCATTTTTCTGGCGTTGATTTTTGACGGTTTGGACGGACGTGTTGCGCGTATGACCAATACGGCCAGCCATTTCGGCGTCGAATTTGATTCCTTAGCCGACATTGTCGCTTTCGGAGTCGCACCCGCATTGTTAATGTACCTGTATATCGGAGAGTCATATGGGCGTATCGGGATTGTTGCCAGCGCACTGTTTATTATTTTCGGGGCGGTTCGTCTGGCACGATTTAATGTGACGACATCGCGCATTGAGCCGAGCGTTTTTATCGGACTGCCGATTCCGACAGCGGCCATTATGATCGCTACGGCGGTGCTGCTTCTCGAACGTTACGAAGAGTACGGGGAACTGAAGTTTTTGATGCTGCCGCTTGGTGCGGCATTGGCTGTCTTGATGGTGAGCAATATCCGCTATCCAAGCTTTAAAAAGATCAGTTTCAAGTCATTTCATCTGCTCAGATTTTTGATCGCGGTGATCGTAGTAGCGATGGGAATATTCGTTTATCCCATCGAGGGGATGGCGCTTATAGCCGCGCTATATCTTCTTTACGGGCCGTTACGGGCCTCATATTACCTTTTGCGGCGCTTTGTTTATAAAGCGTGATATTTGTGCGGTTCATGCGCCAATTTATCGGTGTCGATGGCAAAATCAAAATAGCGTGAGACGAAGCCGTTGTTCCCAAGACGGTTAAGCTGTCCGGCAGCGGCTGCGTTGTTCTGGATCTGCAAATAGAGCATTCCCAACGCGTAGCGGGTTTCCGCGAGAGCCGGATTTGTCAGTTTGGACAGTTCGAGCAAGGCAATGGCGTTTTGATAGTGTTCGGCTCCGATAGAAGCGCATGCACCCAGAAAGAGGGTTTGCCCGTCTTTGATCTTGTGCGTGTCAATAAGCTGATTGTAGAGCGTATAGGCCTCTTCAAACTCACGGTTGTACAGATATGCCTGCGCTAACGCCCCGTTCACGTCTACCGTATCGCCTGCCGTTGTCTGAAGCTGCATTTTCAGCCGTTCGATCATCGGTGTGAGCTGCCCTGTCATGACACTCATCATGATCGCCCGTTCCCGGGTGATCTGCGGGCCGAAATAAAGATCATCGTACCGAAATCGCTGTTGTTTGAGGTAATTGATTGCCGATCCGGCAAACGCTTTGGGCTTTTGTTGCTTGAAATGGGTATCGATGTACATCAGGTGGGGAAGCATATCTCCCGGTTGCATTTTTATCAGCCGTTCGGCAGCTTTTTTCGCTTCATCATCGTCTGCGGTTTCGGAAGCGATCAGTACTTTCAGCCCGAGGTAAAACGGACGTTCTTTGTATTTGTTTCCGACCCATTTTGCGGCACTGGGGAAATTATTGTGTGCAATGTCCAAAACGGCGCGATAGAGCTCAAATTCTTCGTTGACCGGCTCTTTTGAGAGATTTTCTTTGAGGATGGAGGAGAGTTTGGCATTGTGTTTGCCGATCAGGTCCGAGCTCATCAGGGCAAAGATACCGGATAGATAGTTATCGGCATCCAAATGGTAGGAACGGAGAAAATGCTCATACGCTTTAGGAAAATCGCCCAGTTGAGCGTATGTCAGTGCCAGATTATAGTGAAGGATAGAGTGCTTCGGGTTGTTTTTGAGCAAATCGTTCAGTTGACGGTTGGCATCTCTGAGACGGAAATCGAGCGCTTTTTGGATCGCGAGGGCAATGCCGTGGTCGATGACAGAGAGATCGGTACTTTTTTCAAGATACGCTTTGGCCCCCTCGACATCGTCTATGTAGATGTTGGCATTTCCTTTTCGGATGTAATTGATCGTTTGAGCGGCATTGAATATTTTGTACGGCGCAAAATAAAAAACGGTTTGATAGTTTTTGGAGCGGGCGGCATGGCGCTGGCTTCGATAGAAACGCTGAACGTCGTCGGGATTAAAGAGGGACGGTTTCAAAAACACGCGGATCGGATAGGGGGTATAGACCTTGTCAGGATAGGCATGCGTCACGTCTTTGATCAGCGCCGAGGCGTCTTCGTGCATCCCTGTTTTAATGTTGACAAACGCCAACGCCAGTTTTTCCTGTACCGGCTCAGGGTTTTGCATAACCGCATCGGCGAGATATTTTTTGGCCGTCGCAAGATCGCCCGTATTGGCATGTAAAAGCCCTAAAGAGAAGGAATCTTCTTCCTGCAACGGATGCTCAAGGGCATTAATGGCATCCGCATAGTTGCCGTAAAGAGAATCGATTTTAGCGCGCAACTTATTTTGCGTGATCAGGTATTCTTCGGATGTCGGGTGCTTGAGAGCGCTAAGCGCTTCGAGGTAGTGACCCTTATAATAATTGATGAGAGTGTAATAATACGAATAGAGCGGGGACGTGCTCTCTTGCGGCAGATAGGCAGCGGCAAGATCGATGTAGTAGTTGAAGTCTTTTTCCCGTTTTAAATGGAGCGAACACACCGCGGCATTGATGGCACTGACGCATCGGTTTTCGCTGTTGGCAATAGAACGTTTGAAGTTTTCCAGTGCCGTTTTGTAGTTGCCCTCTTTGAGCTGTATGACACCCAGATTGTATTGGGAGATCGCTTCGGAGTAGAGGGCGATTTTTTCGTAGAGTTTCAATGCTTCGGCGGTTTCCCCGTTGGCATAAAGGGTGTTGGCCTTGTTGATCATTTTTTCGAGTTCGCTGGGTTCGATGATCTCTTCTTTGGGTTCGCGGGAGGGTTGGATTGTCTCGGATTCCGACGCGGTTGCTGCCGCTTCATGAGGAGGAAACAGCATCACATAGGTGCCGGTTCCGGCCAGTGCCAACATCAAAAATGCGGCTGCCCCGAGGATAAGGCGTTTCTTTCTGGAATCGTCTTTGGCCGAACCGTTTGTCTGATCCGAAGAGGAGTCCTCAGAACCTGCGGTATCGATTTCTTCGATTATGATGATCTCTTCTTGGGTTTCGGCCATACGATCTCTTTAAATTAGAGGTATTTGTGCAACACTTGCGGGATACGGACGGTGCCGTCTTCCTGCTGGAAATTTTCCATAATGGCTATCATCGTCCGACCGACGGCCAAACTTGAACCGTTTAGGGTATGGGCGAGAAGATTTTTGCCTTCTTCCTTATAGCGAATTTTAGCCCGGCGGGCCTGAAAATCGCGGGTATTGGAGACCGAGCTGATTTCTCGGTACGTGTTTTGGCCCGGCAGCCACACTTCCAGATCGACCGTTTTGGCGGCTCCGAATCCGAGGTCTCCCGTGCAGAGGGTGACAAGGCGGTGGGGGAGTTCGAGCGCTTTGAGCAGATCCGAGGCACACGCGACCATCTGATCAAACACTGCGTCGCTCTGATCGGCGCGGGTAATCGCGACCAGCTCGACTTTGTGGAACTGGTGTTGGCGGATCATTCCGCGTACGTCGCGGCCGCCGCTTCCCGCTTCTTTACGAAAGCACGAAGTATACCCCGTCATTTTCAGCGGCAATTCTGCGGCACTTAAAATTTCGTCCTGATAGAGGTTGGTAAGGGGGACTTCGGCGGTCGGAATCAAGAAGAGCTCTTCGTCTTCGACTTTGAAGAGATCCTCTTCGAATTTGGGAAGCTGACCTGTCCCCTCCAGCGCACGCCGGTTGACTAGGGCCGGAACGCTCACCTCTTCGAATCCGCGTTCGCGGTTGAAATCGAGCATGAAATTAATGAGGGCGCGTTCCAGACGTGCTCCCATGCCGCTTACGACGCTGAAACGGCTTTTGGCGAGTTTGACGCCCCGCTCGAAATCGATCCATCCGTTTTGTTCGGCCAGTTCCCAGTGTTCTTTGGGAGCAAACGAAAAGGTCGGCGGGGTGAGAACTTTTTTGATTTCGATATTGTCGTTTTCATCCGCTCCGTCGGGAACGTTGCTGTCCGGGATATTGGGGACGCGCATAATGATCGCGTCCAATGCTTCTTCGGCAGTGCGCTGGGTTTCAAGGAGATCGGTTAGAGCCGCTTTGTTGGCATCGACTTCGTTTTTCAGATCGTCGGTATTTTTCCCCTCTTTTTTGTACTGGCCGAAGAGCTTGCTCAATTCGTTTTGTTTGGCCTGTGCGTTTTCATAGGCGGTTTTGGCACTTTTGAGGGTTTCAAAGGCGGTTTTGAGCTCATGAATCGTCTCAACCGAGACTTTTTTGCGCATCAATGCGGCGGCGGTTTCGTCAAAATTGTTTTGGAGAAGTTTTACATCGATCATAAAAGGTTGTTCCTGCAATTATAATAGTGATCGATTATAGCCTAAAGCGGCTGAAATTAGCTCAAAATCGCCTTGGCGAGTTCAAACTGATTGGCCGTCATGATGTGGATTTTCGGATGGAGCGCTTTGAGCTCTTCGAAAAGATTTT
>NZ_JQGL01000090.1 GCF_000747095.1 Sulfuricurvum sp. MLSB
ATTGGTTACCGTCCCAGAGACCACCAAATTTCAGGTGCCCCCATCCGTCTGCCATTTCAAGAAGGTTCAATGCCGTTGGTACAACTTCATTGTGCCCTTTGTTTTTCAAATACATGTACGGTTCCCATCCATGCTCCATAACCAATCCGTCTGCCGGTGCGGAAGAGGAGAGTTTCGCCATTGCATAGAACTCACCCAGCGCATTGAAGATACGGATGGTATCGCCGTCTTTGATCCCTTTGGCTTCTGCTACGACACGGTTGATCTGGATCGCAGGAACACCGCGCTGAAGGCGCAGCAACGTACGTGACGTTTTGTAGTTCGAGTGGATCGACCAGCGCGCATGCGGCGTCATGAACACATACGGATAATCTTTCGACTGTGGACGAATCCCTTCCATACCGGTATTGGTTGCCGCACCCATTTTGATAAAGATTTCATGGTCGACGTAGAACGTTTGGCGTCCTGAAACCGTCTCAAGGCGTTCGAATTTGTAGAGGTGATCCTCATTCGAGTTGAACGGACGGTCAGAGTACAACGGAGAAGATTTTGCCGCTTTTTCATTGATCAGCAAGAATCCGCCCACTTTGTACATTTTTTCCATTGTCCAAGGCTCGTACTGCTCACATTTCTCCAGTGCAGCCTGAACCGCCATTTTGTCGGTTCCAAGATACACTTCGCCTGCACCTTCGGACTCTTCGTCGGTGTTGGTGAACTCTTTGTGGAAAATCGTCAAGTCATGGAAACCCGGTTTAGCGAATTTCGGATGATCTTTGACTTTGGCTTTGCTTACGTTTTCAGGGCGGTTTGCCAGTTCTTCGAGTTTTTTCGCGAGGAACGTAAACATTGACCACTCGTCCATCGCTTCACCGATGTTTTTGATGTTCGCAACCGGCTGAGCCAGGTTGGTGAAACGGTGGTAACCCGGAGACGTACGAAGGTCATACACCTCATAGTGCGATTTCGCCGGCAAAAGGATGTCTGCGAACTGTGCCGCTTCTGACATACGATAATCTACGTATGCGTAGAATTTCGTTTTGTTCAGGAATGCTTTACGGTAGTCGCTACCTTTGTTACGGCGGAATTTAGAGTCGGCAACGATCAGCGCACAGTCAGGCTGCCACCAAGGCTTAACAACGTTTCCGTGTTTGGATGCCTGGTTTGTTTTATCGTTTTCGCCCGATTTGAGCATTTCAGAAAGTACAGCCATGTACTCTTTTTTGCTCATGCCGTTTTGCGCACGCTTAACGTCTTCATCGCTGAAATATTTGTCGAATGTTTCCAATCCGTCACCGAATACGAACTCGCCGACAAATCCCGAACCGAAGCGCGGGTTATATTTACCGCTGAATCCTGACAATGCGCCAAGGCCCGAGAGGGTAAATTCGTTCTCGGTATTGATACCGCCGTATGGTCCCATACGCCCGGTCAAACCGCAGATAGACGCAACGTTCCAGATTGTCATAACACCGTTGAAGTATTTATTCAACGAGAACCCGGTAGTGATTTCAACGACTTTCGGAATCGCGATATCGCGTGCCAATTGGCGAACGGTGTCAGGGTGAACACCCGTAATCTCTTTAGTCGCTTCAGGAGCAAATTTCGCTGCCGATGTTTTCAGCATTTCAAATACGGTGGTTACTTTGCGCGTATGTCCGTGCATGTCTTTGATCGTCCATGTACCTTCAAGCGCAGGTGTAATCCCCTGCTCGTCGAGGCGAAGTGACTTGATCGCACTTCCTTCGGTACCCGGCATCAAAGCGATTTCGTTTTTCGCCGTATTCCAGCAGTAAAACTCTTCCATGTATTTGTGATGGTCTTCATCGTTTTTCGCGTGTTCCATATCCGAACGGCGGATGAATTTTTGTGTTTCGACATCAACCAGGAACGGAAGGTCGGTAAACGATTTCATAAACTCGGGTTTATAGAGTTTTTCGTTCAGGATAACATTGATAACGCTCATTGCGAGGATATTGTCCGCACCTGCTTTGATCGGAATCCACAGATCAGACGATTTAGCCGTCGCGTTGAATTCCGGAGTAATCGTAATAATTTTCGCTCCGTTGTATTTGCCTTCCCATACGAAGTGAGCATCCGGGATACGGGAAACCGACGGATTTCCACCCCACATTACGGCAGTATCGACGGTGTACATGAAGTCCCATGTACAGCCGAGGTTACCCTCACCGTATGCAATCGCCGCACCCGAGAACATATCCCCGAGGTAGGATGACGGATAAATACGGATCGCACCGAGCTGAGTCGAGAAACGAAGCGGTGCTCCACGGCGCCCTTCGGTCAAAAGACCCGTACCGGCGTGTACCATCAATTTGTCCGGTCCGCGTTCCGGATCGGTCAAGCAGGTAAAGATTTGCTGGCATACTTCTTCTGCCGCCTCATCCCAGCTGATACGTTTCCATTTTCCTTCGCCGCGTTCACCGACACGTTTCATCGGGTAGAGGATACGGTCTTTTTGGTACATTACCTGTGAGTGCTGAACCCCTTTGTTACATCCGCGCGGGTTGAAGTCAGGGATTTTGGCATTGATGATCGGATAGCGAGCCGATTGGTTTTCACGAGTGATAACACCGTTGTGTGACCAAACTTCCCATGCACAGTTACCCTGGCAGTTTACACAGTGGTACGCAAAACCGTGTTCTTCTTTTTTTCCGTAGGTAAACGCAAATTCGTTGCGGTACATATTCTCGGTATAGTTGGTATTAGGATAGTTCTCTTTCCCGTTCTCTACCGACATAACGTTTGTTTTCGCGAAGAGTGAGCCTTGTGAAGCTACCAACGCAGCCGTCATTCCCGATACTTTCAGGAAATCACGGCGGTTATTGTTCATTACTTTTGTCATAGTTCTGCCTTATCGTTTAATCGGAAGGTTCATATCGTTACCCCAAACGTCCCAGCTTCCGGTGAAGACTTTGACGTTTTTGTAACCGAGCAATTGAAGCGCCGTAATGTGCTCTGAGCTGCGCCCTGCGCCTACATGGCAATACGCATAGATCGTTTTATCTTTGGTGATACCGTATCTATCGTATACCGCTTGAATCTCTTTAGCCGATTTGAATGACAGCTTTTTATCGGCATCCGAGATTTGGCTCCATTCGATAAAGGTTGCCCCCGGAACGTGTCCGCCGCGCGCAACGTTATCCATTTTGCGTTCACCGATAATTTCACCCATACCGCGTGAATCGATGATGACGTATTTGGATTTTTTACCGTTTTTGAGTATATCGTCCATTGCGTGTTTAACTTCTTCTTTACCCGCAATAACGCTCCATTTGATCTTTTTAGGATCAATTTTATAGGTTTTAGGTTTAACGACTTCATCGCCTTTGATAACCAAAAGACGTTTTTCTACTTCCGCCATTTTCGCAGTAAGCGCTTTAGCTTCTTCGGATGCTTTTTTGATTGTCGCATCGAGTGCTGCTTTATCAGCACCCTCTTTTTTCAAGGCTTCTTTCGCATCTTTTTCGATTTTTTTCGCTGCTTTAAGCTCTTTGTTCAACGCATCGTACTCTTTTTGAGCCGGATCGTAAGCCATCATTGCCGCACGTCCGCCGTTGAGGACTTTGACGTTTTTATGGCCGAAGCTGTCAAAAAATGAATAAACACCTGTCGCATTCGGTCCTTTGAAGTCATCGTACGCAATGATCGTCATGTCATTACTGATCCCTTTGCTGCCGATGTATTTTTCGGCATCGTCAACACAACGGTACAAAGGTGCGCAGTGCATCTCTCCGTCAATCTCTGAATGGTGAAGGTGGTGAGCGTACATCTCTACCGAACCTTTAATGTGACCGAGTTTATAAATATCTTCGTTATCACCCGATACGAACATCACTTTTGGATTACCGATCAGCTTGACCGCTTCTTCGGCAGAAATAAGGATATTTTTGTTAGCATATCCATCAGCCGCCATTGCAGCTGCTGCCGACAGTGATGCCGCAACACATAGTGTTTTTAGCAATCTGTTCATCCGTGCTCCTTGTTTTTAGTATGCACACACAAGCGGTGCGATTAATTACGGAATTACCGCTTCCATTATAGGTTTGAGACTCTTAATTACTGTTAAATTACCTGTTTTGACGTACACACCTATTACAATATGTTACATAATTATCACATTTTTGCGACATCCGATGATTGGGTGTTTTTTTACGTTTTCTTATATAGCGAGTTCTGTTTTTTGACTTATAGACGAATATTAATACTTGCCATTTAATCACTTTTTGATAGTATGGCGATTAACTTTTTAATACTTTTATATAACAAGGAAACGATGATGAGCGTCAATGCCCTATCCGCCGCAATCGCAGAGTCCGATACCGCCAAAATGATCGAGTTTTTAGAAGACAAAACCCTCCCCATAGAGCAGGTGGCCGAAATATACAACGCATTCAAAGCGAATAAAGAGATCGTCGGGCAGGTTGCCATGAATCTTTCTTTGCGCACCTCAGTGTATGAGCGTGACAAAGAATACAGCCCTATCATGGTCGATCTATTGATCGATATCGCATCCAATCCCGTCGACATGGGAGCACGCTGGGCTGTTGCCAAAAATCCCCATACGCCGGTTGAAGTGCTTCGCCATCTCTCCTCCGATTCGATCAACCTGGTTCGCGCGCTTGTCGCAACAAACCCCTCAACGCCGGGCGATGTGCTTGAGAAATTTTTCAGTGATGAAAAAATCGTTCGTGACGGGCTCTCCGGCAATCCGAACACCCCCGCGAAGCTTCTCAAAGTCCTTGCCGACGATAATGATAAAATGGTGCGCATGCGACTGGCCGAAAACAGCGGCGCACCCAAAGAGATCATCAGCCTCCTCTTAAACGACACCGATCCGGATGTTGCCAAAGCCGCCGAAGTCAATCTGGGAGCGCGCGAATGAACAAACGCCATCAACAGCAAAGCAAGTTTTTAACCCTTGAAAACCATTTTCTGAATACCTTTTTCTCGGGACTTTATTTCAGTGCCGCCGATTTCATTGCCATTGGGCACAAAAACGGCATCGCCATGCAGATGCACTCGCGCGAAATGCTGATCAAAGATCTTTTGAATAAATCGGATGAAAACGGAATACTTGCGGAAGTAATCGCTTCGTTGAACAACGCCATCGATGATCGTATCAGCGAATGTCACCGCCTCAGTCTCGAATATCCCGGAGCCCGCGCCCCGCTGGCAAAATTGGCCCAAAAAGCAACCGGAACCAAAGCCCTTCTGGCACGCGAAGTTCGGGGGAATCCGTATGAACACTAA
The DNA here is from genome assembly GCF_000747095.1 of Sulfuricurvum sp. MLSB. Lineage (GTDB taxonomy): Bacteria > Campylobacterota > Campylobacteria > Campylobacterales > Sulfurimonadaceae > Sulfuricurvum. Next base: position 5,269 of record NZ_JQGL01000090.1, read on the forward strand.
AGAACTCGAAACCGCTCTCTACGCACTCGCGTATCCGGGGCTCAGCCGTACGCTCGGCGAACTCAAGCTCATCTCCGAAGTTAAAGTCAAAGACAATCATGCCAAAGTTGAACTTCTGACCGTCAGCGACGATTCCTACCTTACCGTCAAATCGGCGATTGAAGCGGTGTTTGGCGATCAATTCGCATCGCTGGAGATTACCAAAAAAAGCACTTCGCAAAAAGATATCAACTACGGCAACAGCGCGGCCCCCAACAACCGCGCACCGTATGCTGCGAACGTCATTGCGGTCACGAGCGGCAAGGGAGGAGTCGGTAAAAGTACCGTATGCGTCAACCTCGCCATCGCTCTCGCCCAAAAAGGGTACAAAGTGGGGATTCTGGATGCCGACGTCTATGGCCCCAACGTCCCCCGCCTGACCAATACCGATCTTGAAAAAATTCGCTGGAACGACGACAACCAGATTGTCCCGAGCGAAAACTACGGCCTCAAGATCATGAGCGTTGCTTTGACGACTCCGACCTCCGACACCCCGCTCGTATGGCGTTCCTCCGTCGCCGTCTCGGCGCTGATCCAGTTCCTCGAAGACGTCGCGTGGGGAGAGCTTGATTTCCTCGTGATCGACATGCCTCCGGGGACCGGGGACATCCAGCTAACCATGGCGCAGGAACTCCCTATCACGGCAGGGGTTATCGTCACGACACCACAGCTCGTCGCCAGCGACGACGTCAGCCGCGCGATCCGGATGTTTCAGGACATTCATGTCCCTATCGGCGGCCTTGTTGAAAACATGAGCTATTTCGTTGCTCCCGACACAGGAACCCGCTACGATATTTTCGGCACCGGCGGCGGGGCACGTCTTGCTGAACGCTATAACGTTCCACTGTTGGGACAGATTCCCCTCAATATGGATATCCGGGAAGGGTCTGACAACGGCGAGCCCCCGGTGGCCTTAGGAAATGAAACGCTAAAAAGTTATTATCGTGATGTGGTAGAAAAACTGCTAGAAAGTACTAAATTTAGAGTGTGAACAAAGAGGAGGTTTCAAGCGCGGTTACTGCGTGTGAGCCTTACGCTGAGTAAAACCCAGCGTTAGCGTAGCCGAACGGGGTTTGACTCCGTCGGCGTATCAATTATTTGAAGATCTTTTTCAAATCGTTTTCAATCGCACCGGGAACAGTGGCAATCGTCATAAATTCAGACATTGTAAGCAGCGGATAGCTGATGGCAATAAAGTATTTCGCACTGAGCGCTTTGGCTTTACCGTCTTCGATCAATACGGCCCATGGCAACAATTGACCATTTTGGGTCCCGATTTTTTTCACAAAACCGTTTGTCCGACGATCCAGTGCGACAAATGCCACATAGCGATCATCTCCCAATTTGACAACAGCTGTTGTCCCTTTCGCTTTTTGTGCCTTGGCAACCAGATCCGCGGTTGAACCTTCCCCTACGACCGTCATGTCTTGATAATAAGGCATCCCGACCATGAAATGGTACCCCTCAAGACCTGCGAACTCCCATTTATCGGTAGAATCTTTACAAGGACCGAATGCTTTTTCTAGCGATGCCAATTGAGCGGATGAAGCCGCATGGCTGTACTCATCTTGCATAAATGCTTTGCCGAAATAGACAGGATTTGCGATGCTGATCTGCTTGCGCTCGTCATCCACCAGCAAACGGCCGACCGCAGCAAGACCGCGGGTCGCTTTGTTGGAGTCCGCTTTCATCTGTGCACTTGTGAACAATACCGTTGTTCCGGCATCCCCTTTGTAGGTTCCGACTACCTCAAACCCTGCAGACGCAAGTTTTGACTTTGTATCCTCTACCGATGCATAAGGAGCGATTTTATACGCCGCAACCTCTTTTTCTGCCGGAGCATTCCCCTCTGTGGAAGGAGAGATGCCCGCACATCCGGAAAACGCGACGACAATTGCCGCTGAAATTAAAGAGAGGAACTTTTTCATAGCTCTTTCGCTCCGAGTTCTTTCATGATTTTAGTAATCTCGACATCCAACGCATTGATTGAATCGACCATTTTCTGATCTTTGATCCCCATTACCGCAGTCCATGTCGCCAGACGCGGCATACCGATCATGATTTTGTTTGACCCTTTTTCGATATACATGTACATTGAACACGGTGCGAACGCACCCGCGTCGGGACGCCCCTGGTTAAAGATCCCTTCGGAAAATTTAAAATGGCACAGTGAGTAAACCCAGTACGCATCGAAACGGCCGAATTCGATGTTTGCATCGGTCATCGACGCCTTGATATCTTTGTACCCGGCGATGATGTACTGGTTCCCCTCAAACGTCTCTTCGAATTTCCCCTGGAAATCGGCGATAGCGGTTTCCAGGCTAGCCCCTCGCTCAAACGGAAGTTCAAACGTCATCATCGGTTTTGCCGGTAATGCACTGTACTCTACGATTTGAACTTTGTTCCCGATCTCTTTTTCGATCATTGCATCGAGTTCAGGAAATGTCGCGATAAATTTAGCACGTACGTCTGCATCTTTTACCCCTGTAATATCAAGCATGGTTTCAGGAGTGATGTGCCCTACGTAGGTTTTATCTTCAGATTGCTTTTTCCATACATGGAGGTTAAACGGACTGAATCCACCCAATGACGGCTCTTTCAAAAGCAATGGCCCGACTGCTGCATCTTTGGTAACTGAGAAAAACCCGAGATTATCAAGATTTGTCCCGCCGTATTTCGTTTTATACGCATCGTTAATACGTTCATGCGGATCAGACAATACAAATCCGATCGTCGTGATTTTGTTATTGACCATATCCATATATACTTTTTCTTTATCGCCTTCACCGATATAGAATTTTGCCCCTTGGGCACCAAATGCCATTGAAGCCGCCAATGAAAGCGCAGCTGCGCCCATAAATAATCTGTTAAACATATGTTTCTCCTCTAAGTAATCGCTTTTGAGCCGTGTGCCCTTTTTTGTCAAGGGTATATTTTATCACAAAGACATCAAATAAACGATAATAACAGCACAAGATTTTTGAACTCTTATTATCGCTGGGAAAAGTGAATGGATTGTGAACCTCTCCCGAGGGGAGAGAAAGATAATTTCCTAGAAATCGAAATTAAGCGCTAATGTTAACGCGTTTTGAGAATGTTTAGTAGTTACATTACCTGCTCCAACAGTTGCTGCACTTACAGTATCAGTTACTTCCGGAGTGTATGTAAATGCTGCGTCAATCGACATAGTCTTATCCAATGAATATCCTCCACCTATCGTATACGCAGTCTCAACCGTTGCAGGGAACATTGCATAGTTGAAAAGATTCATAGTGTCACCATCGTTATTGAAAGCAGGGTTACCAGTTACCGGTACAGTACTTTTATTGTTTGGAACAGGATTTTCTCCGTAGTTAAAACCGGCACCCAGCCAAAAATCATCTGCACTGTATTTCACACCCAGAGCGTACACCGTTTGATCGTCCCAACCAAAATCTTTATACCCTTTTGCATCAGACCATTTAATCTCTTTTACATCCATAGTATATGTCATAGCACCCATATTGTACGCAACTCCAATACCATACTCTTCTGGTTGTTCAAGATGATCTGACTTTCCAGGTAACGCTCGAGGATTACTTCCATAACCAAATGCTGCTGCTGCATCAGAGATTTGATTTTTATATTCCATATCAATTGCAGACTTATAATTAAGACCGATTGTTAATTCTTTTACAGGATTGTAGTAGGCACCAACATCAAATCCCAACCCGAAATCATTTGAAGTACCGCTACCTACATGAGTAGCGTCACTTGTGTCATAATCTATACTCAATGCGCCATACTGAACAATCGCAGTAACACCGACACCAAATGTGTCGTTACCATACGATAATGCTGGAGCAAACTGCATGAGCATTAAAGAACTTCTCATATTATATAAATCTACTTGACCCAACGTATTGTCTAGCCCGGTGCTTCCTCTCCAGTCTGTACCCATACCGGCAGTTCCATACATACCCAGTCCGAATACAACTTCATCATTAATTCTATGAGAAAGAGCAATAGAAGGTATCATACTAATACCTTCATCACTTGTTTTGCTAACACCAATAGCCGGATTACTTGCATTACCAGCAGTTGACTCAACTTTTACATCCGAATTAAAGACTGTACCTGCAAACGAAAACGAATTTTTTGTTTTTGTTTTAGCAAGAAGCGCCGGGTTAGTCAGTGCCGCATCAGCTCCGTTAAAGTTGGCAATACCTGTTCCACCCATTGCACGTGACTTTGCACTAAAGCCTATCAGGTTATCCCCATTTGTTGCGAATGCTGATGTAGCACTAAGAGCGATAGCAGCAGCGACCGCGATTTTGATTGAACGTTTCATTAATTCTCCTCGATAAGTTTATAGATTGAACCACTGAGTGGCTCGCTTACAACATCATTATAGGTCTGTTAAAATTAATCGAAACTTAACACAAAACGATCAAACTATTGCATTTTCTTATAATAGAGATCACATCTGTAATATGACGATTTATTTCATTTAGTTATGGTCAATAAAGCGTCAAAAGGAGCAATAAAAGACGTTTTATCCGCTATTAGTCTTAAAAACAATCTTTTACCTAAGTTAATGAATGAATAACGAAATTGTCACATTGTATCAAATAGTAACACTATGCGTGACAATTTTGTGATAGGTTGCCCATAAGAGGGTGTAAAATTGTAGTTTATGTGGAAGGGTAAAGAGATACTGGCGGCAAATGTGCTCACCTGCAAGCCGTTGGATCCTGCCGTACAAAAAAGTGCATTCGTAAAAAAGTCAATAAGGGTTGTAAAGTAAAAGTTTTGCTGTGATTGTTAAAAAAGGGGATTAAAAAAGTAAGAGAAGAAAAATCTGAGGCCAGGCGGCGACCTACGTTTCCACACCTGAAAGATGCAGTATTATGAGCGATGAGGGTCTTAGCTTCCGGGTTCGGAATGGGACCGGGCGTTTCCCCCTCTCTATAGCCACCTGAACACTCAGAAGAGGATCTACCTGGATAGACTCTATTCTGAGAGTTTTGTTAGATGTATTTTTATTGTTAAGTCGTCAACATTTCGTAACTGCATGCACATTCCACACTTATGCTTAATAAGGCGGTGAGCATAGATAAAGACGAACGTTCTATTAGTACCAGTCAGCTGAAAGCATTACTGCTCTTACACACCTAGCCTATTAACCTTGTAGTCTTCAAG
>NZ_JQGL01000091.1 GCF_000747095.1 Sulfuricurvum sp. MLSB
GCGTCGCGGTCCAAGACAATCAGCATGTCAAAGCGGGGGAGGTGCTCTTCGAGATCGATTCCGAACGGTTCCATCACGCGCTGAGTGAGGCCAAAGCGACGCTGGAGGCGAAAAAAGCGGTTCTGACGATGAGAACGCATCAGGCTTCGCGGCGCGCTCTTGCGGGAGACGAAGTCGTCTCGCGTGAAAGCACCGAGGATGCGGCGTACGAGGCCGCCATAGCCCGCGCCGATGTCGAGGAGGCGCACGCCCGAGTCGAATCGGCACGCCTGGATTTGGAGCGCTCGTTTGTCCGCGCCCCCGCGGAGGGGTGGGTATCGAACCTCCTGCTGCGCAAGGGGGACTATGTCAAGGCGGGGGAAAACCGCCTCTCCCTCATCAACAGCGGGACGTTTTGGGTGTACGGCTATTTCGAGGAGCATAAGCTTGCCAAAATCGGCGTCGGCGATGAGGCGGTGATGAATCCGCTGGGGACGAACGTTTTTCTTCGCGGGCACGTCGAGAGCATCGCGCGGGGGATCACCGACCGCGACAACGCGACAGGAGAGCGGCTGCTGGCGAACGTCAATCCGACGTTTACGTGGGTGCGGCTGGCGCAGCGGATTCCGGTGCGGATCAAAATCGATCACGTACCGGAGGGGTTTACCCTCGCCGCGGGGATGACCTGCTCGGTCCGAATCAATCCTGATCAAGGAGCGCGATGAAATACGTTGAGATAACAGTCCGCATCCGAAACAGATAAATAAAAAAACAAAGGAAATACAACCATGAAAAAAGTACTGAACATCGTTGCCTTCATGGCCATTGGAAGCTTTGCCTGCGCGGATGGTCTTGGGGAAGGCCAAACGGCATTGGAATATCACGATTACGTCAAAGCCGCAGAAGCATTTGAACGCTCTTGTGCGGGGGGAAGTGCGGAAGGGTGTTTCCAGCTCGGAACACTGTATGAAAAAGGGATGGGCGTGGCCCAAAATCCTTACCGTGCATCGAGCCTCTTTGCGCAGGCGTGCCGAGGCGGCGACGCTAAAGGGTGCAGCCATATGGGTGTAAACGTCACCCCTTAAATAAGTTCTTAATGGCCGTTCGTCTATAATCCTATTAGATTTGACTAGAAGGTTTTTTTGATGAGCATTCCACCCTTTACCCATTTGCACCTCCACACCGAGTACTCTTTGCTTGACGGTGCGAACAAAATCTCGGCGCTTGCCAGCCGGGTGAAGGAACTGGGGATGACGTCGGTCGCGATGACAGATCATGGAAACATGTTCGGCGCGATCGATTTTTACCATCAGATGCGCGGAGCCGGCCTCAAACCGATCATCGGGATGGAAGCCTACATCCACAACGGCGAGGAGCTGGGGGACAAAAGCATCAAGCAGCGGTTCCACGTCTGCTTGTTCGCCAAAAACGAGATCGGCTACAAAAACCTCATGTACCTCTCCTCCAAAGCCTACATCGACGGCTTCTACTACTTTCCCCGTATCAACAAACAGCTGCTGCGCGAAAACTCCGAGGGGATCATCTGCACCTCCGCGTGTCTGCAGGGGGAAGTCAACTGGCATCTTAACACCAACAGCGAGCGCAACGTCAAAAACGGGGCAGGGGGATACGATGAGGCCAAACGGATCGCGCTGGAGTACCGCGATATCTTCGGGGACGATTTTTACATGGAGATCATGCGCCACGGGATCAGCGACCAGCTTTTCATCGACGAGCCGGTGATCCGCCTCTCACGCGAAACGGGGATCAAACTCGTCGCCACCAACGACACCCACTACACCTACGCCGACGACGCGCAGTACCATGAAGCGTTCATGTGTATCGGAATGAATAAACTCTACGACGACCCCAATCGGATGCGCCACTCGGTCCATGAGTTTTACATCAAATCCCCCGAACAGATGGCCAGACTCTTCGCCGACATTCCCGAAGCGCTCTACAACACGCAGGAGATCGTCGAGAAATGCCAGCTGGAACTCAAGCTCGGAAACCCGACGCCGCCGAACTTCAAATTTACCCGTGAGTACGCTGAGTTAGAGGGGCTGAACATCGACAACGAAGCCGATGATGAGAGCGTCGAGCCAAAAAAACGGCGATCCGCCGCAGACAAAAACGATGCGGAATATTTCATCCACTGCTGCCGCCTCGGTCTCGAAGAGCGGCTCAAACACGTCCCAGCCGAGCGTCACCAGGAGTACCGCGAGCGCCTTGAGTTCGAGATGGACGTCATCAATCAGATGAAATTCCCCGGGTACATGCTGATCGTCTGGGACTTCGTCCGCGAAGCCAAAAAGATGGGGATCGCCGTGGGGCCGGGGCGGGGATCGGCGGCGGGGAGCCTCGTCGCGTTCAGCCTCGAGATCACCGACATCGACCCGATGAAGTACGACCTCCTCTTCGAGCGTTTTCTGAACCCCGAGCGGGTATCGATGCCCGATATCGATATGGACTTCATGCAGGCGCGCCGCGGCGAGATCATCGACTACGTCGTGCGCAAGTACGGGCGCGAGCAGGTGGCGCAGATCATCACGTTCGGTTCGCTTTTGGCCAAAGGGGTCATCCGCGACGTTTCCCGCGTCCTTGATATGCCTCTCTCGCAGGCGGACATGATGGCCAAGCTGATCCCAGACGAGCTGGGAATCACCCTGAACGGCAAGACCAAAGGGGGAGAATTCAAGCCCGGAGCATTCCAGAAAGAGCCGAAAATCGCCGAACTGATCGGAAACGACCAACAAGCGGCGCGGGTATGGGAATTTTCCAAAAAGCTCGAAGGATTGAAGCGCAACGCCGGGATGCATGCGGCGGGGGTCGTTATCAGCAACGAACCGTTGTGGAAGAAAACCCCGATCTACAAACCCTCGGGCGAGGAGACGTTCGTCACCCAGTATTCGCTCAACTACCTCGAAGACGTCGACCTGATCAAGTTCGACTTCCTCGGCCTCAAAACGCTCGACGTGATCGACAACGCGATCAAACTGATCAAAAACCGCTACGACAAGACGATCAACTGGCATGAGATCGACGAAAACGATCCCAAGGTGTACGAAACGATCCAGAGCGGGGAGACGATCGGGATGTTCCAGATCGAGAGTTCGGGGATGCAGGATCTGAACAAACGGCTCAAACCAAGTTCGTTCGAGGACCTTATCGCGGTTTTGGCTCTCTACCGTCCGGGACCGATGGAGTCGGGGATGCTCGACGACTTTATCGAACGTAAGCACGGCCGTCAGGCGATCAGCTATACGTTCCCCTCCATGGAGCCGATCCTCAAACCCACCTACGGGGTCATCGTCTATCAGGAGCAGGTCATGCAGATCGTTCAGACGGTCGGAGGGATGAGCCTCGGCGGCGCGGACATCGTGCGCCGCGCGATGGGGAAAAAGAAGATCGAAGAGATGCAAAAGTACAACAAGGAGTTCAGTGAGGGAGCCCAGAAACAAGGACTCGATTATGCGAAGGCTTCCGAACTCTTCGACCTGATCGAAAAATTCGCCGGATACGGGTTCAACAAATCGCACTCGGCCGCCTACGCGATGGTCACGTTCCAGACGGCATGGCTCAAGACGTACTACCCGCAGGAGTTCATGGCGGCGCTCCTGACGTCGGAAAAAGACAACACGGACAAGGTCGTCAAATACATCGACGAAGCCAAACGGATGAAAATTACCCTCGGCGCCCCCGATATCAACCATTCTCAGCTGGAATTCTCGGCGATCACCAAAGACGGTGCCGACCAGATCCTCTTCGGTCTGGGAGCGATCAAAGGGGTCGGCGAAGCGGCCGTCGAATCGATCCTCGAAGCGCGGAGCGAGGGGGAATTCAGAGACATCAAAGACTTCATCAACCGGATCGAGCCGCAGAAGGTCAACAAGAAGGTGATCGAGTGCATCATCAAAGCCGGGGGGCTGGATCATTTTGGCTATTCGCGCCGTGCGCTGCGGGAGCAGGTCGAAATCCTTGTCGAAACGGCCAAAAAAGGCTCATCGCTGAAAAAAGAGTCCCAATTCAGCCTCTTCGGGGATGACGAGGAGGTCACGACCGTCGATGTGGAACTCAAAAACTACGACGAATACGACCTCAAAAGCATCCTCGATTTCGAAAAAGAGACGCTCGGCTTCTACGTCTCGGGTCACCCGCTCGACAACTACCGCGAGCAGATCGACCTGATCAACTACACCCTCTCCAGCGAGATCGAGAACATCGCCGACGGCTCCACCGCGATCTTCATCGGCAAGGTCGAGGAGATCACGAAAAAAATGTCGAAAAAAGGGTCCATGTTCGGCCTCGTCAACCTCATGGACTTCCACGGCAACATCGAGATGATGCTCTTCTCCGACAAGATCGATCAGCTCGAAGCGATGGATCAGGACGAACCGATCGCCTTCAAGGTCAAGGTGACCCATACCGAGATGTTCACCCGTATCAGCGTCACCAAGATCATGACCCTCGCCGAAGCGAAAAAAGAGGCGAAAAAGGTGGAGACGAAGATCGTCGAAGCACCGCAGGAGCCGTTGCAAATACGCATCCGTCTCAGCGACAATCTCGAGAGCCTCGAAAAACTCTACACCCTCGTCCGGCGTCATCCGGGACGCCGGCAGATCAAGCTCACCATCGTCTCCAAACTCGTCGACGTCGTCATCGATTCGGCGATACGGGTCGATAACAAGGTGATTGAAGAATTAAGTGCTTTAGACGATGTGGATGTGATTTAATCCTGTCGTTATACGCCAAAAGGGAGGAATTGGAAATGATGATTTTACAGTTCATATCACAAAACAAAGACCTTATTGGTTTAATTACTGTGTCAATTGCAGGTATTTTCGTATTTATTAAATGGATTGATAATCGGAATAGAGAGTTAAAAGAAAAGCGATATAAAACTTATATGGATTTAATCGGTGTTATTTCAGGGAAAAGAGTTGATTCTTCCACACCAAATCTAACTGAACAAATCGCAGCTGTTTGGTTTCTATTGGAGTACAAAGAATATTACGAGATTACGACAAAAATATTCTCTGAAAGCGACCTTGAAAATATGGCTAATGAAATTTGGGTCCAGCATGTACTTCCGCATATTCATAAATTACTCAAAGAAATTTCTTAATTTGACAAAACGTACGCTTATCTTGTACCCAAATTTTTGTATTAAATAAGTGATTGGAAAGTATCACTAAAGATTTGCTATAATCTACCAATTATTCATGAGGAGATCGTATGTCTGAATACCGATCCATCATCACCATTAACCCTCTAATCCGTTCGGGAAAACCGACGATTCGGGGTATGCGGATCAGCGTGTATGATATCCTCGATATGCTCGCGAACAAGATGAGTTTCGCCCAAATCATCGAAGATTTTCCCGAACTGAATGAAGAGGATATTCTTGCGGCACTTTCGTATGCTGCGGATAAAGAACACAAAGTTTCGATCTGCGCATGAAACTATTGTTCGACCAGAATCTATCGTACAGATTGGTCGCAAAAATAAGTGACGCTTTCCCCGAATCGGCTCACGTTGCTGCTCTTGGTCTCGATAAAGCCTCCGATTATGAGGTCTGGGAATACGCTAAAACAAACGGTTTTGTTATTGTGACCAAAGACTCCGATTTCAACGATCTTACCACCTATCACGGATTTCCCCCTCATATAATCTGGCTACGTACCGGCAACAGTTCGGTAGAGAAAAATGCGGAGCTTTTACTTGGGTATGCGGAGCGGATCAAAACGATGATTTTGAGTAATGAAACGGGTATTGTCGAAGTTATCGGGTAATTAAAAAATTAAATTTAGACAGAGAGTAAGAAAATATGCGCGAATTTAACGAAGAACTGCTCAGTTTCATCAATGCCTCCCCGACACCGTTTCATGCGGTTGCGTGGATGGCACAGACACTGGAATGCCGCGGATTCCACCGTCTCGAAGAAGACGAAGAATGGATGTTGATCGAGGGGCAGGACTACTATGTGACCCGAAACGATTCGTCGATCGTTGCGTTCACCTATCCTCCGTGTGCGGAAAAAGGGTACATGATCGTGGGGGCGCATACCGATTCGCCCCATCTGCGTCTCAAGCCCAATCCGCTGACGACGTCCGCGGGCGTCAAGCGGCTGGGGGTCGAACCCTACGGCGGCGTATTGCTGAACCCGTGGTTTGACCGCGACCTCGGACTGGCGGGACGGGTCGTTTATCTGGAAGGGGAGGTGCGAAAAGAGGCGCTGATCAACATTGAGCGGCCCATCGCCATGATCCCCTCGCTGGCGATCCATCTGGACAAGGAAGCCAATTCGTCGCGTTCCATCAACGCCCAGACCGACATCGTTCCCCTCATCGCGACGGGAGAGGTTGATTTCGAACACTTCATCCTCTCGCAGATTCAGGAAAATACGGCCGATCTGACGCTGCTGGCGCACGAACTGAGCTTTTACGATCTCCAAAAAGGCTCCTTCATCGGGGTGAACGATGAGTTTGTGGCCTCGGCACGTCTGGACAATCTTGCCAGCTGTTTCGTGGGGCTGCACGCACTGCTTGAGACGACCTATCCGATGATGCTCGCCTGCATGGACCACGAAGAAGTTGGAAGCGAAACGCACGTCGGGGCAGCGGGGACGTTTGTCGAAGAGACGCTTCGACGTATTGCGGGACCGGATTACGGGGTGCTGATGCGCCGAAGCCTGATGGTCTCGTGCGATAACGCCCATGCGCAGCATCCCAATTTCCCTTCCAAACATGAGAGCGAACATGCTCCGCAGCTCAATGGCGGAATCGTCATCAAAATCAACTCCAATCAGCGGTACGCAACATCGGCACGGACGCAGGGGCGGTTTCTTCAGTGCGCTCGGGCTTTGCACGTACCGACCCAGACCTTCATAACCCGAAGCGACATGGGGTGCGGTTCCACGATCGGACCCATCACCTCGACCCGCTTGGGAGTCGAGACGATCGACGTGGGGATACCGCAGCTGGCGATGCACTCGATCCGCGAACTTGCCGGGACCAAAGATGCGTACGGACTGTATCGCATCTTGATGCAGCTGGGAGATTTCTAGGCCATGGGCGACATCATCTCGGCCGAAGAGCTCAAAGCCCTTATCGATCAGACCTACAAGGTCGAAGAGGAGTACGTCGCACTGCGCCAGTCGTACAACCATCTGCAAAGCACGATCGAACAGGTCATCGAATTTTTGCCCAATGCGATCTGGATTGTCGAATCGGACGGAACGATATTTTTGCAAAACTCGCAGGCCAAAACGCTGGGAGAACTTTTTGGCACTCTTCGTCTGGACGAAGAGGACTACGAGGTTGCGTTCGACGAGCGCGCCTATCTGATCAAGTCGGCATTGCATAACGACAAACGGTTGTTGAGCGCCACGGACATCACCGAACAAAAGCGCAAAGAAAATCTGGCCACGATGGGGCAGATGGCGGCCCATCTTTCGCACGAGATCCGCAATCCGATCGGTTCGATCGCACTGCTCACATCGACGCTTCTCAAGCGGGTGAAAGAAGAAAACCGCCCGATCGTCGAGGAGATTCAAAAGTCGCTGTACCGGATCGAGCGGATCATCAAAGCGACGCTCATGTTTTCCAAGGGGATCAGTGCCCAAAAAACGCCGCTTCGGTGGATACAAATCCGCGAATCGCTCGAAAATGCAATCGGCTACTACAGCTACGGGAAAAAAATTACCTTTCGTTTTCCGGATGAGGATTTTGAAATGCACGGCGATCTGGATTTGCTGAGCATGCTGTTCAGCAACTTCGTATTCAATGCGATCGACGCAATCGAACTCGACGATGAAGAGGAAGGAAGCATTGAAATTGTCCATACGTCAGGCGAGGGTATCCATACGTTCGAGATTTACGATACGGGTATCCCCATCGAAAACAAGAAGTGGCTGTTCGAAGCGTTCAAGAGTACCAAACTACGCGGGAACGGGTTGGGATTGGTATTGGCCAAGAACATTGCTGCATCGCACGGAGGCGATATTTCCGTTTGCGAAGGAGAGCGCAAAGGATTTCGGATTACTTTGCTACGCTAGGGGCTTGGGCGGCGATATGTAATATCCCTGCAGATAATCGACCCCGAGTTCGCGGCATTTTTCATAAACCGTTTCATTGTGGACAAACTCGGCGACTGTTTTGAATCCAAGATGTTTGGAAAACGCAGCGACGGCATGCAAAATCGTCTGTGCATTCGGATCCGTATCGACATTACGGATCAGTGACCCGTCGATTTTGAGGATATCGACATCGAGCCGGATGATATGGGCGAAATTGGAATAACCCGTTCCGAAGTCGTCGATGGCAATTTTGCTTCCAAAGCGTTTGACCTCGGAAATAAACGACGAGACTTCCTGATAATTTTCGATTCCCTCACTCTCGAGAAGCTCGAAAACAAGACGTTCGGAATGGATCGAATAGCTCAGTTTTTTCATGAGATATTCTCGCGTGTGCGGATCGATAATGTCATCGACCGATAGATTGATCGCATAGGTGTGCGGGGTCGTTTCCAGCATTTTAAACACTTCATCGATCACAAACCGCGAAATCAGCGGGTAGAGACGCGATTTTTTCGCCGCCGGAAGGAAATAGGCGGGAGAGATGATCGAACCGTCATGATCGATCATGCGGATAAGCGCCTCGTATTCGATAATGCTGCCGTCTTGCTGATCGACGACAGGCTGATAGTGCAGGGTGAAACGGTTCTCTTCGATCGCTTCTTTGACTTTTTTATTCCACAAAATGTTTTGCTGGTATTCTTGCTTGATTTGCATCGTTTCATCGTACAGCAGGTAACTGATATGGCGCTTTTTGGCCGATTTGAGCGCCATGTCGGCATTGACCAGCAGAGCAATGCGGCTGTGGGCACGGCTGTTGTCGGAGATGTCCATGCCGACGGTCAACGAGATGTAGATGCTTGCGCCGTCGAGATCGTAGTGGTTTTCTTCGAGCTGGTTGATCATGGACGTACGGGCTTGGTCGAGCTTCGAATGGCTGAGCGGTTCGGTCAGGACGATGGCAAATTCGTCGGAAGGCATTTTGTAGAGTTTCATCGGATAATTCCGGATGATCTCGGAGATCGACGTTGCGAGCTTGAGGAGGGTTTTGTCTCCCATCGCATGGCCGTAAAAATCGTTAATCTCTTTGAAATTGTCGATATTCAGAAGCATCAGCGCGTAAAACCGCTCGCTGTGGATATCGCGGATCAAGGCTTGCCGATTGGGGAGAGAGGTTAAATGGTCGATGTAAAGCTGATGTTCGAGTTTATGGTTCAGCGCTTTGGTAACTTCGGCATCACGGTTGATGCGTCCGATAAGGGCTTGAAACCCGTAATGCAAAACCAATCCCATGCCGCTGAACAATAAGGCGCTGATGAACAAAAGATTGCGGATCTCTTCACGGTAATACTGGACGTCATCCGTGATATCGAAAGCGCACGTCATCATGGCGATGGTTTCATTTTGATAGTTTTTGAGCGGGCGGGATGCGATGATGTAATCTTGTCCGTCGATCGCGTACTGATCGCTTTTTTGGAACGTAAAGTTCTGGGGAAGTTTCTCAAAAAGCCGGTCGTTTGACGAGACGAGGGAATAGCCGTGGTAATCGATTGCCTTGGAGTCGGGCAGCACGTGTTTGAGCCGTGCAGTATCGAACACGATGGCGCTTTTGACTCCGGAATTGGTATCAAGGCGTTTTTGTACGCGGTTGATTTTCGCAACGGTCTGGATAATACCGATAAAGGTGTTGTCTTTGAAAACGGGAATGATGCAGACTACGGCGACGTCATAGATGGTAACGTCCAGCGAGATGATCGGTTTTCTGGTGGCGATCGCATGTGCCAGTATCGGACGCTTTTTGACGATGTTGTCACCGTATTTAGCGGGATCCTGGATACGCAAAAAATGGATTCCGTCGGCTCCGATAAACCCGGTCAAATCGGCATCGCCGCGTTTTTTCGCTTCTTCGAAATACGGGCGGCTGAAGCGATAGAGCGCTTCACGATCACGCGCCGCAAAAGCATCGACAATGGCGCGGTCTCCGGCCAGTTGATAGGCCAGAACATTAAGACCCATATAGGTATCGGCCATGGCCAAATCAAATGAATTTTTAAGAAGTTGACGATGCGCTAATGTTTTTTCTTCAAGAACATCGTGTTTGTCCTGAACAATCGCAAACGTAAAGATGGCGACAAGAACGAGGACCAGCCCCATCGCATAAAACATTGCACGACTTTTAATCTTGTCCATCCCTGACCTTCAATCATTTATGCGTATCCAAAAGTGAAAGATTATAGCATAAGAGAAGGTAATTCGCTAGAAGAACAAAAAAATTGTTTAACGAGGGAAAAGGAGTGATCCCAATCGAACCATATTCGAACCGCATTCGATCGCGAGTTCGAAATCGCCGCTCATTCCCATCGAGCATACCGTAGCATTCGGAAGCGTCTCAAAAAGATGCCGGGTAGTCTCAAAACTTTTGCGGATCACGGCAGGATCGTCGACATACGCACCGATGCTCATGATCCCCTGCAAATGCAGCCTCGGGCATTCTTGGGCTATTTGCGCGTACTTATCGGAGAATTCTTCGGGAGTGAAGCCTGATTTGCTCTCTTCGCGCGCCGAATTGACCTGTACGAGAGCGCGTAGCGTTTTCCCGTCACGTTCAAGGCGTTCGTTGAGGGCATGGGCGAGTTCAATCGAATCGATCGAATGGAGCAGATGCGGATTGCAGGAGAGTAGGTGGTTGATCTTGTTTTTTTGCAGCGTCCCGATGAAATGCCATTCGATCGGAAGATCGTCCAGTGCTTCGGTTTTGGCGACGAGGTCTTGAACCTTGTTTTCCCCGAAAGCACGCTGTCCGATGGCGTACAACGCTCTGATCGCTTCGCTGTCGACGTATTTGCTGGCGGCAACGATTTTGACGATGTGGTGGTCGTTGACACGAAGACGGGCTTTTTCGATCCGTTCGACAATGCGGTCGAAATGGAGTTTGTATTCTAATGACGTCATTGCATTAACCTCGTAATATCGTTGTAAAGCCCAAGTCCCATAAGACCGAGCAAGACGGCCCATCCTCCGACGGTGAGACGGGTAATGATCTCTTCGCTCGGGGGACGGCGCACGATCATTTCATAGAGATTGAACATGATGTGCCCGCCGTCGAGTGCGGGGATCGGAAGGAGATTGAGAACCCCGAGATTCACCGATATGAGCGCCGAGAAGAAAAAGAGGCTCATCCACCCGTACGCCGTCGCATCGGCCGTGATCTGCACGATGCTGACCACTCCGCCGATTTCCTGTGCCGGGACAACGCCGGTGATCAGTTTCTGGACGCTTTGAAAGATCAGCAGCGAAGAGCGGTACGTCTCTTGCGAAGCATACGCGAACGTTTCGGCCGCAGTGAGTCGCATCGTGTGGGTCACTCCGGCAGGAGCAATTCCGACCATCGGTTGGTAAATCGTCTCTTTAAACAGATTCTTGCTTTCCGTGAGTTTGGGGGTGACGCTGATGAAGCGAACGGTGCCGTTGCGTTCGATCTGAAGGCTCAACGGATCGGTCGTGGTTTTGATGATGTCGGAGAGTTCGTTCCACGTTGCGATCGATTCGCCGTTAATGGACAGAATCGTGTCCCCTTTTTTCAGCCCGGCAGTCTCGGCGGGAGACGCCTGAACCACATTTCCGATCACCGGGGAGAGGGTTTGAGGGCCGCCCAGTGCGATGGCGTAAAAAAAAGCCCATGCAAGGGCAAAGTTGGCCAGCGGGCCGGCAAGGAGGATAACGACCCTCTGCCACGGTTTTTTGGCGTTGTAACTGTCGTTGTCGGAGCTGATGGCGGCGGGATCGAGGTCGTCTTGGCCTTTCATCTTTACGTATCCGCCAAGAGGGATGGCAGAGATCTGCCAGCGGGTGTTCAACCACTGAAATGACGCTATTTTCTTCCCGAATCCGATGCTGAAGACTTCGACATAAACGCCGAAAAAACGGGCAGCGGCGTAGTGGCCGAGTTCATGAAAAAAAATAAGGGCAGAGAGGACGAGAAGGGCGACGATCCAGCTCACGCGTGCTCCTTGCTCCGGTATGCTTTGGCAAATCCGAGGAGGTACTCAGCCCCGGAGTAAACGGTAAGTGCAACAGCGATCCAGAGCAGAGCGTTGCCAAAGGGCCAGTGCATCAGCAAAAAACCGATGGCGATCATCTGGGCAACCGTTTTGACTTTTCCCGCCCATGAAGCGCTGATATCGATCCCCTCCGAGAGCGAGAGGGTACGGAGTCCCGTGATAAAAAGTTCGCGTACGATAATGATGTAGATGGCCCAAGCGGACGCTTCGCCGCTCATCATCAATCCTAAAAAGGCGGCGAGGGTGAGCATCTTGTCGGCGAGAGGATCGAGAATCTGCCCTACCATGGTGATCTGATCGAGTTCGCGGGCGATGTAGCCGTCGAAAAAGTCGGTGACGGAGGCGATGACAAACAGTAAGGCCGCGGTATAGTAGCTCCAGCTAATGTGCCACCCGTTATCGGTAAATACCTGCGGGTTGAGAATGATCCAGAACATCACCGGGGCGATGAGGAGGCGGAGAAACGCCAGGATATTGGGGAGGTTGATCACTGGAAGGTGGTCCCGCCGTCGACGACGATGGTTTGGCCCGTTACCCAGGATGCGCCAGGTCCGCAGAGGAACAGGCATGCCCCTGTCAAATCTTCGGCTTCGCCCATGCGGCTCAGCGGAGAGCGTGAAACGACTTCGGCTTTGACCTCTTCGTAATTGGGGAACGCGCGGAGCGCATCAGTGTCGATCGGTCCGCCGCTGACGGCATTGACACGGATCCCTTTCTCTCCCAGTTCGGCTGCGGCGTAGCGCACCATTGCCTCGACGGCCGCTTTATTCGTACCGTGTCCCGCATAGTTAGGGGTATAGACGAGATTTCCGGTAGAACTCATCGAAATGATCGATCCGCCGCCGATTTTTTCCATCCGCTTGGCCGCTTCCTGCGCACCTACGACGAAAGCGTTGACGGTTGCGGTGTAGATGTTGTTAAGACCTCTTGGCTTAAGACGCATGAAAGGACCGAATCCCCCTACAACGGCGCGCCCCGAGATGATCGCGTTGGAGATAAAAAAGTCAAGACGCTCGAAATCGGCATCGAATTGCTCGTAAACCTCTTTGTATTCATCAGGTTCAAGAATATTGAGCGGATAGGCGCGGCACTTGACGCCGTAGTTTTTTTCGACGTCATTTGCAATTTCCTGAGCGATTTCCGCATTCGAATTGTAGGTAAAAGCGACGTCGCATCCTTCTTTAGCGAAAGCATAGACGATGGCTTTTCCGATACCGCGGGTTCCGCCGCTGATGAGTAGGGTTTTTCCGTTCATTGACAAATTAGGCTCCTTGTATGGTGTAGTTTTTCATGACAGCTTCGAGGCGTTTCATGTTTTCGCTGCTCGGGGCAACGAGCGGGAGACGGTATTCGAGGGTATCGATAAGTCCCGCGATGTACATCGCGGCTTTGATCATAACGGGATTGGACTCCAGAAAGAGCGCTTTATTGATCGGGTATAAGGCATCATTGATCGCTTTTGAACCGCTGAAATCACCGGCGAGCGCTTTGGCGACCAATCGGTTTTTCAGATCAGGCAGCAGGTTTGAGGTGACCGAAGTGATACCCGCTCCGCCATTGGCCAGAATGGCGTAATCGATCGCATCGTCGCCGCTGAACACTTTAAGATCGGGACGACGCGATAAAAGCTCGATGGTACGCTCAATGCTTCCTGTCGCTTCCTTGATCCCGTAGATGTTGGGGACATCGTCGAACAAGCGGATGACGGTGTCGGCACTGATGTCCACAACGGTTCTCCCCGGTACGTTGTATAGCATGAAAGGAAGCTCGGGGACGGACTCGGCAATCGCTTTATAGTGCTGATAGAGTCCTTCCTGAGAAGGTTTGTTGTAATACGGAGCGACTGAAAAGACAGCGTCTACACCGCATTTTTGCGCCATTTTTGCCGCTTCTATCGCTTCGGCGGTTGAATTGCTCCCCGCCCCGGCCAAAACTTTCGTCGAGGTTCCCTGGCACACTTCAACGGCTATTTCCATGCATCGTCTGTCTTCATCGTAGGTCAACGTGGCACTCTCACCGGTCGTCCCGACGGGGCAGACAGCGTTAATACCGCTTTTTATCTGTCGTTTGATCAGGTCGGCGTATTTTTGCTCATCCAATTTTCCATTTTTAAACGGCGTTATTAATGCGGTTGTGGAACCGGTTACGATGTTCATTTTTTACCTTTTCTCAAAATAAGTGTCGTCGATTTTTCCGGGACAAGATATGCTTTGGCCACCGTTTGGATATCGGAAGGCTGCAATGACTCGATCGTTGCTTCGTAGTGCTCCAGCGGTGTAATGTCCCCTCGGGCAAGGTAGCTTCCGAACAAATCGGCCACTGAAGTCGAACTCTCCAGCGAGTAGATGAAATCGGCTTTGGTATTGATCTTGATTTTGTCCAATTCGCTTTTTTCGACCGGCTTGGTCTGCAGCGTTTTGATGATGCTCCAAATTTCTTTTTCTACCGTTTCGGCTTTGACGCCGTTGTTGCACACGGCGAGGAAGAGGAATACTCCCGGATCGATGGTCTCCATGTTGTACGCGTATATCTGATTGACAAGACGCTTTTCATCAACGAGGATGCGGTTGAGGCGCGAACTTTTTCCCGAACTGAGCAGTTCGCTGAGCGCGGAGAGTTTCGGCTGATCGGCATGGCGGAAATCGGGGATCGGGAACGAGAGGGCTAGCATCTCGACTTCGCTCTCTTTGTGCACTTCGACCCGGCGTGCCCCGTCTTGGAGGGGTTCGACGGTCTGAACGGCAGGAACGGCGCGCGGATTAGTGAGTGAGCCGAAATGTTTGATCGCTTCTTCGAACACTTTGGCCGGTTCGATGTCTCCCGTCACGACGAGTATCGCGTTGGAAGGCTGATAATACGTCTCATGAAAATTGCGAATATCATCCAGTGTCCATGTCTGGATATCGTTCATAAATCCGATCGGCGTCCAGTGGTAGGGGTGATAGACGTACGCACTGTTGAACAATCGGAAGTACAGATACCCCATCGGATTGTTGTCGGTGCGCCAGCGGCGCTCTTCGGCAACGACATTGCGTTCAGGCTGGAACTCATCATCTTTGAGGTTGAGATTCTGCATAAGTTCGGCAAAGAGCGAGAGCGATTTTGGGAGGTTGTCCGAACTGGATTTGATGTAATAGTGGGTGAAATCAAATCCCGTCGAGGCGTTGTTCAAGCCGCCGATGCTTTTGACCTCTTCGTCAAATTCGCCCGCTTTGAGGTTTTTCGTCGATTTGAAGTTCATATGCTCGAGCATGTGGGCGATCCCACTTTTCCCCATCACTTCGTTGCGGCTTCCCACTTTGTAAAAAATATCGGTCGAGATGACGTTGGTGCCGTTTTCCATAGGAATGGCAACGATTTGCAGTCCGTTGGGGAGCGTTTGGGTTTCGTAACGGGGCAATGATGATGCCATTAGGGTTCCTATCGTGAAAAGTGTTGCAACGAGAAATCTCATCGCCGATCGGCACCGATCGCTTCGGTAATCGAGGCAAAGCCGTCGTTGGCGATCAGATCGATCAGGCCGCTGTTGATCTCTTCGACCACTTCTGGCCCTTTGAAGATCAGGGCGCTGTAGAGCTGGACCAATGAAGCTCCGGCACGGATACGGCGGTAGGCCTCTTCGGGGGTGCTGATCCCGCCGACACTGATGAGGGTCGTCTTGCCGAACAGTTCGCGCGCGATCGCATCAAAGATGTAAAAGCTTCTTTCGCGCAGCACTTCGCCGCTGATCCCACCTACCTCTTCAGGCTCGGAGACGAGCGAATAATCGATTGTCGTGTTGGTTGCGATGATCCCGTCCGCACCGCTTTGCACGGCATGCGCACAGAGAGCTACAGCTTGATCTTCACTCATGTCCGGAGCGATTTTCAGTAAAATCGGTTTCGCCGTAAGGGATTTGGCTTCGCCGAAAAGCCGGGTGATGAACTCTTCGTTCTGGAGGTCGCGTAAGCCCGGAGTATTGGGCGAAGAGATATTGATGACCATATAGTCCGCATACGGGTGCAGCGCTTTGATCAGGGTCGTATAATCGCGCAGCGCGTTCTCTTCAGCGGTGATTTTGTTTTTTCCGATGTTGACGCCGATAGGGGTGCTGAAGGGGTAAATACTTTTGAGGCGGTGGTTGATGCGAAACAGCCCGTCATTGTTGAACCCCATCGCATTTTGGAGAGATTCTTCTTCGATATGGCGCCACAGACGGGGGCGGGGATTGCCTTCCTGGGGTTTTGGGGTGAGGGTACCGATTTCGGTGAAACCGAATCCGAGTGACTGAACGCCGTGGAACATCGTCGCATTTTTGTCAAATCCTGCCGCAAGCCCGACGGGATTGAGGAACGTACGCCCGAACAGCTCCTGAGTAAGAGAAGGGTGGGAAACGAAATGTTTGGCGGTCCAGCCGTTGAAAAGCGGAGGGCAGAAACCGGCACCGCGCAATACGGCGGCAACAAGCGTATGAGCGCTCTCGGGTTGAAGTTTGAAAAGCCAAGGTTTTAAAGATTCATAGTCAAACATACGCTCATCCGCCTCATTCATGATAAAGTTGCCGCGATTATACACAAAGTAGTGTTAACCCGCGTTTATTCTCCCATCTTTCCGGCGAGGCGGCGATAGTTTTCGGAGGTCTCGAGCAGTTCTTGATGCGTCCCGCGGGCAATAATCCGTCCCTCTTCGAAATACAAGATCAGATCGGCGTGAGTGATCGTGCTGAGGCGGTGGGCGATCGTGATCGTCATTTTGTCTTTGGTGTACGCTTCAAGCGCCCTTTGGATCCGTTTTTCGCTTTCGTTATCGAGCGCGCTGGTTGCTTCGTCGAGAATCAGTAAGGAAGCGTGTTTATAGATGGCACGGGCGATGGCGATCCGCTGGCGCTGGCCTCCCGAGAGGTTGGAACCGAACTCCTGCATCATCGTGTGGATCCCTTCGGGAAGCGATTCGGCAAAGTCCAGGGCATCGGCCATGGAAAGTGCTTCCCTGACCCGTTCTTCGTCGATCTCGTTGCCGTAAGCGACATTGGCCGCCAACGTGTCCTGAAAGATATAGACACGCTGCGATACGGAGGCGATCTGGGAACGCAGCGAGCCTTGCGTGTACTCTTTGAGATCGCGTCCGTTCAGGTAGAGCGATCCTTCATTCGGATCGTAAAACCGAAGCATCAGGTTGACGAGAGAGCTCTTTCCGCCGCCGCTTTGACCGACGAGCGCGATATTCTGCCCTGCATGGATTTGGAGATTCAGATCCCGAAGGGCGGCTTTATCGCCGAATTTAAGGGTGACGTTTCGGAACTGTACGTCTCGGATCGGCTCATGCAGTGCGACATTTCCCTCTTTGATATCGTTTTCAATGTCGAAAATATGAAACACCCGCTCGCTTGCCGCCTGCGCATCCTGAATTTTGCTGTAGATGGCGCTGACGCGGCGAAGCGGCTGAAAGACCAGCCCGACCGCTGTCAAAAAGGCGGTGAATTCCCCGACACTCATGGCTCCCGAGTAGACTTGCTGCCCCCCGACGAAGATGACGCACGCCAGTCCGGTCGCCGCGATCATCTCCATCAAAGGCGAGACGAGTTCGCTGGTATAGACCGCTTTCATGTTGAGTTTGAAAAATCGGTCGTTTTCATCGCGGAACCGGCCCATTTCATACTCTTCGGTAGCGTTGGCCTTGATGATTTCGCTGTTGTTGAACACTTCGGTCAAACGGGTGATGACGTCGGCATTTTTCTCCTGTGAACGGTGGGAGAGCCGTTTGAGGCGTTTGGTGATTTTGAGCAGCGGGAGGACGACGACGGGCATGACGAACAGCGCCCAAAATGCTAGGGTCGCATTGAGGTAGACGACGTATCCCACCAAAGCGACGACGGTGAGGCTCTCGCGGATCAGTTCGGGCATCATGGTCGAGACGAAATACTGGATGCGGGCGATATCGTTGGTGATCCGGGAGATCAGTTCGCCGCTGCGGTTCGTATAAAGAAACTGCATGTCCATCCGAACCATTTTCTCCAGCAGATCCTCGCGCAGACGTGAGACGATGTGGAGCCCGATGTAGGTATTGAACACCGATTGCAGATAGCGTCCGATCGATTTGATGACGTAGATGCCGACCAGCAAAGCAGGGATGACGTAGAGCATATGAGCCTCTTGCTTGATGAACATATTGTCCATCAGAGGCTGCATGATATGGGCGGTTCCGGCCGTTGCGGTGACGGTCAGGAGTATCCCGATCAGCACCATGACGTACTGGAATTTATACCCTTTTATGTAGGGCCAGTAACGCTTGTATATTTCGTTGAATTTCAATCGCGTATCTCCCAAAAAGTTCCCGATGGGGTATCCATAATGGCGATCCCCATCGCGGCCAGTTCATCGCGGATCGCGTCGGAAGCGGCGAAATCTTTGATTTTTTTGGCTTCGGTTCGTTGGATTACGAGAGTGTCGATCCGCTCTTTGGTCGCTTCGTCCAGTCCGAACTGAAAATACGCGTACGGGTTCTGGGAACCGAATCCCATCACCTCTTCGATCGTCGCCAGAGACGACAGAAGCACTTGGCGATACGCTTTGTCTTTGGGATCGCGGTCAAGGGCGTCGTTTGCCGACGCAATAAGCTCGTCGATCAGGGCGTAGGCTTTGGAGACGTTCAGATCATCCCCAAGCGCGTCGAGGAGTGTTTTTTTGAACTCGGTTTCGATCGGTGCCGCAGAGAGGCCGAAAAGCCGTTTTTTGAGACGGTAGAGACGATCAAGACGGCGTTTGGACGCGATAAGGTCCTCTTCGTTGAAGTTGAAATCCCCCCGATAATGGGTGCTGAGAAGGTAGAAGCGGAGAACTTCGCCGTTGTAAGCCTTCAGAGCGTCTTTGAGGAAGAAGCTGTTTCCGAGGCTTTTGGACATTTTTTCACCGCCGATGGTGACAAAGCCGTTGTGCATCCAGTAGGCGGCGAGTTCGTGATTGGTTGCGCAGCGCGTCTGCGCGGCTTCGTTTTCGTGATGCGGGAACAGCAGGTCGGCGCCTCCGCCGTGGATGTCGATGGCGTATTTTCCTTCGCCTGATGAGACATAGCGCTCAATCATCGCCGAACATTCCAGATGCCATCCGGGCCGCCCCGGGCCGAAAGGAGAGTCAAACGATACACTTCCGTCGTTGACCGCTTTCCACAGGGCGAAATCGGCTTCGTGGCGTTTTTCGCTCACTTTCTCGACGCGGCTGACGTTTTCGCTGCTCTGGCGGTTGGAAAGGCTCAGATAGTTTTTGTCGCTGGCCGTATCGAAATAGATGTCGCCGTTGCTGATGCGGTAGGCATGGTTCTTGTCCAGCAGTTTTTGGATCATGTCGCTCATCGCATCGATCGATTCGGTCGCTTTGGGTTCGAGCGTCGGGGGGCGCACTCCGATGGCAGTCATGTCGCGATGGTAGGCTGCGGTGAACTGCTCGGCGATTTGCGCGGTGCTCAGTCCGGTGTCGCGTGCTTTGTTGATGATTTTGTCGTCGATATCGGTGATGTTGCGGGCAAAGAGAACCTCGTACCCTTTTGCTTCCAAAACACGCCGCAACAGATCGAAAACCAAAGCGCTTTTGGCATGTCCCAGATGGGCGTCGTCATAGACGGTCGGGCCGCAGACATACAGAGAGACTTTCCCCTCCACCAGAGATTCAAATTTGTATTTGGTTTTTTTAACGCTGTCAAATATATACATTTTGTTCCTACTGATTAACGTATCAAGTGTATCAAAAATTGATTTAAAGTATAAAACGCCGCTCCGAATCCGAGCGCTCCGATCAGAAAATAGAGGCTGAAACGGGTTTTTAGCAGATCGAAGAAAATTTTCCATCCCACCTCTTTGACGGTGAGGATCAACTGTACCGCACCGCCGATGCTCCCCGCCAGCGCCAGACCGGCCGCTCCCATGTATTGCATGAGGATCACCGAGCAGATAACGTTGACGACAAGCGATACGACGGCGATTTTCGCCGCTTTAAGGTGTTTGTGCATCGCGTAGAGGTACATCGAAAAAAGCTTGGCCAGCCCGAAGGGGATAAGCCCCACCATGTACATCATCAGGACTTCGGCGGTATTGCGGGTATCCTGGACCGTGAATGCCCCCCTCTCGAACAGCAGCCAGATGATCGGTTCGGCCAGGAGCATTCCCCCAAGTACGGAGAGCCCCAGCAGCGCGCTGAGCAGCCAGAACGATTTGTGGAGGTTTTTGTAGGCGAGATCGTCATTGCCGTTGTTGATGGCTTTGGCAATGGTCGGGAACAATGCGGTCGTGATCGCTAAGGCGATAATGGCAAACGGCAATTGGAATATGCGGTTGGCGTAAAAGAGGTACGAGACCGAGCCTGCCGCCAGAAACGAGGCAAGAGAGGTGTCGATAAACGAAGCGATCTGCGCGGTGGAATTTCCCAGAACCGACGGGAAGAAGAGGGAGCTGAATTTTTTTTCTTCGGCTTTGACGTCTTTGCTGTTTCGGTATCTCCATCCCCCGACGAGAATCTTCATAAGCCCTTTTTTGCGAATCGCGTAAAGGTGTGTGACGACCTGCAGCAACCCCCCGATCAAAATTGAAATGCTTAACGCATAAACAATGGTTTTTGGATCGGAATTGGTGAATAAAATCAGAGCGACGATCATCGCTATGTTAAGCCATACGGTCGAAAAAGCGGTCGTAAAAAAGTGCTCTTTGTGCTGCAGCAGAGTACCCAGAAAGGTGACGATAAAAATGAGGTCCAGATACCAGAAGTTGATGGCGGTCAGCGGCGCGGTCTGCGCAATGAGCTCTTTACCCCAGTCCCACGCCAAAAGCTTGGTAAAAAATCCGGGAAAAAGGGTTACCAGAAACGATAACGCAACGATAAACGCCATAAAACGGATGAAGATGGCCACCGCAAAAACGCTTTTTTGACGCGATGCGATATAAGAAGGCATGAAGCTTTGGGTAAAAGAGCCTTCGGCAAAGATACGCCGAAACAGGTTCGGGAACTTGAATGCCATCAAAAACACGTCGCTCCACACGTTTGCACCTAACACCGAGGTCATCAAGATATCCCGGACAAGTCCCGAAATACGAGAAATGAGGATACCAAACGAGTTGGAAAATACCGCTTTAAACATAGTCTTTTGGCAAACCTAAAATAAATTTACATAATTTTAACCAAGATGTGATTAAAATAGGGCCACAATAGGAAGAAGGCGTAATATGGCTTTGTTTACAAAAGAGAGTGATGATCAATCGGCGCAAACGCAGCTGAAGCCGATTATCGTCCGTACGTCGAATGTCGCCAAAGAACTTTTGCAGACAGCTGCAAACGCTCATTGCCCTGTCCAGTCCCTCGATTTTAATCTGCTCGACACGCAAACGTTCAGCCGCAAGGACGCGAAGGATCATGAGGGGTGGGTCGAACTGAATGAGGAGGGCAGAAAGGAGATCAGTGAAGAACTTTTCCTGGATCCCGCGTTTGAACTCAAGCAGGTGCATGAAATCGAAATCTTCCAATCGACTGCCGGCAGTCCCCTTGATACGATCGATATGGCGATCGGCGGCAATCCGAGCCTGTGCAAAGTCTATCTCACAATCAAGCAAGGAAGCGTCGCCCACTATTATGATACGTTTCGAGAGGATTTTCTTCAACTGGTCCGAAAAAAGATGCTTCGCGCCCATTTGATGGTGGATCTTTTTGATTCAATGATGGCCGCAAATCTGAAAGAGCTGTTGGCCAAAATTCAGGTGCAGGGGACGTACACGTTCGACAAACCCGAGCGCTATCTGATTGCACAGGCCTATGAGCCGGTTCCGACGATTAACGACGCGCTGGTCTTGCATTACGAAGCCAAGCGCAAGAACGAAGATGAACACGGGCGTATTGATTATTCCAAACGCGGATACGTTATCAGTGCGGTCGAAAACGAGCTTTTGATCGAATACGTCAAACCGAAAATCGGTGAAAACGGCCGTAATTGCCGTGGGGAATTCATGACTCCCGTAGAGCCGACCGTTAAAAACGAACCGACATTTACGATAGGGGAACACATCGCCGTGATCGATACTCCGACCAGTGTCGAATACCGTGCCAAAACCGGAGGATACGTCACCTTTGAGGGGGGCATGTACAACATCAAAACCGAAGTCGAAGTGACGGAAATCAGTTTTAAGACAACGGGATCGATCAACACCGAGCTGAATGCGGACGTTTCCATCAATGTCAAAGAAAAAGACTTTATGAAAGACGCGATCGGGCAGGGGATGGAGGTCACGGTCAACGTGATCCATATCGACGGCAGCGTCGGAGCCAACGCAAAAGTGACGGCGAACAAGGCGGATGTCGAAGGGCAGGTACACCAAAGTGCCGTTATCCGGGCTGAAGAGTTGAGAATTAATATCCACAAAGGGACGGCGTACGGGAAAAAAGTCCACATCACCCGTCTTGAACACGGCACCGTAGAAGCAGATGAAGTGTTTATCACTCAGGCCATCGGCGGAAAGATCCGAGCCAAAGAGATCACGATAGAGATGCTTGGGTCTCACGTCAAGATGACTGCGTCGCGTAAAATAGAGGTTCAAAAACTCTCCGGAGGGGAAAATCAGTTCGTCATCGATCCGCTGATTAATGAATCGGTTGAAAACCTTGCCGAGCGTTACGAAAAAATGGAGCAAGCCAAACAATCCATTCGCGAGATCCAAAAAGAGCTGTCCGGGTATGAGCAGACATGGCAGGACAACGCGTCATCGATGGAAGAACTCAAACGCAAACTCGCCCATTATAAAAGCAACGGCGTTCAGATGCCGGTCGCTTTTGTTCAAAAGTATCAACAGTTTCAACACTTCAAAGAGAAGATGGAAGCGCTTAGGGATGAATTAAAGACAAAAGAAGACCAATACGATTGGCTAGCGCAAAAACACATCGCCCTGCAAAGTGAAATTTTCGATGCGCGGATTATCAATCACGACAGCTGGCATAATCATAATGAAATCATTTTCAAACTGATCAATCCCCAGATAGACGTCAGCTACGTTCCTCATGAAAACATGGATGAAGAAATTTTGGGGCTGTATCAGGATGCGGACGGAGAATTTACTATTAAGGTGTTACAGCAATGATCGTCGGATTAGAGGGAATTATCGAATACAAAGAACCGACATTGGTGCATTTGAACGTCAACAGCGTTATTTATGAAGTGTTTATTTCGCTTCATACCTTCGGTTCCATCAGCGCCGAGCGGGCGCGGCTGCACATTACGCACATTATCCGAGAAGACGCTCAACAGCTGTACGGATTTGCCCAAAAAGGGGAAAAAATTCTTTTCGAAGGGATGCTAAAAATCAACGGAATCGGTCCGAAAGCAGCCCTTGCGATCTGTTCGACCTTTACGCCGGAGCAGTTTGCGGGTATTATTTCATCTAAAGATATCAACGCGTTGAAAAAAGTTCCCGGAATCGGACCCAAGAGTGCGGGTCGGATTATGGTGGAACTGGCCGGCTTCGATGCGGTGCTTCTGGGATCGGGAACGACCCAAAGCACGGCTTTCGGCGAAGCATCGATGGCATTGGAGTCGCTCGGATTCAAAAAAGAGCAGATTGCCAAAGCGCTGAATGCGTCGCATGCGACCGACACCGCGACGCTGGTCAAAGAAGCGTTGAAACAACTTCAAAAACTATAAAATAAGGGATACCCATTGAAATTAGCCATTCTTTTCGGCGGAGCCAGTTTTGAACATGAAATCAGTATTGTCAGCGCCATTACGGTCAAAGAAAAACTCGCCTCATTCGATCTGAGCTTCATCTTCTGCGATCAGGACCATACGTTTTACCTGATTGAACCGTCCAAAATGAAAGCGGTCACTTTTTCGCGCGGAGAACACCGCAAAATGCAAAAACTATCCGTGACCAACGGCGGATTTGAGCAAAAAGGGCTTTTCGGGGCAAAAAAACACGATATGCCGGTATTGAACCTGATTCACGGAGGAGACGGGGAAGACGGCACGATCGCCGCGATGCTCGATTTCTTCAAGATCCCGTTTATCGGACCGCGCAAAGAAGCGTCTATGCTCAGCTTCGACAAATACTATACCAAGTGGTTCGCCGCATCGTTGGGGGTCAAAACGTTGCCGTACGAAGTGCTGCACAAAGACGATAAACGTGTTGTCACGACGGCGTATCCCTTGATCGTCAAACCTTCCCGTCTGGGAAGCTCGATCGGAGTGAGCATCGTGCGTGAAGCAAGCGAACTCGATTACGCGCTTGACGTTGCGTTCGAATTCGACGAGGTCGTTTTGATTGAGCCGTTTATCGCCTCGGTCAAAGAGTATAATCTAGCAGGCTTCGCGGCACGCGGCGAGATTACCTATTCGATCGTCGAAGAGCCTCAGAAAGCCGAATTTTTGGATTTTGAGAAAAAATACCTCGATTTCTCCCGCAGCGGAAAAGTAGCCGAAGCCGAAGTGCACGATAACCTTGTCGCGCAGCTGCGCGAAGCATTTGCCAAAATCTACCTTCCGTTGTTCGAAGGGGCATTGATCCGCTGTGATTTCTTTGAGATCGAGGGCGAAGTGTACCTGAACGAGATCAACCCGATCCCCGGTTCCATGGCAAACTATCTGTTCGAGGATTTTCAGGCTTCTATCCAAAAACTTCTCGGATCGCTTCCCGATAAACGCGCTATCAGCGTAAAATACGATTACATCCACTCTATATCTCAAGCCAAAGGGAAATAAGCGTGGCGGTCAAGACGGTTCAGTATCAACAACACACGTTTTCGATCAGTTACGAGATCATCAACCCTTCGGCCCGCTTCGATGTCATTTTTCTTCACGGATGGGGGTCGCATAAAAATCTGATGAAACATGCGTTCGGAAGCCATCTGAATGCATTCCGTCATATTTATGTCGACATGCCCGGTTTCGGCAACAGCACGTGCAACATGGCATTGAATACGGAAGATTATGCGAATATTCTCGAATCGTTCATTTCTCAGATCAATGTAAGCAAATCGATCGTCGTGGGACATTCGTTCGGCGGAAAAGTGGCAACGCTGTTGAACCCCGATTTGCTTGTATTGGTGGCATCTGCGGGAATACTGGTTCCCAAACCTCTCAAAGTACGGGTGAAAATCGCGCTGTTTAAATTCCTCAAAGCGACCGGGCTGACGTCATTGCGCCGTTTTTTCGTCGCACCCGACGCGCAGGGCTTGAGCGAACCGATGTACGAGACGTTCAAACAAGTCGTGAACGAAGACTTTACCGAAGCATTCGGAAATTTCAAAGGCAAAGCCCTGCTGTGTTTCGGCCGTCAGGATACGGCAACCCCGTTGTGGACCGCGTATCAAATCGCCGCATTGATCCCCGAATCGAAAGTGGTCGAATACGACGGCGACCACTATTTCTTTTTGGAACAGGCCGGATCGGTGGCCAAAGAGATCGAAACGACATTTTTGAAAACACTGGAGCACTAAAGAGACATGGATTATCTACCGCTTTTAGCTTTTGTCACCAATTTCCTGTTTGTTATGAGCTTGGGATGGTATCTGATTACCAACCTGCAATGGTACGATTACCGGATTGAGAGGGTGGTTCAGCGCCATCACAAAACATGGTGGCATATCGTTTATTTCCTGATCCCGTTTGTCCTCTATTACGTGGCGGGGAATTATTTCATACCGGCATTCTATGCCCTCGTGCTTCCGGCGATTGTCCTATGGCACCGCAAGCTTGACAAAAAGCTGGTATTGACGTGGCGGGTCAAACGTTTTTTGATCCTGCTGGGGTCCATTACCCTCTTTTTGAATCTGATGAGTGCGTTGAAGGGATGGGGAGAAACGTACAGCGTTTTGATCCCGCTGGTCATGACGTACGTTTTGTCGACGGGGATTGAGAAATTTTTGTTTTTGGCGTATAAAAAACAGGCCAAAAAGAAAATTGCCTCCATGCAAGACCTCACAATCGTTTGTGTCACGGGAAGCTACGGCAAAACGTCGATGAAAAATTTTATCGCGCAGGTATTAGGCGCCAAATTCAATGTTTATGCGACTCCCCGCAGCGTCAATACGCTTGCCGGCATCATCCGCGACGTCAATGAGTCGCTTCCTTCCGATACGCAGGTTTATATCTGTGAAGCGGGAGCGCGCGAAGTAGGAGACATCTATGCGATAGCCCAGCTTCTCCATCCGCAGATCGTCGTCGTCGGCAAAGTCGGGCCGCAGCATATGGAATATTTCAAAACGCTCGATCGGATCAAGCGCACCAAGCTGGAAATTATCCATTCAAACCGTCTTAAACGGGCGTTCGTCCACACATCGGTGACGGACGAGCCTCACGATAAGGTGACGTTTTTCGGAGACGAGATCCAAAACCTGTGTGCGACGCTGGAAGGGACCGATTTCGATATGACTGTTGGCGATGAAACGATCCATTTCCATACCTCCGTGTTGGGAGGATTTCAGACGATCAACATCAATGCGGCGATTCTGATCGCACAGGAACTGGGGATGAATGCGCAGGAGATCGCCTCGGCGGTCAACGGTCTCA
>NZ_JQGL01000092.1 GCF_000747095.1 Sulfuricurvum sp. MLSB
ATCTTCCATCGCACGGCAAATATCTCGTAAATAAGCGCGGTTCTCTTCGACATCATCCGCGATAAGAAGTTTTAACTTTTCCATCTGCTGCCTATTTCTTTTCTTGCGTCAATCGTCAAAACAGTATGTATAAATTTTTGATATACATCACTATTTTTTCATTTTGGGAAATGATACTTTTTTAACGGATTGCAAACGGTCATTTGAAATAGGTTTATGTGTGACCTATGTGTGACTATTAAAAGGATAAGCTGCTGTTTAATATTTAACATAGAGGTTGAACCAATGTTATTCCGGAACAATCGGGATACTGAAAGAAATGAGCTGCTTCATTCCAAAATAGCGGAGCTGGAACGGGAAAATAATCATCTGAAAGAAGAAAATAGCAAGCTTCGTCAAAAGAATGATGAATATGCGGACGGTGCCGTGATGTCTGATCTGATGCACCATCTGACGGAAAATCTGACGAACGCGTGCCAGCATGATCTCTCCTCATTGCAAAAAGATGTTTCTGACAATGTCGGCCATTTGGAAGAAATCGAAATTTTGAATAAAAACAATCGCAGTAATGCCCTTGGAATCAATGAAGAAATCGGTGAAATCCTTGAAATACAACAAGCATTGGTGAGTAATATCACCGATAATTACGGTTCCGTGAGTCAGCTCAATGCCGGTGTCGGAACGATCGGCCAAGTGATTGATTTGATTAAAGACATCTCCGATCAAACGAACCTGTTGGCTTTGAATGCGGCGATCGAAGCGGCACGTGCCGGAGAACACGGGCGGAGGGTTCGCCGTCGTTGCCGACGAAGTTCGTAAGCTTGCGGAACGGACCCAAAAAGCAACCCGGGAAGTAGCGATAAGCGTGCAAAGTCTTAAACAAAGTGCCATCGAAATATATGAACGCTCCGGCACGATGGAACGCATTTCATCGACATCGAGTGAAAAACTTGAACGCTTCCGGAGCACGCTACACGGTTGGAAAAAACGGACGGAAATGATCGAGAGTCATTCCACGGACGTTTTGTATTCCATATTTATGCTATTGTTGAAATTAGATCATGTACTCTTCAAATTCAAAGGGTATAAAAGCGTTTTCCGCCTCACGCTGGAAGATGAGTTTGTGGATCATCATCATTGCCGTTTAGGCAAATGGGCAGATGGGGGCAAAGGCGCCGAAATTTTTGGAAGGGTTCCCAGCTTCAGAAAACTCGAAGCTCCTCATAAATCAGTGCATGACAACATTCTTGCAGCGCTAAACTGCGTCAGTGCCGGTACCTGTGCCGTAGAATCTGAAAATATTATGACGCATTTCCGGGATGCGGAACGCGCAAGTCGCGAAGTTGTTGAAATACTCAATGCCATGCTGAGCGAAGAACGACAGTCAAGGTTGATAAAAGTCGCATGGAAATACTCTTTTAACGAAATCCCGAAGAGACGTTTAAAGTCATTGATAAAATGGGATTGGTCGTAATAACCGTGCTCCTGTACGGTTAATGAATCGTATTTATTGGCGCATATCGACTGAATCATTTTTTTTCGTCTGAGTGTGAGGATATAAGTCGAGAGATTCATCCCGATGTATTTTTTAAAATACCGTAGCAGGGTGCTCTCTGAAAGACCGAATTGTTTTGCAATCGTTTTGCTGATATTGGAAGGCAAATCCGCAAAATTGGCATCGATATAATGGATGATGTTGCGTGTGATTTGATAGGATTCCTGATCAATCTCCTGATTCATCATCATTTCGATCCAGCGGATGGAGTGATCATTTTCCGCATCTTCGGACAAGTCGATGCTGACGGTCGAACAGGAAGTAATGCGATTGACCATAGACGCTATCGGGATATTCGTCAGTTTAAACATCCCGTATGCGTTGAGCCGGATAACGGTCAATTTTTTGCAGGTATTTTTAAAAATGATGTTTATTTTGGGAGGATGGGTAAATTTGCCGCAAACGACATTATTGTTAAAGACAAAAACCTGGTCATTGATGGTAAATGTGATGACGGCGCAATTTTGGTTCAGTATGATGTGCTCATTCACAGAGGGAAAACCTCTGAAACATAAGTCGTGTTCTATTCTGTACATTTCGACCGGAACGTAAAAAATAGAATCAATAAAAGGGCTTTCGTGCAATATAATATTCATTAAATTTATCCTTTAATTGACGAAAATAATAAAATACAAAGAGATTAATGTCTTGTATAATTCCGTCAATCAAAGAGATGAAATCATTCCTTAACTTCTATAAAGCTACTGGCTTGATCACACTGTCCGCACTCGTTTTTATCTAAATCAACCATTATGCTATTGTCGGGCGGTATGCTACATTTTTTATAGAATCATTTCAGTCTCATTTCGATGCGTAAATATGACCAATATATGACTAATATGATGTTAAAATATAACTTTATTCGTTTTGGAACCAATGTACTAATATTAATCGTGATAATTTATACGTAATACAATAGCCAAGGAGTTGTGACAATGATTCGGAATATGTTACTGCTCAAAGACAAAAGTATTCTTTTTGCCGAGGATGACACCATCACAAGAACCCAAATCGGAGAAATACTGGAGATGCTGTTCGGCAAAGTATATGCCGCATCAGACGGAGACGAAGCATTTCGGATATATGAAGACGAATCGCCCGACATTCTCCTGAGCGACATCAAGATGCCCAAAAAAGACGGGCTCAGTTTCATCCGAAGGGTACGCCAGCACAATTATGATATTCCGATTATTCTGATGACCAGTTTTGCCGAGCAGGAGCTGCTTTTAAATGCCGCCAACCTTTCGATTGACGGCTATCTGGTCAAACCCGTAGAACTTGAAAAACTGACCTTTGCGATCTGCAAAGCGATACAACGAACCCACAAAAATGAGGGTTTGATCGTACTGGGCAAAAATATCTTTTATAACGCCGCGACAAAAGAGCTTTATCAGAGCGGAACCGTTGTGACATTGGGGATCAAAGAGCAGGAATTATTGGTTTTGCTAATCAACAACCGTCACAGAACCGTTACCAAAGATGAGATCGGAAAAATATTGTGGCCGCTGGACCCGATATGCGAATCGGCCATCAAAAACATCGTTCTGCGGTTACGCAAAAAACTGGGTATCGACATCATCATCTCTGTCAGAGGAATCGGTTATCGGCTTGATACCCGCGAAACGTCAAGACCAAGCGAATGAGCTCTACTCTTGATGAACTGAACCTGCTGGTAATTCTTTTATCGGCTGTGACCGTTTTTGCGTTGATCCTCGTTTACAAAATCAGATTACTCCAAAAAAACTATGACCGGTTGCTCCATGAGAATAAAGAGGATTCTCGCATCCTCTTTTTAAAATCCCGATACGCCTCGATGGGAGAAACCGTCAGCAACATCGCCCATCAGTGGAAACAACCGCTCAATGCTATAGGGAGTATACAAAACAGCATCAAGGCCGCTTTGATTTTTAAAGGAGACATCTCAAAAGAGAAGCTTTTGCATTCGGTGGAGACGAGTTTTAAACTCCTCCAGCATTTGGCCGAAACGATCGATACGTTTTACAGCTTTTTAGCTCAACACGGGGATAACAAGACGCATTTTATTGTTGCCGACGAGCTGGAAAAGGTGCGCAAAATTACCGAATACTCGTTTGAAAACAGCCATATCACCCTCAACTACGAATTGGAGATTAATCCGACGATTCAGGGCAATGCCAACGAGTTCACCCATGCGATACTCAACCTGATTCTCAACGCCAAAGATGCGTTTGACGGTGTATCCGTCGAGGCTCCTCTTATCACTGTCCATGTCAGTGACGGGGACGAGACGTGCCATATCACCGTCACGGACAATGCGGGAGGGATCCGCCTGAAGCCCGTTGATATGGTGTTTGATCTGCATATCACGACCAAAGAAGAGGGTTCGGGTCTGGGTCTGTTTATGACCAAAAAAATTATTGAAAATCGCTTCGGCGGAATGATTTCCGTTAAAAATGTAAAAAAAGGAGCCTGTTTTACCATAGAGCTCCCCTACGCGGAGTACGGGAAACATTGCACCGATACGGTAACCCCCGATGAGAGACTCACTCTGGATCGGATCAACCAACTCTCCCGAAAAATCATCGAACTCGAAGAGGTTGAGAAAGCCCTCCAGAAATGGGCTGATATTTTTGAGCAGGCCCAATGGGGAATCGTCATGTGCGGTGCCGACACGATGACGCTGGATCTTATGAACCCGGCTTTTGCACAGATGCACGGTTTTGAGGTCAATGAGCTCATCAAAAAACCTATCGAAAGTATATTTGCCCCTGAATGCAGAGATCATGTCAAATGCATTTTACAGACGGTACACCAAGAGAGCCACTATGCGTTTGAATCGATTCATATTCGTAAAGACGGCTCAAGGTTCCCCGTAGCGATAGATATAACAGCGGTGAAAGACGACAATAACAACGTTTTATATCGCATCGCAAATGTCAGGGATATTACCGCCCATAAAGAGGCGGAAGAGAAACTCCTTCTCAAACAATTCGCCCTCGATACGATCCACGAAGCGGTCTATCTTATCGATGAAAATTCGATGTTTTATTATGTAAACGATGGTGCCTGCAAAGCTCTTGGTTATACAAAAGAAGAGCTTCTGGGTATGGGGGTTGTTGATATAGACCCGAACTGCTCGGTAGGGTGGTGGGGTATCCACTGGGAAGATATCAAAAGACACAAAACCGTACTCGGACAAGCAAGCCACCGGAAAAAAGACGGGAGCGTGTTCCCTATAGAAGTCAGTTCCAACTACTTTGAGTACAACGGTGTAAGCTATAGCCTTGCAGTAGCCCGTGACATCACGGAGCGGCGGCTTCTGGAAGCTGAAAAAGAGAACCGCACCATCAAAACGGTCGCTGAAAACTCCCCTGACGTCATTATCCGATACGATACACAAGGACGACGTACCTATGCTAATCCGAAAGCTCGCGAGCTGTTCGGCGTGGTGTTGGGCAAATCCCCTTCCGAAGAGACTCCGATCATTGACAAAGAGTACTATATAACGCAACTGCATCGTGTCGTCGAAACAGGAGTGGAGGCCACGTTTGAAATTACCTATATCAATGCCATCAGCGCGATAGACTATTCCCATATACGGATGGTTCCCGAGTTTGGAGATAATGGCAAAATCAGCAGTGTTCTGATGATCGGGCGCGATATAACGGACCTCAAACAGGCACTGCATGCGCTGGAAATCAAGGAACAAGAACTTCGGGCGCTGGCCGATTCGTCGCCCGGTATGATGGGGAGTTTTTATATGCGTCCCGACGGTACGATCTGTATGCCGTACGTTTCTCCCAATATTACCGATCTTTTCGGATTAACCCCGGAGGACGTGAGAGACGATGCAGCCTCGCTTATAGTACTAACCCATCCTGACGACGCCGAACGGGTAGCAGAGTCTCTTGCCGAATCGGCACGGACGATGAGTGTATGGCATCAGCAGTACCGGATTATCCACCCGATTAGGGGAGAGCGGTGGATGGAGAGCAATACCAAACCTGAAATGCATCCCGAAGGAGGCATTATCTGGTACGGATACGTGCATGACGTCACCGAGCGCAAACAAATCGAAGAGCAACTGCAACGGAGCGAAACAAGCCTCAAAGAGGCACAAAAGATTGCCAAAATTGGAAGCTGGGAGCTGGAAATTTCGACTCAAAAATTGACATGGTCGGATGAGACATACCGGCTATTTGAGCTTGATAAGGAGCAAACCGGTGAATTGCAAGCAATATTTTCTGACTCTGTCCATCCCGATGATAGGGAAATGGTCCATAATACATTTGAAGAGTCGCTGAACA
>NZ_JQGL01000093.1 GCF_000747095.1 Sulfuricurvum sp. MLSB
AGCAGACAGGTAAACTGACCGAAGGAATCGTCCGCGACATCCTCACCAAATCGCCAAACCATCCGCACGGAATTAAAGTACGATTGATGAGCGGCGAAGTGGGACGGGTCAAAGAGGTGTTTTAAGAACAAAGATTTTTGATCGTCTCGTAAAGCTCTTGTGTTTTGACAATATGGATTCTGATTTGTTCTTTTGATGGGGAATAAATGATCGGCATCGGGTAGCGTGAAGCAATATAAAAACCGTTTAGCTTTGTCATCGTCTCCACATACTCATCAAAACTCAACACGTTATCGGCTTGCGCCAAAAGCTCAACCAGATCATGAACTTTGGTAATCTTTTGATTGTTGTATGCCAAAACGGCTTTTAGAGATTTTTCACACGCTTGCTGTAATGAAAAACCAATCTTGTCGGTATAAAAATCATGTTGATCCAAGAGGATTGCTTCTTCCAAATCTTTGAGGGCGAAAGAGAGCCACTCCTTTGCCGCCGTGACATTAGCCATACATCACCTTGGCGTTAGAGTAGAGGTCATTGAACGCGGGATCGTTCGTCGAGAGTTTCGCCGATAATGCTTCAGGAGTAACGTAGATGATATCGAGGGGTACACGGATATTTTGGCGATGTAGCTCGCGGCGTACGGCGACGTCTTCATCTACGCAATGATCGGTTACGACGAGAAAATCGAGATCGCTTTCCTCATTCATCGTTCCCGTCGCACCGCTGCCGAACAACAAGAGCTTTTGGGGCTGCGCGATACGGATGATCGTATCGCTAATCTTCATAATATCGTTTTCACTCATGTACAGCCCCTCTTTTGTTCATTATAAGTCAATTATAGCACTCACACTACAACTTAAATACAATTTTCCGGAAATTTTTCTAAAAGCATATCATATCCTTCGATATCAGAAGCATTAAATGTAAACGTTTTTCCCAAAATACTTTCTGCTTTACACTTCTCAGGACAAATACTATCATAATCAAAAATTATAGTATAGCTTTTATGTCCATATTCATTTACTAAAATATGCTCATTACATTCTGAATCATATTTATATTTAAAAGGTTTCATCAAAAAAATTTCCTATATTAGTTTTTTACAGTCAAACAAGATGTTCAAGACTAACCACTTTCCCCTTACTATTCCCCTTCACATACTCCACGATCATCCCGTGAAACCGCGCAAATGCGGCAGGGAACTGAACGGTATCGAAATAACCTCGTATTCCCGCCTCGCACCACTCCTGCAGCTCATCGTAACTCTCAAACTCATACCCGAACGCGTTGAGCAGCCGTGCCGTGTAGGCGTCGACGACCATGACGGGACGGGCGCAGGCGTAGCAGAGGATACTGTCGGCACTCTCGGGGCCGATCCCTTTTTGCGACAGCAGCCAGTCACGGTCAACCGAGAGGGCAAACGTCTCGAAATCGCCGTAGTCGTCGATCATCGCGCGGCACAGACGGATCAGGTTCGCGGCTTTGGCTTTGAACAGCCCGCTGGGACGAATCAGCTCCATCAGGCTCTCGTTGTGGCATTGCGCGATCATGGAGGCGTCTAATAATTCACGTTCGCGGAGGTTGGCAAGGGATTGCTCGACGCGGCTCCATTGGGTATTTTGGGTGAGGATCGCACCGACAACAACCTCAAAGG
This sequence comes from Sulfuricurvum sp. MLSB, assembly GCF_000747095.1. Classification (GTDB taxonomy): domain Bacteria; phylum Campylobacterota; class Campylobacteria; order Campylobacterales; family Sulfurimonadaceae; genus Sulfuricurvum. The sequence goes on from NZ_JQGL01000093.1 coordinate 1,655, forward strand.
TTCCGTACGCGGGCCACCAGAGCGGCGGGGAGTTTTCGAGTAGTTTTAACTTCTCCAGCGCGCTGAAAAGTTCAAAAGAGTCCTGAAGCTCCATTTAGTCCTCGATCCACGCATCCGTGCGCAATACTCTGCCGTCGTCGAAGATTTTGAGCTTGAATGCGTCGGTGCATTTGCCCTCTTCGAGGTTCATCACTGCGATCTGGAGGATCTTGCGGCATTTTTCGGGGACTTCGAACCGTCCCGACACTCCGGTCAAAAACCGCTCGACGGGGACGGAGGAATCCATCCCGATGACGTTGTCTCGGCATCCGGTGAGGCCGATGTCGCTCATGTACGCTGTCCCCTGCGAAATCTGGAAATCATCGCTCGCGACGTGAGTGTGGGTACCGATGATGCCGCCTACCTGCCCTTGCAGCAGCATCATCATCGCCCGTTTTTCGC
>NZ_JQGL01000094.1 GCF_000747095.1 Sulfuricurvum sp. MLSB
CGTTTGGTCATCGCAAACAGCGTCGAGCGGTTGCGGAGAAGCAAAAGCATCAGCGGCAGGTTGAACCAGCGCGAGGGGAACGAGGCGTGATGATCTCTGAGCCTCTCTAGCACGGTACGGTCGTCTTGGCTGAGAGTGGGAATGCGCAGCAACTCGTCGATCATCGCGGCGTTCGCCATGTTGCCGTCTATTTTTTTGGCGTGTTTTCGGATGATATCTTTGAGGATCGAGCGCTGGTGCTTGCAGTGTCTGTTCAGAGTGTTGCAGGCGTGCTGACGGTATCCGACCAACGCTTCGTCGATGTAAGCGATTCCTCCCGAGGATGCGGCGCATGCCGCAATCCAAGCGTCGAAATAAAGATGGCGCGGAAACGGGAAAAGAAGCGGCATCAATGAGCGGTGGAAGATCATCGCATGAGCGGAAACACAGTTGTCGTATACGAAGGAGAGGGGAGTCGCGGCTTCGATGAAACGGTTGCGCAGTTTGTCCGAGAGGGTTTTGTTGATGGGGTTTCCGTCTGAATCGATCAGATAGGAGTTGCTGTAGACCAGCGATTTCGTGCCGATGGCCTGCATCAGACGTTCGAGTTTGTACGGGACCCAGATGTCGTCCTGGTCGCACAGTACGATGTATTCTCCGCCGGCTTTGGCAAGCGCCGACTCAAAATTGCGAATATACCCCACATTTTCGGGATTAACGCTGAGCGTGATGGGGAGTCGGGAGAGATAGGTTTGCACGATGGCAACGGTTTCGTCGCTCGAACAATCATCCTGAACGATGATCTCGGTGGGCTGGAGCGTTTGGGCCGCGATGGAATCGAGCTGCTCTTTGATGTACGCGGCGCCGTTGTAGGCGGCGATGACGACAGAAATAGTTTTATTAATTGAGTTTGACATAAATACAATAGTACTATTATTTAAGTATAAAGGGGAATATTGATTGATTTTGAGAAAGAATTTTGGAATTTTTCATCACTGCTTTTACCTTTTGTAACTAGTGTCGAATTAAAGCATTCGCCGTATAGCCCGTCTGTTGTACGGCATCTTGCATCATGCGTAGCGTTACCGTCTCATCGGCGGTGACAACGGCGGTCTGGGTTTTGAAATTGACTTTGGCATTGGTGACGCCCTTGACGCCGTATAATGCTTTTTTGACCGCCAGCGTACAGGCGATACAGTGCATTCCCTCGATGTGCAGCGTCCACTCGCGCCCGTACATCAGCGAAGAGACAAGCAGCATGCCCAGTATTATTCTCCCCATATCAATCCTTCGTAGTACGGATAAAAGAGTGCGGCAAGGCTGAGGACGAAAAGCGTCCAGAACAGCGCCAGCAGGATTTTGGAGGTGAGGCTCGGCTCGCAATCGCATTCGATCTGTTTTTTGATCACCATCCGATAAAATCCGATCCCCAGCATGAGGGCGGCAAGTGCGGTGAATATCCATCGGTACGCCTCCAATGCGGCGACATTGATAATGCCGGCGAACGAAATGCCGAAAACGATAAACAGAGTCGGCACCAGACAGCATGAGGCGGAGAGCAATGCCGTAATGAGCGCGCCGGAGAGAACCAGCACCGCGCTGCGCCGCTCCTGTTGCATCATGATGTCGACGGGGTTTTCATCATCGGATTGGGCGACATACCCTGTCCCCTTGACAATCGTGAGGCGCGTGGCACCCTCATCCAGACGCTCTTCGGTGAAAGTACAGTGCTGGGAGAGGGCGAAACGTTTGCAGTTTTCGCGGCCGCTTAGGGTGTTGACTTCGACGATCAGCGTCGCGTTTTCGGGCAGGGCATCCAGCGCTTTTTTGGTTTCGAGTACGGGACGGGGACAGTCCATGTCGCGGCAATCGAGAATCATAGGGTCGCTTTTTGTGCGTGAATCGTATAACGATAGGCGGACGGGTCAAAAGGATCGAGGTATTCGCCGTCAACCTCTCCGTACACGTAGCCGAACGAATCGAGGGTACCCTGTGCGTTGGCCGGGTAGAGATCAAAATCTCTGGCGTGGTTGAATGCCATCCAGTTGTTTTCCCAAAACCCGAAAAATTTATTCGCAAGCTCGCGGACGCGCGGAGAATTCCGATCGATTCCCTCTTTGAGGATCAGTTTGGTGATGTCGGCAGGATCGCACGGAATCCAGCCGATGGTATCGATGAAAAATTCTACCTTGCAGTGCTGGGATCTGGTGATGTCTTCTTTGGTACCGAAGGCGATCGAAAAACGCGACGCCCCGACGCGAATTCCCATGACTTCTCTGGCCGGGATGCCGGACGCACGCATCAGCGCTACACACAGAGCCGACATGTCGAGGCATTTGCCGCCCATGCGTCCCTCGCGTTCCAGTTGCGCAAGCATAGTGTTCGGTGACCCTGTGCCGCATCCCTGAACGCTTTCGTCCCGATAGCTGTTGGCAATGATCCAGTCGTAGATTTTGCGTGCTTTTTTGAGGGGATCTTTCTCACGGGCGACAATGTGCTTGGCGATTGCGGCCACGGTGCCGTCGGTCGGAATATGTGCCGTAGGGGCTAAAAACGTGCGTGATTGCTCGATCGTATCGGGACAAAGCCGTTTGCGCTTGAAGGTGCATTGGCGGTCGCGCAAGGCCACGGTAAAACTCATGTTCAGGGTTTTGGGTGCAGCGCTTTGATCCCAGAACGCATATAAGGTACGGGCACGGTACGCATTGTGGGATGTTTCGAGGCTTTTGGCGGCATTGTTTTTGGTTCTGGTTTCCAGAACGGTTTGAAATCCGCTGATGTCCGAGGGGAGGGGAATCCACAAGGCACACGCCCGCTCACCGTGATGCGACAGATCAAAGTTCCAGTCGATGGTGTAAACGCCAAGCGCTTCTTTGCTCTTGAGCGGTGCGGCGGACATCAGGAAGGAGGGGACGCAGCATAGCGCTCCCGCAGCGGTTGTTTTGGTGATGAATTCGCGTCGTTGCATCGTTTTATCCTACAATAATATCGGTGTCGGTTTTCGCGACAACCTGTGCGACGATGACGGCAGGTATTCCTTCGTCGCGGCAGCGCAGCAGCATTTTTTCGGCATTTTCGGCGCTTGCGGAAATCAACAGGCCTCCTGAGGTCTGCGCGTCAAAAAGAAGCATCTCATGATCGGCCCCGATGGTTCGTCGGAAGCGGACTTTGGATTCCAGATGCTCTTTGTTGGCGTAGCTTCCGGCGGGGATGATCCCCATCGAGGCCATCGTCAGAGCTTCGGGAAAAAACGGGACGGAAGCGCTGTCCACTTCGATCGAGAGCTTTCCGGCACTCATCTCCTGCAAATGCCCCAAAAATCCGAATCCCGTGACATCGGTACACGCGTGAGCGTCCAATTCTCTGGCGATTAAAGAGGCTTTGTAATTGAGCGTGCGCATCGTGTCGGCAACGCGCAGAGCCGTTGCGCCGTCGAGAAGATCGGCTTTGATGGCCGTCGTCAGGATTCCCAATCCGAGCGGTTTGGTCAAAAGGATCAGATCTCCCTCGCGCAGCGTATTGTTGCGCAGTATCCGATCGGGATGGACGAAGCCGGTGCAGGAGAGGCCGTAAATCATCTCCGGAGTCTCAATCGTGTGTCCTCCGATAATGACCGCGCCGCACTCGTGCGCTTTGCTCTGGCCACCGCGCAGTATTTCGCTCAGGACGTCGGTCGGATGGTTTTTACCGTCGAATCCGACGATATTGAGCGCGGTTTTGGCATCGCCGCCCATGGCAAAAACATCGCTCAGCGAATTGGCGGCTGCAATCTGGCCGTAGATAAACGGATCGTCGACGACGGGGGTGATAAAATCGAGGGTCTGTACCAGGGCCGTTTCATCGCTGATGCGATATACCCCGGCGTCTTCGTTCCCCTCGAATCCTACCAGCAAATCTTTGTGAAACGATTTGAGATGGCAGGTCACGTTGTCCAGTGATCCGGGAGAGAGTTTGGCGGCGCATCCGGAAGCGCGAACGTATTTGGTCAGTTTAGCGTCGGTATTCATTCTGGATGCCTTTGAGCGTTTCGACGGTTTTGGCGGGATCATCGTTGCAGATGCTCAGGGAAGGTTTGAGGGCGCTTTTGTAGACTTTGTCGTAATACTGGGTCAATAATATTTCGGCCACTCTGGAGAGTTCGCCGTTCTCGAATGCCGTGATGCTTTCGGATTTGTCTTCGCGGCTGATGTAGGGAGAAATGCGTTCCATCCGTTCCCTGAAAAAGTTTTCGTCCATTTGGTCGTACATAAACCGGATCCGCTCGATCCGTTGTTCCAGCGGCGCCGTAATCTCGATGCGCAGTCCCGATTCCATTTGTTTGTAAAGCGTCGAGGGGAGATTGATCTTGCCGATCCGCTTGCTCTCGGCTTCGATGAAAGCGCCTTTGTCGCGCTGCAACGCAAACAGAGCATGCGCCAAACGGTTCTGAAACTCTTTTTGCCCCGGCTGATCGCCGATGACATCGCCGAAAACGGAACCGTAATGATTGGCCATTTTTTCGAGGTCGATCACGTTGTCCAGTTCGCACAGCAGGTCGCTTTTGCCGCATCCCGTATAGCCGGCGAGGGTTATGAAGTTGAAAGACGGGAGATTTTCAAGATAGCTGACGATCACCGAACGATAGGACTTGTATCCCCCTATGACGCGATCGATAGGATAGCCGATGCTGGAGAGGATGGTTCCCAGAGAAGAAGAACGCATCCCGCCTCGGGCGCAGTAGATGGCTATTTTGGAATTGGGCGTGAAGGCCGGATAGATGTCATGAATATGGCGCGCGGCATTCAGACACACGAACGATGCCCCCTGTACGCGTGCTTCAAAAGGAGATACCTGCTTATAGGTTGTTCCCACTTGATGATGCTCTTCATCGTTAAGCGCGTAAAAGTTTTGCGACAAAGGAATATGGGATTCAGTGTATTCGTGCGGACTTCGCGCATCGATAATGAGATCGTACGAGTCGAGCGATTCTAAAAAGGTTTCAATGGGTATGGTTCGTATCATTCGGAATGATAGCATTTATCGTCTGATAGACCCTTTAGACAAGGGTGCTTTTACGTAGAGACACACAATGCCTCTTTTTGCGATCGGGTCATTTTTTTGACGGCGATTTCACGTTTGAGGGCGGTGCTTTTATCACGGCACGGCTCCTGATAGGCGAGTGTTACGGGACGGCGGAAGCGGGTATATTTTGCCCCTTTGTCCGAAGTGTTGTGCTCTTGCAGACGTTTTTCAAGGTTGTTGGTGATGCCGGTGTACAACGTAGCGTCGCTGCACCGCAGGATGTACAGCGTGTACGCGGGAACTTGGGTTGGGACGTCCATCGGTGTCAGCGCGTAACGCTCAGCCCTTCGTTTTTCCATTCGTTGATCCCGCCTTCAAGATTGAGAGGGACAAAACCGTTATTCGCAAGGATGCGCGAAGCGGCGACGCTGCGCATTCCGCTTTTGCAATAGACGATGATTTTTTTCTTTTTGACCTCTTGAAGCTTGCCGATCGAGGTGTTTAAGGTATCCAACGAGATTAAGGTCGCGCCTTCGATATGCTCCTCTGCGAACTCTTCGGGGGTGCGGACGTCAAGGAGGAAAACGTCTTTATCGTTTGCCAAAAGCGTCTGCGCCTGTTTGGGAGATACGGATTCGAAATCGGCGAGTATCCACCCTTTTGCGTAGGCAAAATAGAACATAACCCCGATGAGCAAAATCCAGGATAGCAGATTCATGATCTGTTGGCGTGTCATGGCGACTCCTTTTTCGGTATTTTAGCGTGTATCCGATCCTTAATGGCGGGTAGGTTATAATATTTCAGATAAATATCAGGAATGCATTACGCTCACGATGAAACATACACTCAAAGCCAAAGCCCGCCAAATCGTCCAAAGTCCGGTTACCAGAAAAGCATTGCAATCGATGAAACCCGAAAAATCGATGTGGGGATTTTTGGGGATCGTCCTTTTGCTCATCGTTCCCGAAATTGTCGGTTTTATCTGGGGAAGCGACATCACCGCGTACGCCGAACGCGGGCTTGCGCAATCGCCGGAAATGATCGAAAAATATTATTATGAGCTGCTTGTGATGCTGTTCGAAGCGGGCGGAAGCTGGGTTAATCTGGCAATCGGGGTTGCGCTGCTGGTGTGGTTTTTTTTCTGAGGGTTCATAGAGCTAACGTGCAAGGGAGTTTTTGAAATACTCCAGCGCTTGATCGGCACTCTCTTTGTGGGAGACGAGAGGGGGCGGATAGATTCCAAGCACAGAACGCTTTAACATCGCTTCATCGCCGAGGATTTTCGCCGGAACGTCGGCAAGTTCAGGAAGATATTGTTTAATATAAATTCCTTCGGGATCAAATTTGGCGGTTTGGGTGTAAGGGTTGAAAATCCGAAAATAGGGCTGCGGATCGACTCCCGTCCCGGCGCTCCATTGCCATGATAGAATATTGCTTGCCGCGTCGTAGTCCATCAGGTGCGCGGCAAAAAAACGTTCCCCCCACTGCCACGGCAAGAGGAGGTTTTTGGTCAAAAAGCTTGCGCAGATCATCCGAACGCGGTTGTGCATCTCTCCGCTTTCCAGCAGCTGGCGTATTCCGGCATCAACGATCGGCACGCCGGTGCGCGAGGTGCAAAACGCATTAAAGCGTTCATCGTCTTGGAAACCGGCAAACGGATAGCGAAAATTGCGCGCGGAAAGATGCGGAAAGTGATAGAGTAGCATCGCGTAGAATTCGCGGAAAATAAGCTGGCGGAAAAAGGGTTCGGTATCGATCCCCTGTTTTTTTTGAGCGGCAAGCCATCGCAGGACGGCGCGGATCGAGATCGTCCCGAAACGCAGATCGGCACTGAGGTGCGAGGTGGCATCCAACGCCATGAAATCGCGCTCGGCGCTATAGCGTTCGATCCGGGAGGCAAACGACGCGAGTTTGGCTTCGGGGGAGAGCGATTGATGAGGAGCAAGCGGCCGGGGCGAAAACCCGATCGATGCGAGGCAGAGCGGAAGGCGCGTGAGGGTTGTACCGTCGATGCGGTGGATGCCGTCGTAATCAAAAGGGATTAGCGTCTGATCGGCCGGGAGCGATTCGGACAGATGCTTTGGCTCAAAAAGGGCTTTGGCGCGGTTGTAAAACGGGGTAAAGACAAGGTAGGGCGTTCCGTCGTTTTTGAGCACTTCGTCGGGCCTGAAGATGTAGGTATCGCGCAGATAGGTAAAGGGGAGGCGATGGGAGACGTTACGGTCGCGTTCGCGCGCATACACATCGTAATCGCCCGAAGCGCACACGTCGTCATACGTATCGCGGCTCAGGAGCCAGTCGAAGACTTCAGTCGGCTTTCCCCAGAAAAGCGCCAGATCAAGACCGCGATGCCGCAGAGCGGTCTTAAGGCGGATCAACGCCTCGTAGATAAAGCGGACGCGGCGATCATCGCTGTCGAGGTTGTTCAGGATATTCGGATCGAAGATGAAGATCGGAAGCACGTCGCCTTGCCCGGAAAGCAAAGGGGCGTCATCGACACGTAAATCGCGCCGAAACCACAGAATGCGGCGCATTCTATTTCCCCGCGTCCAGATGCGAACGCAGCGCTAAAGATTTTGGGTAGGGAGCTAGAAAACGCTGTCCGAGCAGGTAGGCCGTATCGTATTTTTTCGCATACAGCGCAATCGTCGAGAGCGGAACGATCAACGGGACGATTTTATCGGCATAGTCGCCGATTTGGTCGTGCAGAATCTCTTTTTCGGGACGGCTGAGATCGTTTTTGAAAAACCCTGCCATGTGTTCGAGAACATTGCGCGTCCGTTTGATCGAACTTTTATGAGCAATCGCCGTTTTGAAGAGGTGCT
>NZ_JQGL01000095.1 GCF_000747095.1 Sulfuricurvum sp. MLSB
CGTCCTGCGATTCGGGCAGTTCTGCACGGTCCCTGCGGGCGGCCTCGATCTGCGTCTTGTTCAGGTAGTGGAATCTATCCTGCGCCTGGTAGATAAATTCATCCCATGCCCGCTGGAGCATGCCGGGTTGGGCGATGCTGTCCATGAGGGCGCCGATGCGCTGGGGAACGACGGCAGGGGCGTACTGCTCTTCTTCGGGCTTGACTTTTTCTCCAGAAGGAGTAGATTGTTTTTGGAATGTCTCTTGCCGAGGTCCAGGGACCGTTGAGACAGGAGATGTCGGGTTGGGGTTCCCCTGGGACCGCCCAATTCCATCTCTCTCCCAATCAATCACCATCTCTTCCTGCAACCCTTTCTTTAGATACGGGAATTGCGTAATCAGTTTTCCGGTAAATGATTCCTGCTCTATTACCGTCCCATCAGGCGAAACGATTACCATGTGGCGTGTCTTGTTCTTGTACTCTCTTACATAGATCCTGTTATCCGTCTTTTTGTCTACGATCCGGACTGCCGCATTTTTGAGTGTATCCGGGACGTTGGGCAACCATTTCGCCTTTTGAATGTGAATCGTATCTTTGTCATTGTCCCAAACAAGGTGCATTGCCCTTCGTGAAATGTAACCATCTTGCGGGTTTGCTAGAAGAATTTCGGAACCGTCTGCCGCATTGAGCTTTTCCGGCCACGATCTGTATTCTTCGGCTGCCCTTGAGATGATGTCACGATTCGTTCCCTCAAGACTTAGTGTTTTTGGATGAACGTCGTCTACCGGAATGTCGGCCTCTCTCAATCGCTGGCCGACGGCATAGCTTTCTTTCTCAGTGCGCCCTTCTCTTCCCGTTCTCTCAAAGATTTTACCACTTTCGATCCCTCTTAAAATACCCTCCGGACTCCTGACCCCGAAGCTCTCCAGTATCCCGTCGATGAAAGCCCTGATTCGCAGGACGATCCGGCCTATCGGTCCCTTCTGTTCCTTCACGGCGAGACGGTCTGCAATGAAATTCGCCCGGTCCTCGGGTCCTCCGACGTCCTTCCGGTTGGCAGGCTCCCAGCGCCCGTTACGGTACAGGTTCTTGATATGGTTCTTCAGGACATCGATGTCGCGGGAGTTCAAGAGTCCGGAAACTTCGGTGAAATGTCCTAATCCTTCATGAGCTAGTGTCCAGGTATCCGCAAATACCCTGTGAAGTTTTATGTAATACTCGCCGGAAGGAGTCACCCCCATTGCGCCGGGAATGACATGCCCCGGTTTCAGGTTCGACACACCGTATCCGACGGTAAGAACATCGGGGTTGGCCTCAATGTGATCGACCCTGTAGATCGTAACGTATTTCCCGCCCCTCGTCTTGACGTAGATGTTCTTGTTGGCGTCGAGTCCAACTTCCTGACCGGGAAAGAACCTCTTGACATCCTCAAGTTTGGCGGGGCGAAGGGCGCCGCGTCGGTGCTGGTCGCGGACGGAGAATTTTCCGCCTTCAGTGGCCTGAGAAACAGTACCGTCCCGCTTGGCCCGTTCATCCCCTTCGCCTTCGAAAATATCGGGGAACAATTCTCCGAGTGTGGATTCCCCCGTCACGAGAAGATTTCGGGTCTTTGTTTTCTCGTTAGCTCCATTGGCTATAAAGTGGCGGACAGTGTCCTTGATTGCATCAAGCGAAAAATCTCCGCTATCAATCCACTGTTGCAGCAACGCAGGCGAGAAGTGAATAATCCCGCTCTTGAACTCCTTGCGATTCGTACCGAACCATCCCCTAATAAAGTCGCGGAATTCCCCCTTCGGCTCTGCCTTTTTCAGATCGTCGCCATGCGTACCGACATCAATATCGCTGCCGCCGAGAACCATTTCATCGGTTTTCGGGTTATACATGAAGCGACGATTCTTGATGCTCAAGAGATCATAGTTTGTTCCGCTCGGGATAAGCTGTACCTTGCCGATAAGGGGGACCATCCCGGGCGCGTACATTTCCACGCCCTGCGGGGTCTCGCGGGTCCCTTCTCGGACCTTAAACGCCTTTATATCCTCCCGAACGGGCGTTAGGAGTGAATCCTCTCGGGCCGACTTATATTTCTGTCCGGATATGGAAATCGAATCCTCGATCACCCCTGAGTTGATAAGATCTGTAAGCGACCGGTGATCTATTTCGGCGGACTTGCTGACAACAATGGCACCAACGGAGCCGAATTCGCGTTTCCTTCCCTTGATGTACTCGGTAAGGGCTTTCTTGTTTTTGACCAAGCCAACAGGCACTTCTTGGATGGCCCGAATTACCCCCTTCGCGCTGCGGTACAGGATGACGGATCGATCGTCTTGCGAATAAAGCGCCCTCGCCCATGCGGCGGCCGAACCAGGGGAGTCTAACGGCTGGCCGAGGAATCTGTGTTCGATGGCAGGGGAGGTCAGCGCGTCCTCTCCCTGTCCGTACTGATTCTCGACGGACGGATCGTTTCCAGTGGGAATGTAAACATATTTCTTGTGGTTGATGACGATGTGGCCCTTAACCCTTCCCTTGAGCGACACTCCCATTCTGCGGGTTAAATTCACGTCCTGAATCGAAGGCGTGGGGTCGCCGCTCGGGTGGTTGTGGACGAGATACACCCCATCGGCTCCGAGCCTGTCCATCCTGCGGTTGATCTCGTAGATTTCCTTTGAGGGATTTTTGACGAAGATGGAAGCCGAGCCGGGAAGGCGTGATGTCACGCCTTCATGGGCAACGACCTTTCCGTCTTTGACGTAGACGTATCGCAGGGTTTCGAACTGGGGGTTTCGATAGACTTCGGCGAGAACCGCTACTTCGTGGAAGCTTCTAGCGCTACGTCCCCGGATATCGATACGACCTTTTTCGACGAGGTGGGTAGAGATTCCGATTCCGTGAGTTGTGATTCCGCCAGCTTTTCGAGGCCCAGCCACTTCTCCCGGTGCGGCGGATACAGTACCCGAACCTTCGAGTTCTCGGATTTCATTGATGGCTTTTTCGGCAATCTTGAGTTCACGGGGCTTGTCCTCGTACTCCGGGTTGTTTTTGAGGATATCGTATTTTACACCCCGCTCGCCGATCTTGTCAAGAGACTTTCCTTCCTCTGCGGGTTCCGGGGTCATGTCAATGAGCACTTCATTGGAGGCAAGTTTCTCTGGTGCGGTGCGCTTCCATTGCTTCGCTATCAGGTCATCTCCCTGACCCTTGATGGCGAGAAGATACTTGGCTCCCGAACCCTCGGAAAGTGCTTCAAGATTCTTTATTTTCAGGGTGGGGGAATAGTTGATGATTTGCAGCGCTTCGACCTTCTTAGCGGGGGCTTTCAGCTCCGGGTACTCATCAAGTACGGCCCGGGGGACGGGAAGACCGGAGGAGAGGGCCTGTTTTAATTCCCTGAAGTGCGAAATCTTACTATCGTACCGTGACGAATGATTAACAAAAAATTTCCTGTCATCGCCTTCTAAGAAATCCCTGAATTTTGCAGACCTTTTTGCCCCCTTCTGCGTTGCCTTTTTAACCAATTCTTCTACTCGTGGAAGATTGTGTTGATAATACTCACCCCTCGTCATCTGCCACGGTTCTTTCCCCTCCGGTGCCTTCTCCGACTCGGGGATGGGAGCGGGGGCCTCTGCCTTTTCACCCCATCCCTTCCTTGCCAGTATTTCCTTCCCTACGGCCGTGTCGAGCCACTTCTCCGGGGCCTTCAACAGGTCGTAGTCGATCTGGGACTCGACGACGGGCATGGGGTCCTCTCCCGGCCATTCCCTTTCGGCCTGCTTCGCCATGGCCTTTACTTCCCGGGAATCGCTTTTGAGGATCTCCCCAACGAAAATCTGCCGCTGCCGGTCGTTATCGGGGTCAAAGCCCTTCGTTTTGGGGGCCACGGCCTCACCAGCGGGCTCAGGCGGGGAGATCTCTGCGGCCGGGGGTGTGATAGCGCCCCCTGCGTCGTACTCCTTCCTCAGTGTCTCATATTGAGGATTGCTTGCCTTTATGGGCCACTTGATTCCCTTGGCCTCAACGAACTGCCGGAAAGTAGGCTTCCCACCCGTAGGCGTTAATCCTTCCCTACCGGTTTCTCCCCCGGCTTCCGTCGGCTGTTGTAAATTTTGGCCGCCGATTCCTGGCTCCGATCGTAGAG
>NZ_JQGL01000096.1 GCF_000747095.1 Sulfuricurvum sp. MLSB
AGCGAACAGTTCGAGGCAAGTTCCAACTTCGATTCTCCCGCTTTTCGCGAACGTTTTATTACAACGACCAAAGAGGGATTCGCTCAGGTCTCTTTGATCATCGAGGGGATCCACTGCGCCGCATGCGTCTGGCTCAATGAAAAAGCGCTGCACAAGATGGCCGGCGTTGTCGAGGCACACATCAACTACACGAACAATAAAGCCCGCATCACCTGGGACGCGGGTACCGTCAAGCTCTCTTCGATCATCGATATGATCCGTGCCATCGGCTACAACGCGTTTCCTTACGATGCGACGCTTCAAGAAGAGCGGGCGAACAAGGAACGCAAGGATTATTACCTGCGGATGGCGGTAGCAACGTTTGCGACGATGAACATGATGTGGGTCGCAATCGCACAGTATGCCGGATATTTTACGGGGATCACGCAGGAGATCAAAACGATCCTCAACGTAGCCGAGTGGTTTTTGGCGACACCCGTACTGTTTTACAGCGGATGGGTCTTTTACCGCGGAGCCTATTACGGGCTGAAAAACAAAGCGGTCACGATGGATCTGCTTGTGGTGACGGGGTCGAGTCTAGCCTATGTGTATTCGATCTACATCACGGTACTGGAGAAAGGGGAAGCCTATTTCGACTCGGTCTCGATGATCATCACGTTCGTTCTGTTCGGCAAGTTTCTCGAAGTCCTCAGCCGCAAAAACGCCGCCGACACTCTTGACATCATCGGCAAACACGTCCCTCGCGAAGTGAGTATCGTTGAAGGGGAGACGATCAAAGAGGTGAATGTCAACGAGGTCAAAGTCGGTGATATGATCCGTATACGAACGGGGGAAAAAGCGGCAATTGACGGGGAAGTCGTATCGGGAGAGGGGAGTTTTGACGAATCCAGTCTGACCGGGGAGTCCGATCCCGTTTTCAAACGCACCGGCTCTTCGATCATCAGCGGAACGACGAGCATCGATGCGCTTTTGACCTATCGGGCGACCAAAGATTTCGCCCACTCGACGCTCTCTAATCTCGTGAACCTTTTGGAAAACGCGATGAGCCACAAACCGCGGATCGAACAGCTGGCGAACCGACTTTCTCAGCATTTTTCCTCGACGATCCTCTTTTTGGCGATTGCGACGTTCTGGGGGTGGTATTTCTGGCCGCACACATTCGACAGAGCCCTTATGGTAGGAATTTCTGTCATTATCATCGCCTGTCCGTGTGCACTGGCGCTCGCAACTCCCGTGGCGACATTGGTAGGACTGGCATTGGGGGCCAAGAGGGGAATCCTTTTTAAATCGGCTGCGCAGATCGAGACGATGGCACAGGCAACAATGGTTGTATTGGATAAGACGGGGACGATTACCCAAGGCAGACCCGAAGTGGTGTATGCGACGATACACCACCGTTTCGGGCATTCGTTGCTGTATGCTCTCGTTTCCTCTTCGAAACACCCGATTAGCCGCGGTATTGCCGAATATCTGGAGCGGACCGAGAACATTTCCGAAACCTTCGCCCTTGAAGAGGTACGCGAAATCCCCGCACGCGGAGTCGTAGCACGATCCGGCGGCGTGATGATCGCCGGGGGAAATGCGCTGCTGATGCAGGAGATGGGCGTGGAAGTCGGTTTGCGCAGCGATAAAAGCCTTTTTTATTATGCGGTAGGCAATGAGCTGACAGCCACGTTTGAATTGCGCGATTTACCCAAAGCAGGAGCGGCAGGGTCGATCCAAAACCTCAAAAACGCGGGATTAAGGGTTGTGATGCTGACGGGAGACCATCAGGCAGCTGCGGAACGCGTTGCCCTTGAAGTGGGGATCGATGAAGTCCATGCCCATCTGGACCCGCAGGAGAAAGCCGAGTTTATCGCACAGGCCCATAATGAGGGAAATGTCGTTATCATGGCCGGGGATGGAGTGAACGATCTGCTAGCGCTTGCAAACGCGGACATCGGGATCGCAATGGGAAGCGGCAGCGATATCGCGATCGAAGTCAGCGACGTCGTGTTGTTGAACGATTCGCTCACTTCGCTGGCCGAAGCGCATGCCATCAGCCGCCGCACGTATCGGCTGATCAAACAAAACCTCGGGATTTCGCTCGTGTATAATTCGATCACGATTCCGCTGGCGATGTCCGGATATGTGATCCCGCTGATTGCGGCCATTTCGATGTCGTTCAGTTCGCTTCTCGTCGTCGGCAACTCGATGCGGGTGCGATGGCTTTACAAATAGGAGATATTCATGGACAGTTGGGTGATTGCGATGATGCTGGGTGCATCGCTTGTGTTGGGCGGTGTGGCATTGATCGCTTTTTTGTGGGGGATCAAGAACGGGCAGTTTGACGATGAGAAAAAGATGATGAATCAGGTGCTTTACGACGATGAAAGCGAACTCAACGATGCGGCGAATCAGCAACGCAAGCGCGAGGAGCTGTCCAAAAAAGAATATCGGCCGGAATAAAATAAAGATTTTAAAAAAGGGAAGAAGAGAGGTCTCACCGCAGAAGCGGCAGAGAGGAATTATTTGATTCCTGCGATGTAAGAAGCAAGAGCTTGGATGTCAGCATCTGACATTGCAGCTACTTGACCTTTCATCAATGCACCCATACCGTTTTTGTTTTGTGTACCGGCTTTGTAAGCGTGAAGTGATTTTTCGATAGCAGCCGCTGATTGGCCTTTAACGATCGCAGATTTGCCAAGAGCAGCTTTTTCGAAGCTTGCACCATGACATGCAGCACATTTACCAGCCAACGCTTTACCGTCAGCAGCCATCAAAGAAACACCAGCGAACAACATTGCAACAGCAATTTTTTTCATTTCATTCTCCATTTAAAATTTCGCGTTATTATATTCCCATCATTCTTAAAGCACTCTAACAAAGGGTTATCTTAAACCTACCTCTGTTACAATTATGCACTTTACATTTAAGGAGCGGTTGCATGCGCTACAGCGACGTCAATTTCAACCATAAAAGCATTCTGATAACGGGAGGGGCAGGTTTTATCGGCTCGAACCTCGCGTTTTATTTTCAGGAACACTATCCCGACGCGCATATCGTCGTGCTTGATCTTTTCCGCTCCAATCTGACCCTTTCCAACGGCAACCTGAAAAGCTTCGGCCATTTTAAAAATCTCCTCGGTTTCCGGGGCGAAGTCATCAGCGGAGATATTAACGACAAGACTCTTTTGGCGCAACTAGCGGCTCAGTACACGTTCGATTATATTTTTCATGAAGCGGCGATTTCGGATACGACGGCACTGGAACAGGATCTGATGATCCAGACGAACGTCAACGCGTTTAAAGATCTTCTAGATATCGCGGTGGCACACGGTGCCAATATGATCTACGCATCCTCCGGCGCGACCTACGGCGATGCCCCTTCTCCCCAGCGGGTCGGCTGCGAAGCGCCGCAGAACGTGTACGGATTTTCCAAACTGATGATGGATCATCTCGCCCGTGAATATTCCCGCAAGCACGATCATATCAGCATCGTCGGTCTGCGCTATTTCAATGTTTACGGACCGAGAGAGTTTTTCAAAAACAAAACCTCTTCGATGGTGGTGCAGTTCGGACATCAGCTTTTATCCGGCAAAAATCCGCGGCTTTTTGAAGACTCCGACAAAATCGTCCGTGACTTTATTTATATCGAGGACATCGTTCAGGCGAATATCCTTGCGATGCATCCGAAGGAATCGGGCGTCTTCAATGTCGGTACGGGAAAAGCGCGTTCGTTCCAGTCGATCGTCGATACTCTCCAATCCGAGCTGGGGACGTCTTATCCGTGCGAATATATTCCCAACCCGTTCATCGGGCGTTATCAGTTTCATACCGAAGCCGATATTCAAAGCACGCGCGACATTCTCGGGTATACCCCCCGTTTTGAGCTTGAAGAGGGCATAGGGGCGTATGTTCCGGAAATCAAACGGCTGTTTGAAGAGGAAGTCAAATGAATCGGTTGAAAGCCGCCGCTCCGCGCATCCTCGCCATCGGGGATTTGATGATCGATCATTACCTGTGGGGGGGATGCGAGCGGATTTCGCCCGAAGCGCCTGTGCAGGTTGTCGATATTGCCCGTGAAACGACCGTACTCGGCGGAGCCGGAAACGTCATCAACAATCTGGTTGCTCTCGGCGCACAGGTGCGTGTCGCCGGAGTTATCGGTGATGACGAAAACGGTTTGGAACTGCGCGCAATGCTGCGGAATATCAGCGTGGATGAGAAGGGGCTAACCCTTCAAAACGGTCGCAAGACTTCCAAAAAAAGCCGTATTATCGCCTCAAACCAGCAGATTCTGCGCTATGACCGGGAGTCCAAAGACCCCATCGCCGCTTCCAGCGAAGAGGCGCTTTTGGCCTACGTGAAGGAGACGATCGCCGAATGCGATATCGTGATTCTTTCGGATTACGGCAAAGGGGTGATTACCGATACGGTGGCGCAAGGGGTGATCTCTGCGGCTAAAAATGCGGGCAAAAAAGTTCTTGTCGATCCGAAGGGAAAAGATTACAGCAAATACCGCGGTGCCTATTTGTTGACGCCGAACCGAAAGGAAGCCTCGGAAGCGACAGGGATCGCGATCAAAGACGAAGACTCTTTGCGCAGAGCGCTCCTTTCGTTGAAAGAGACCTGCGCTCTGGAATGTTCGATGATCACCCTCTCCGAAGACGGGATCGCGATATACGATGAGAGCATGCGCCGTTTTCCGACGGTAGCCAAAGAAGTATACGATGTGACAGGGGCCGGGGATACGGTGATTGCGTCTCTTTCGTATGCTCTTTCGTGCGGGTTATCCATCGATGAAGCGGCACCCTTTGCGAATCACGCCGCTGCGGTTGTCGTCGGCAAGATCGGTTCGGCGACGGTCACCCTCGATGAGATTGACGCGTATGAATCGAGCCTGCGCCAAAGCAGTTCGGACGCGCATATCAAAACGGCGGAAGAGATTGTCCAGATCGCCCGCCGCCTGAAAGAAGAGGGAAAAAAAGTAGTCTTTACCAACGGCTGCTTCGATATCCTTCATGTAGGGCACGTTAAGTACCTTCAGGAAGCCAAAAGTTATGGGGACGTGCTGATCGTCGGATTGAACGCCGACAATTCGGTACGTGCCCTCAAAGGACCGTCCCGCCCCGTCAACCCCGAAGCGGATCGCGCGTACATTCTGGCGGCTCTCGAATCGGTCGATTATGTCGTCTTGTTCAGCGATGAAACGCCGTATGAGTTGATCAAAAGCATCGCGCCCGATATTCTCGTCAAAGGGGGAGATTATGAGGGCAAATCGGTCGTCGGGGCAGAATTTGCCGGAGAACTTCGCCTTGTGACGTTTGTCGACGGCAAAAGCACGACGGCGACCATCGAGAGAATCAGCTCTTCTTCAAGCTGTTAAACTTTTCACCGCATCGATCACTTCGGCGGCGGTGATCCCTTTCATGCATTCATGATGCCCCAGCGGGCATTCGCGCTTCATGCACGGCGCGCACTCCATCTCATGGCGTACGATCACGCTTTTTTCGTTTTTCCACTGCGAGGTTTCCAAATGGCGCGTCGGGCCGAAGATGGCGACGGTCGGGACTCCATACGCGGCGGCGACGTGCATCGGGCCGCTGTCATTGGTGACAAACATATTCAGCCCGCCGATCCTCGCGCACAGCTCGCTCACCGACGTTTTGCCCGCCAGATTCGTCACCGCTATTCCTTCCAGACGCGCTTCGATATCGTTTGCCATCGCTACCTCGCCCGGGCCTCCGAAGATGACGATGTCGTAAGCATGAGCAAAAGCTCGCGCTACTTCGGCGAATTTTTCGGGGTACCACCGTTTGGCGCTGCCGTACGTCGCTCCGGGATTGATTCCCAGCGTCGGGCGCTCGTAAGCATAGGGTGGAATGTGAAGTTTGAGGTGCCCGATTTCCAACGGTTCGGAGCTTAGACTCTGGGTAATGTCGCGGTATTGTTCGACCAGATGCGACGGATGGGAAGGTTTGATGGCATGGGTCAGCAAAGCCCGCGAATGAGCGCTTCGGCGTCCCGCCGTGATGGGGGTGCCGCTCCAAAAGAGCAGCAAGGAAGAGTGAAGCTGATTACGGAATGTCACGGCCATATCGTGAGAGCCCAGCGTTTTGGCAAAACGGTAGGTGTTGAGGAAGCGGCTTCCCCCTTTTTTGGTCTCGTCGACGTAGGCGTGGGTGCATTTGGGGTGGTGTTTGAGCGCTTCGAGACTCACATACGAGCCGACCATTGTCAGCTCTGCATCGGGATAAGCATTGCACAGCGCCTCGATGGCGGGAGTGGCCATGAGGGCATCTCCAAGCCAGTTGGGGAGGATGATGAGGATTTTCATAACGACTCCATCGAGGTGGTGTAATAGAGGGGCGCGCCGCTGAGATGCAACGTATCGGCATGGTAGCACTTCCCGTCGCGGGTCGTCACCTCTACCGATTCGGTGAGGGGGACTTCGAGCGTCCCTTCTTCCATCCATTCGATATGCAAAAGGCCCCGCGGCGTCTCGCAGAGCATCGTGTGGCGTCCGCGTTTGATGCCGTAGCCGACAAACGAGGCCTCCCCCATCTGGGAGAGCATCGTTTTATAGGCATCGTAGGCACTGCGCTTGAGGATCCCATCACGGTTGTCGACGAGGCCGTATCCCGGGGCGATCAGCTGGTGCCAGTAGACGCACGCTACGCTTTGCGACGCAAAAGCGAGGAGATAATAGCGGACCATGTACGAGGCGTACGCTTCTTCGCTCACGCATTCATGCTCGCTGGTCGGAGCGTAGGGAGCGGTACCCGTGATGGGCCAGTTGGCTTCGGTGATGACGATTTCGCCGGAGGTTTTTCGGCTCATGTGCGCCAGTGACGCCAAGAGGCGTATTTTTTCGATGAGATTGAATCCCATCTGGGTATTTTCGGGAGCGCCGCGTCGGTCGACGTAGAGGAGGCTTCCTACCGCATCGTAGCGGATGTTTTTGAGGTTGAAAAGAGTGTGGGCGCTGTAGTGGTACTCGAAATCGATGACATTCGAGCCGATCAGCTTCAGATGCGGATAGCAGGTTTGTTTGAGCCGATAGGCCACGGCGTAAAAATCGAGGTATTCGTTGACGCTGAAGAACCCCCATTTGGCACGGTTGATGGTGCTTCCGACGACGTAGGTGTCACAGATGCCGTCCAATGTGCTGAAAATGCGCAAGAAGTGCTCGCACGTCATGTCGAGATTGGCGATATGCTCGCGGTCCTGGAGCAGTGCGACGGAAATGTGTTTGCCCGTAAACGAGCGGATAAAGGCGGCGTACTCGTCCAGCTTCTCCATCTCCCACAGCGGGATACGGATCAATAGCCGTGTGACTCCCAGATCGTCGATCAGTTCGGGAGTAAGAGAGGGCTCTTTGTCGAGATTGACCCCCATGCCGAAAAAATTATCCCCCCGGATTGTCCGATGACGCAGGTACGGCATTGTCAGAACGGCCATGGGGAGAGTCGCAAGTGCAACCAGAAACGTTTTGATGAGCGAGGGCAATGCTCCAAAGCGCATTTTGCGTTTGAGCGCTTTGTCGCGGATAATGGCGGGCTGATCGGAATAGTGATCCCAGGCGAACGGTTCTTTCATGGTGCAAGTGTACCGTTTTCTTACCTTCAATCAGGTAAAATAAACCGACAAAAAGAAGGGGAAACAATGAACATACTGGTGGTGCGCAACGACAAACTTGGGGATTTTATGACGGCATTGCCGACGCTGTACGTCCTCAAACACCACAACCCTTCCAACCGCATCGTCGCTCTTGTCGCGCCGCTTAACCGCAAGCTCGCCGAATCGTGCGATTTTATCGACGAGGTGATTGTCGATAACGGCGGCGATATTCTCGAACTGGCTCTTAAAATAAAAGAAGCGAAGATCGATGCCTCGGTGACGCTGTTTTCCAATACCCGCGTTGCGATCGCGCAGTTCGTCGCCCGTATCAGGATTCGTATCGCCCCCGCGACCAAAATCGCCCAGATTTTTTACAACCGCCGCATCAAGCAGCGTCGAAGCCGGGTGGAGATGGCGGAGTTCGAGTACAACCTTCAGCTCGCCCGTGCGCTCTTTCCCGATATCAGCCTCGATTTCCCCAAGCCGCTTCTGCGTTTCGGTGATGAAGCGTACGCTGCGTTTTGCGCCGAATACGGTATCACCAAGAGTGTCGTTGCGTTTCATCCGGGATTCGGGGGGTCGTCCGATGCGAACTGGACGCTCGGCGAGTACGTCGAACTGGTGCGGATGGCGGAAAGTTTCGAGGGAATCGACGTCGTCATGACGTTCGGCCCCGATGAAGAGAACCTCTATAACGAGGCGAAAGAGCTGCTGGGGGAGAGCCGAACGGTATTGTACCGTTCCGTCGGAAGCGTCGTCGATTTCGCTGCGCTGCTCAGCCGTTTCAAACTGTTTGTCAGCACCTCTACGGGGACGTACCATCTGGCCAGCGCATCAGGGTGCGAGACGTTTACCTTCTTCGCCGATACGCCGTTTGCTTCGGCGGCACGGTGGAAAAGCATCGGAGAAGAGAGCAAGCAGCACCATTTTATGATTCCCCTCGATCCCTCAGGGCGCGCAGAAATGTTCGAGAAGGTCAAGCGGGAGTTGAAAAACCGCCTTTCACAAGGGTTTTAAGCCGTTTTTTGAAATTTTTGACCCGTTTGTTGGCGTCATTGTGCCGTTTCATTTCGGCGATTACGATGTTCTCGCCCAAACCGCTTAATCGGGCGTATTCACGCCCCATGATCGCCAGATCGCTGTCACTCGCCCAGAGTTTGTTGAAGTTTTCGCACCCTTGCATCGGCGTGATAGAGCGAAACGCCATCCGGTTGATGTCGACGATGCTGAAGAGATAGCTGTTTTCGGTCCGCTTGACCAGGATGTTGCCTGGGGAGTAGTCCAGATGCCATACCCCTTTGCGGTGAAGGTCGTACGTGTAGGCCGCGAAGGCGGTGAAAATTGCTTCGCGCTCTTCCATCGGCTCGAGCAAAGGGGTGCGGATCGTAAAGTCGTAGTCAAAATGTTCGGAGATGAAATAGCTCTCGCTAAGCAGTCCCGATTCGAAAAATTCGATCAATGCGATAGGCGAAGGGGTAGAGACCCCCAGCTCCTGAAGGCGAAGGGCGTTATGGTACGATTTATAGGCTTTGCTCCGGCGCAAACGGGTATAGACGATGCGGTTGAAAAGGTGAGGAATTTTAAACGATTTGACAACCGTTTTGACGCCGCCTATCTCGATGACTTTGAGTTCGTTGCGCGCTTTGTGAATCGTGTTGGAATCGGCGTGAAAAATCGAGCGTATCGCTTCGAAAGAGGGGCGCAGATGTGCGTATTCGGGGCGGTATTCGTAACGAGCGTCCATGAGAGCCTTTTGCCTAAGTGAGGGTATGGTATGATACTTTATTATTGCTGAAAAGAGAGGACATATGATCCCGGTTGTCATGTACCATCACATCAATAGCGACGATCTTCCCCTCTCCAATACCGAGGCGATGATAGACAAACATCTGCGCCTCGTCGCCCAGCGCTATACGTCCGTCTTCCCGGGTCAGGATGCCGAAAATCCTATCTGCCTGACGTTTGATGATGCTTACTACGATTTTTACCATTACGTTTTTCCCCTTCTGAAAAAATACCGCCTCAAAGCACTCCTTGCCGTCCCGTCCGCGTATATCCTTGATGATACGGATGTTGAGCCTTCACGGCGCCTTTCGCTGACCCACCGCGAGATTTACGAAGGAGAGAACTGGCAGACTTATGCCCCGTTTTGCACCTACGCCGAATTGCGCGAGATGATCCTCAGTGGCCTTATCGCGGTCGCGTCGCATTCCATGAACCACGTCAATCTGAGCGATGAGGGGACCGATTTGGCGCGAGAGATCGTAGCGTCCAAGCGTATCCTCGAAGAGAAGCTCGGGTTCCGCGTCGATTCGTTTGTTTTGCCGTACGGAAAATATAACGCCGCTGCAATTGCGCTGGCACGCGAGCATTATTCGTACGTATTTCGGATCGGCAATGCCCTCAACCCTTCGTGGGAAGGGATCGGAGGATTGATCTACCGGATCAAGGGGGACGCTCTGAGAGCGCCGGATGACCTGTTCAAACCCCTCAAACAGCTTGGATTTTGGTTTAAAACAATCATAAAACTTGTCAAAGGGGAGCAATGAACGTATCGGCGGTCATGATTGTCAAAAACGGAGCGCGCACCATCCGCAGATCGCTGGAGAGCCTGCGCGAGTTCGACGACGTGGTCGTCTACGACAACGGCTCGAGCGACGGGACGCAAAACATAGCGAACGAATTCCCCAACGTCCGTCTCATCGAAGGGGAATTCGACGGGTTCGGCACGACCAAAAACCGCGCGGCTTCCTACGCGGAGCACGAGTGGATATTGATCATCGACAGCGATGAGGTTGTGGACGCCGAGCTGCTGCACGCGCTCAAAACAAAGCTGCTCGATCCCCGCACGATTTACATCGTCAACTTCCTGGCGTATTACAAAGAGATACAGATCCGCCATTGCGGCTGGAACAATCAGAAGATCCGCCGTCTCTATAACAAAAGCGTCACGCGGTTCAACGATAACGCGGTGCATGAGAACATCATCGACGAGGGGATGAACAAAGCGCCGATAGAAGGGAACATGAAGCACTACAGCTATATGAGCGTCTCCGATTTCATCGTCAAAGTCGACCGCTATTCGACCCTTTTTGCGGCCGATAATGCCGGCAAAAAGTTCCCGACGCCTTCCAAGGCGTTTTTCAACGGTCTTTATTCGTTTTTCCGGACGTATGTTCTAAAAAGAGGGTTTTTGGATGGGTATGCGGGGCTGATCATCGCGTTTTCACACATGGCGACGAACTTTTACAAATACATCAAACTCTACGAGGTAAACCGGGAGCAACGCCGTGGCTGAAAAGATATGCGAATTGTGTCTCTCTCCCGATTTGGGGGGGTTGGAGTTGTACATGATGAGGGCCTCTCGCTACATCGGCGAATCCTGCATCAGCGTCATCAATGAAAAAGGCAAACTCAAAAGCTATTATGAGGGGACGCCGTATCGTTACGTTGCCCTGACGCGCAGCGGCCTGTTGCTTTCGTGGATCAACGCCCGGCGTCTTGCCCGTCTCATCGATGAGGAAAAGATTGACGTCGTGCATCTGCATTGGACGAAAGACCTTCCTCTGGCGATCATGGCAAAGCTTTTTTCCAAACGCAAGCCGCATGTCATTCAATCGCGCCATATGACGATGACCCGCTTTAAAAACGATTTTTATCACCGCTTTTTGTACAAAAATACGGACATGATGCTGGCAGTCACCCGGCAGGTCAAATCGCAGATCGAAAAATTCGTTCCCGCAGAAATTCGTCCCCGCGTCGAGGTGCTTTATATCGGTGCCGAACAGCCTGAAATGATTACGGATGAAGAGAAGAAAGCACGTCGCGAACAATCGGGATTGGGCGAATCGTTTTGTGTAGGGATCGTCGGACGGATCGAACCTCCGAAGGGGCAGCATCTGGTGCTCGAAGCGGTTCAGAAACTGCGTGGCGAAAACATTGATGCCAAAGCGTTGATTGTCGGGCATGCGATGGATGAAACGTACCTGCAAAAACTTCAAAGCGAGTACCGCGAGATCGGTATTTTTACCGGATTTACCCGGGAGGCGCAGACGCTGATGCAGCTGTGCGACGTGGTTGTCCTCGCGACGGAAAAAGAGACGTTCGGGCTGGTGCTGATCGAAGCGATGATGTGCGGCGTCTGTGTCGTTGCCAGCAGAAGCGGCGGGCCGTTGGAAATCATCGATGACGGGGAAAACGGGCTGCTATTCAATACGTTCGATTCGGACGATCTGGCGGACAAGCTCGCGCAGCTGTTTGCCGACGGAACGCTGCGGGCACGTTTCGCGGAAGCGGGGAGGGCCAAAGCATTGGAAAAATTCGAAAGCCAAAAGCAGTTTGAACGGATGTCTAAAATTTTTGGAGAGTTGCAAAAATGAAGCTATGGTATGAAAAAGGGGCCTGGGCAACCCGTAAAGCCAGAGAAACGGCGGCCTCCATGTCTCCCGAATCGGTACGCTCGATCGCGGTGATTCGCCATGCGGCGATCGGCGATATGATGGTGATGCGGCCGTTTCTGATTCAGGCTAGGGAGTTTTTCCCCAATGCCGCGATCACATTGAGCATCGTGAACAATTACGCTTATGGCGCTCCTGAAGACCTAGTCGACCGCGTGCATGTGGTTCATAAGAAAAAAGAGGGGAAGAAAACGTCTTACGGCGAACGGCTTAAAGATGTCAAGGCACTCGGCGAACACGACATCATTTTCGATATGGCCGATACCTCCTTGTCCGGGATCATTTGTCTCATGAGCAAAGCGCGGTTGAAAATCGGATTCCCGTACCGTACAATCAAAAACAGCCTTTTTTATGATATTGGCATTCTGCGCTCGGATCTGGTTCCCGAAGTGGAAACGCTGCTGCACATGCTTTACATTCTTGGTGCCCCGAAAAAACAGGCGCTCGATTACGGTTATCCGTCATATGAAACCGATCGGGAACACCCCTATATCGTCTATTTTACGACCGCGTCTTTGGGGTGGAAATGTTGGCCGCAGGAACGGTTTGCCGATTTGATCGCCCGATCAGTTGCAGCGTATCCCAATGTTGAACACGTCGTCCTTGAAGGAATCCGCGATTACGAAAAAGTTGATGCCCTGATGGAGAGTCTGCGCGGCTATCCGAATGTTCGAAAGGTCGATCCGATGCCGCTGGAGGAGTTAATGCCGTTTTTAGGCAAAGCGCAGATGGTGGTAAGCGGCGATACGGGGATCCGGAACATGACCATTGCCGCCGGTACGCCGACGGTAGGGATCTTTTTTTTTACGGTTCCCTACCGTTATCTTCCGATAGACGAACGCCACCGCGCCGTTTTCAACGCCGAGGGGAGAGAACCGGAGGTCGAAAAGGTTTTATGGTATATGGACAAGTTGTTGAGAGGTTAAGCAGACCCGATTTTGCTTTTCTGATTTTGAATAAGAGTTAACGATACCAATAAAACAATCACTTTACCTACTTCAGATTGTATGAAAATAAGTGATGGCCCTGCAATAATCAGCATGGAAAATGCTAAAAGAGACTGAATATATTTTAATTGCGTATCAGGTTGACGATATCGCATAATCTGGAATATTAGATTGATAAATAGAAACAATCCAATAATACCAAATTGAACAATGATATCAAGATATTCACTGTCGAAACTTGCATTGTCACCGCTTGTATAATTAATATACAGTGCTTTGTAATTGTCTTCATTTATTTCTTGTTGATTGATCACGGATATGACCTGTGATATATGATCACCGGTACCAACTCCGAAAAGCGGGTTTTGTTTAATAACCTCCCATCCGTAAATATAATAGCCAATCCGAATTCCTCCAGGTGTGCTGTAAGAACCATCCAATGAATTTGTCGCATCGTTAAACATGGCAATAACTCGGTCTTTAAAAAATGGGCTGTAATGAAATGCGAGTGAATAGCCTAAACTGATGATTATTGTCGCAATCGAAAGAGTTTTGAGCAATTTTTTACGAAAGACAAACAAAAGTGTGAATAGCATGTTGAAGGCATATAGTATATATCCAAGCCTCGATTCGATAAGAAAAATATTAATAGTCGCACTAATCAGAAAAGTTGAGAGTAAAAGAATTGTGTAAACATTTTTCGTTTGGTGCGTCAATAACCGGTACAGGATGATGCTCATAGCGAAACTGAGGCAGATTCCGTATGTAGTGTGGTTTAGTAAAAAAGGAACATTGGTATGAAATATATTGAGTGGTATAAAAGGAACATATTCAAATAATGCAATGAGAGGAAAATCAAAAAGTATCGAATAAGAGATGATTTCACTGAATAACATGCCAATAACGAAGCTGCTTAAAATTTTGTAAATAAACTCTTTTTGCACGATCATCGTGATGACTAAGGGATACAGAAGGTATTTGAACTCTTTGAGTTTGAAAAGGGCTGTTGAAACATGCTCGCTTCCGAACATCCAAAGGGCATGCATCAGATAAAAGAGGATAAATGAGAGAACAACTGGATTTTTTATGGAACGTAAAAATCTTTCCTTTAGCTCGCCACTAAACAGCATTAAGATTGCAACACCGATAAAAACCTTGCTGGCCATTTTGGGCGCAACCGGTAGTAAAAAAGCATAGAGGATGAGCAGATAGTTCGCGGCCAAAGCCGATTGTTCGCGGTAAGAGCGATTGGTATCAAAAGAAAATAATCGCAAAGTCATGGACGGTTTACCTGTATGGTCTGTTTATACCGCAGGCTTTCTTTGATAGGGGTGCCGCGCAGGAAAAATACAAAGATTTCCCAGCCCCGTTTTTTGGTTGCGACGCGGCGCAGCAGTTTGAAAAAGAGGGCGGTTTTGATTAGTATTCGCGCAAACCCATGAAAATGTTTGTCAATCAGGAGCTTATAAGAGATATAAAATTCTTTTTCGAGGGCCGGGTTATTTTTGGAACTTCCTCCCCCTTCATGAAAAATTTCGGCCGAAGGGAGAAAATAGATTTTTCGGCCGCTGTTCCATACCCGTTTGCAGATGTCTTCTTCTTCGCAATAAAGAAAAAACATCGTATCGAATCCGCCAATATCGCAGAAAACATCCGCTCTAAAAAACATGCATGATCCGCTGATCACTTCAACGGGTGTCGGAACGCTCAACCGGGCTTTATTGCCGGGAAAAGAATGTGCCGAGAGTTTGCGGTGAATTGTATTGCCGAACCATTGTTTGATGACGGAGGGGAATTGTTTGTACGAAGAAGAAAAATTGCCTTTTTCGTCGGTTATTTTGGCGGTTAAAGCGCCGATATCTTCGTGCGTATCCATGAAATTTTTCATCTCTGTCGCCGCATCGTTTAGGAGGAGGCAGTCGTTATTGATGAAAAAATAGTAGTTTCCCCGAGCATGGTTTACCCCCAGCATGTTGCCGCCGGCGAAACCGTTGTTGATACGGTTTCGTATCAGCGTAAGTGCGGGGGCTTCGTTTAACGTGTCGCGCAGCCGCTCGAAGTCATCGGATTCGGACGCATTGTCCACAATGATGATCTCGTAGGCGGTATCTTTGCAAACGTATTTTCGGATGCTTTCAACCAACTCGATCGTATGGGACGATGAGTTGTAATTGACGGTGATAAAAGAGATATCCACGGTGCTCATCGGAAGAGATAATCCAACCGTTTTTTAATGCTGTAGAAAATTTTTTTGTTGATCAGGCGGTTGATTCGGGGATACGCGGTGATTAGCATCATGGTACAGGTGGTGCGGATCGCCATCGGACGGATGATACGTGCGTATTTGTCCATAAAAGCGTTTTTTGACGCAAAAAAGCTTTCGCTGCAGTTCCCGCCACTTTTGTGATACAGATGAAAATCGATGACATAGGTGTTCCATCCGAGCAGACGGGCGATGGCACACAGATCGGTCGCGTAGAGATGAAAACCTTTCAGATCATGGGAAAGGGCAAGATTGGCTTCGTTTTTGACAAGAAGGAAGTTCTCATCCAAACTTTTGGCCTGAGCGGGAAGGGTCCCTACGGTCTGGTTCTCTCCCCACGGATCAGTGATGCGGTAAAGTTTGGTATTGAAATCCCCATACCCGGCATTCCCCAAAATGGCCCAGTCGGGATCGAGACCGTCCATTTCGCCGATGCGTGCGAGAAGTGTTTGCATCGTGTCAAAATTCAGCAAAACGTCTTGATGGCAGATAATGATGTATTTGCCTCCGGCGCTACGTAAAAAACGGTTTAGGCCGCTGTAACCGTCGTAGGCATTGCCTTGGGAATTGTCGATGTACAAAAACTCGCTGTTCTCATCCGAAAACCCGGCATTCTTAAAAGATTGCACCATCTCTTGGTATTCGCTAATATCCGTAACGAGGGTACAGACGGAGAACGTCTTTGCAAAATCATGCGTATTGAGGCATGTCATATCATTGAGCCTTGGTGTCGGAATCGGTTTTGACAATGCCGTTAGTACAGACGAAACGGTTGGCATCGAAGTTTACTTTGAGGATCTTGTTGTTGATGATCCCTTCTTCTGCGGCAAATCTTTTCTTGTGCCATAGGTGCATCATACAAGCGTTGTTGCGGCATGACCTGAGCTCGATCCCAAGGCCGCGAAAACGCCATCCAAGGTCGATGTCTTCGCCGACCGAGGGGAGACGGTAGGTTTCATCGAAACCGTTGATCTTCAAAAAATCCTCTTTGTAACAGGAGAAGTTGCACCCGATGATGTAGCGCACATAGCGTTTGCTGACGTTGCTGAGCAAGCTTCCCGAGGGGAAATAGAACCCTTCTTCAACGTGTCTCGCACCGTCTTTGACCATCCATGGCAGGTACCATAAAAAGTGTTTTTCCAGCTGCGTGAAGGAGAGTTTGTGTTCTTTGATTCTGGCGGTGTAGTCAGGACCGAGTTCGAAACGTTTGC
The DNA here is from genome assembly GCF_000747095.1 of Sulfuricurvum sp. MLSB. Classification (GTDB taxonomy): domain Bacteria; phylum Campylobacterota; class Campylobacteria; order Campylobacterales; family Sulfurimonadaceae; genus Sulfuricurvum. Next base: position 16,480 of record NZ_JQGL01000096.1, read on the forward strand.
CGCACAACACGATCCCTTTTTGTGCGTTTTCGAGATGTCCTTGGATAAACGTGCTGTAGGGAACGCAGTCTCCGTCGATAAAGATGAGGTATTCGTTGGAGGCGGCTTTGATCGCATTGTTCATCGCGATGTTTTTACGCCATCCCTCATCCGTCTGGGTCAAATGGATGAGGTTGGGGAAACGGTTCTTTTGAGCCGCGACGAAGGCCGCCATTTCATGCGAATCCCCGTCTTCGGAAACGATGATTTCATCGACCGGATGCGTTTGGCGTTCCAAACTGTCTAAAATAAAACCGAGGGCTTCGGTGTCTTTATAGACGGAAATAATTATGGTTGATTTCGGATAATGCATAAAAAAATACCTGTTTTTGTTTATTACTATACTTTATTTTTGCTGAAAAAATCTTCTTTTTAAGCAAATTAGGTTCTATTTGCTATCAATTGATAATAGATGAATTTGTTAAAAAACATTATTGTTTTAAGTCTAGAAAAAGTATCATTACAATTAAATATACATAGAGTAATAAATCAGAGGTTTTGATGACGAATATCATTTTATGCGGCGGCAGCGGTACGCGGCTATGGCCGATCAGTCGTACGTTGATGCCGAAACAATTTGTAAAACTTTTTAATAATAAATCACTTTTCCAACTGACCGTAGAGCGAAACAGTTCTAGTTGCAAGAAGCAGTTTGTTGTTTCCAATAGTGAACAGTATTTTTTAGCACTGGATCAATTACAGGAATTAAATAAAACGACGGATAAATACCTTCTCGAACCGGTCGGGCGGAATACGGCTCCTGCCATCGCTCTTGCCTGCATGACACTAAGTCCGGATGAAATTGTTCTGGTTACCCCCAGCGATCATCTGATAAAAAATGAAGAAGCATATGCCAACGTTGTTCAGCGCGCTAAAGAACTTGCAGCCGATGGATTTCTCGTAACGTTTGGCATTGCTCCGAATTTCGCTGAAACGGGATTCGGTTATATTGAATCCAAGGGCGAAGATGTCGTAAGTTTTAAGGAAAAACCTGACTACGAAACGGCAATGTCTTATCTGTCAGCAGGCAATTATTACTGGAATAGCGGAATGTTTTGTTTTAAAGCAGGCGTTTTTTTAGATGAACTGCAACAATATTCTCCTGATATTTATGATGCCTGCATGGTAGCATTGAAAAATGCTGATACAAACGGTATGACGAGAATAAAGCATGATGATATGCTTGCTATTCCGGAAGACAGTATAGATTATGCGGTAATGGAGAACAGCAGTCGGGTTAAAGTTGTGAAAAGCGAGATCGGCTGGAGTGATGTAGGAAGTTTCGATGCCCTCTACGATGAATTACCCAAAGACGATCAAGGCAATACGGTAAACAAAAATCATGTTGCCATCGATAGTCGTAATAATCTTATTTATGGTCATGAGAGAAAAATCGCGACCGTTGATGTCGAAGATTTGATCATTGTCGATACAGGGGATGCATTGCTGATCTCGAAAAAAGGTTCGAGTCAAAAAGTCAAAAAAGTGGTTGAAGAAATCAGGAAAAACAGCGATTTACATAACATTCATCTTACTGCGCATCGTCCGTGGGGAACCTATACTATTCTTGAAGAGAATCATAAATATAAGATAAAACGGATCGTTGTCAAACCGGGTAAACGATTAAGTCTGCAAAAGCATTTTCACCGCAGCGAACACTGGATCGTTGTTTGCGGAACGGCTGTTGTACAGCTTGGCGATACGGAAACTCTGGTCCGCGCCAATGAGTCAACTTATATTCCCATGGGCGAAGCCCATCGATTGACTAATCCGGGTAAAGTTGATTTGATTCTTATCGAAGCACAGGTCGGTGAATACTTGGGAGAGGATGATATTCTGCGAATCAGTGACGAGTATAACCGAATATGAATCAGCTACGAGCCATTTGGGCATATCGTTATTTTGTGATTAGCTCAATTAAGACTGAGTTCCGTTCGCGTTTTGCCCGCAGCAGTCTTGGCGGTATTTGGATGATACTGCATCCTTTAGCACAGGTGGCGATTTATGCACTTGTTCTTTCCGCCGTTCTCGCTGCGAAACTACCGGGGATTAACAGTCAGTATGCATATGCGATTTATTTGATGGCAGGTATCCTTGGTTGGTCACTATTCGCCGAAGTGTTCGGTCGTAGTTTAGGGGTTTTTGTCGACAACGGTAATTTGCTCAAAAAGATGGCATTTCCAAAAATAGCCCTTCCCCTTATCGTGACGGGAAGCGCATTGGTGAATAATTTTCTCCTATTCGGTGCGATTTTGATAGTTTTCGGACTTTTGGGCCATTTGCCGTCTCTGGCACTTCTTTGGTTGCCGCTGTTGTTGGTAACGACGCTGATTTTGGCGCTCGGTTTGGGATTGGCATTAGGTATCATCAACGTTTTTGTACGTGATATCGGCCAAATCGTTCCAATACTTTTACAGTTTTGGTTTTGGCTGACTCCGGTCGTCTATGTTTCCAGCCTCATACCCGAAAAATATCATTCCGTGATGATGCTTAATCCGATGAGCGGTATTGTCATGGGATATCAAAGCATCCTCGTTTACAATAAAGCTCCTGATATGTCGATGTTGATCTATCCGCTGACGATTGCTTGTGCGGCATTGGGATTGGCATTCTTCATGTATTTTCGTGCCAATGAAGAAATGGCGGACGCTTTATGAGTTTATCGGTTCTCGAAGTCAGTAATATTGCTAAAGCTTACCGCAATTACGGCAGTGAATGGCGGCGTGTTCTTTCATGGTTCGGGTTGCGTTTCAAATCCGTCGAAGAACATTGGACGCTCCAAAATATCAACTTCAGTATTTCTCCGGGCGAAGCGATCGGAATTGTGGGACAAAACGGCGCGGGGAAAAGTACGTTGCTCAAAATTATCACCGGAACTTTAAAACCGAGTAGAGGCCATGTCGCCGTGCGAGGTAAAATTGCCGCAATACTGGAACTCGGCATGGGATTTCATCCCGACCTTACCGGTCGACAAAATGCCTATCATTCGGCGGGACTGATGGGATACACAAGTGCCCAGATTGATGCTGTTATTGATGAGATCGAGGCATTTGCCGAAATAGGAGAGTATTTTGATCAGCCGGTGCGTACCTACAGCAGCGGAATGCAGATGCGTGTCGCTTTTGCCACGGTGACAGCCTACCGTCCTGAAATTTTGATCGTCGATGAAGCACTGTCTGTCGGCGATGCTTACTTCCAGCACAAAAGTTTCGATCGAATCCGGCAGTTCCAAACTGAGGGAACGACGCTCTTGCTTGTTTCGCATGACCGTGGGGCAATACAGGCGATCTGTGGCCGTGCAATTTTGTTGGAGCAAGGCCGAGTGATCAAAGACGGCGAGCCCGAAGAAGTGATGGATTTTTACAATGCCTTGATTGCAGACAAAGAAAACAGCAGTGTCGAACAGATCAAATTGGACAATGGTAAAGTTCAGACGATTTCCGGTACGGGAGAAGCCAAAATTGAGGATGTCGGTCTTTATAATATCCGAGGCGAGCAAGTTGAATTCATCGGCGTAGGTGAAACGGTAGAGTTGAGAGTGAGAGTAAAAGTGTATCAGAATATCCCCGAATTGGTGTTAGGATATATGATTCGAGACCGCCTTGGTCAAGCAGTATTCGGGATTAATACGCATCATCTTGATCAAGTCACTCGCAATGCGAAAAAGGGAGATATTATTGAATTTTCTTTTTCTTTTGAAGCAAATCTTGGAATAGGATCTTTTTCTGTTACTGTAGCATTGCATGATCAGGATACACATATTGGAACAAATTATGAATGGAGAGATCAAGCCTTGATATTCAATATTGTAAACATTTCTAAAAATACTTTTACTGGCCTTTGTTGGTTGGAACAAAAAGCAAAGGTCAGCTATGTCAACAGATAATTTTTACCGGGCTTTTGAAGATAAATACCGGGGAAGTCGGGAACTGATCAAGTCTCGTTTGCAAGTTTATCTTCCATTTATTAAAAAAATTCAAGAGATTGAATCAGAGCCGAAAGCCATTGATTTAGGATGCGGCAGAGGAGAATGGCTTGAGCTTTTAAGTGAAAGCGGCTGTCGAGTTCAAGGTGTTGATTTAGATGCGGGGATGTTGGAATCTTGCCGCAAAAGAGGTTTTGATGTCGCTCAAAAAGATGCTATTGCCGCATTAAAAGAATTGGAAGATAATAGCTGCTGGATAATTTCCGGTTTTCACCTTGTCGAACATCTGCCTTTTGACGTATTACAAGCTTTAATTCAAGATGCCCTGAGAGTTTTAAAACCGGGCGGCTTGCTCATAATGGAAACACCAAATCCTGAAAATATTAAAGTGGCGACGGCTAATTTTTATCTCGATCCTACCCATACTCGCCCAATCCCATCGGAGCTGCTTTCATTTTTAACGGAGCACTATGGATTTGGTCGTACAAAAGTGCTTCGTCTGCAAGAACCGCAGCACTTACATGCCGATGAATCCATAACTCTTCTGAGTGTCATCAGTGAGGTTAGCCCAGATTATGCAATAATCGCACAAAAGCATGTTGATCGTGAAAATTTATTGAATTTCGATGAGTTGTTTATCCAAGAATATGGAGTTTCATTGGACACTCTGGCCGCAAAATTTGAAGAGCGTTTAATTAAACTTAAACTTATAGAAGATCGTTTAGCTAAAATCGAAGCAATAAGCGCAGAATGGGAATCCTTCAAACAAAAAATTGAAGATTCTATTATTTGGAAAATATATCGCACATTAAAACCAAAGAGTAAAAAGATAAAATGAAACGTATATTAATTAAAATCGTCATCAATATGAAGTATCACGTTCGGCCCTATCCTAGACTCGAATACGGCATAAAAAAAGTTGTAAATCATTTCCCGGCTCTAAAGGCCAAATTAAAGCAAGTCGGTAATCAAAAAACGTTTTATTCCAGCTTTGTATCGACTAAAAGCAATCGAGAATTATTGATTGATGTCACAAACGTTTATGCAGAGGATTTAAAAACCGGTATTCAGCGAGTTGTCCGCTCAATTGCAAACGAATTGAAAAATAATGATTCATTGAAAAATATTGATGTCCAACTTGTTTTTCTGACGGATCGAAACGGTTATTGGTGTTATAGATATGTGGATGAACCCACTGAAATGGTTGTTCCCAAAGCAAAAGATATTTTTTTAGGGCTTGACTTCAATGCGGCTGTTACCGAAGCGAGCTATGCCGGCTTATTTACAGATTGGAAATCTAGAGGCACTCAAATCTGTTTCGTAGTTTATGATATTTTGCCGATTTTACATCCGTATTGGTGGTATGACGGCGTGAGTCAGGCTCATGAAGAATGGTTAAAAACAATCATCAGTTATTCGGATAAAGTTTTTTGTATTTCTCAAACCGTCAGTAAGGACGTTAAAAAATACATGACTCAGCATACGTTAAATATCCAGAATAAACCTTCCATCCATTGGTTTCATCTTGGTGCGGATGTCGACAACAGTGTACCGTCGAAAGGCATACCGGAAAATGCTGAAACAGTTTTAAATCAATTCCGATCCAAACCAAGCTTTCTCATGGTAGCTACAGTAGAACCGCGAAAAGGGCACGAACAAACGTTGATTGCTTTTGAAAAACTTTGGGCGGATCAGGTGGACGTCAATCTTGTGATCGTCGGTAAAGCCGGATGGCAGGTTAATGATCTTATCCAAAGAATACGAAAACACATCGAGCTGAACAAACGACTGTTTTGGCTGGAAGCAATCAGTGACGAATATCTCGAAAAAGTGTATGCGGCATCCACTTGTCTGATTGCTGCAAGTCAAGGAGAAGGATTTGGATTGCCGTTAATAGAGGCCGCACAACACAAACTCCCTATTATGGCGCGTGATATTGCCATCTTTCGTGAGGTTGCAGGCGAGCATGCCTATTATTTTCCAAAAGATTCTTCTCCCGAGATTTTAGCCGATACCGTCAAAGAATGGCTAGAGCTAAATAAAGGAAATTTAAATCCTAAATCCGATAATATGCCTTGGCTAACTTGGGCGCAAAGTGCCCAAAAAATAACTGAATTGATGATGTGAAATAATTCAAAAAAGTAATAGAGAGGAAGAAAATGAAGGTATTGTTATTGGCGGGTGGCTTTGGTACAAGGTTATCGGAAGAGACGGATATCAGACCAAAACCTATGGTTGAAATAGGTGGCAAACCTATCCTTTGGCATATCATGAAAATTTATTCAAAATACGGTTTTAACGATTTCGTTGTTTTATTGGGATATAAGGGCTATTATATAAAAGAGTATTTTGCCAACTATTTTCTTCATCAAAGCGATGTTACGATTGATATGCAAACAGGTAAAATGGAGGTTCTCAACAACTCCAGCGAGCCGTGGAAAGTTACTCTTTTGGATACGGGACTGAATAGTATGACCGGTGGCCGTATTAAAAGAGCTCAGGATTTTGTAGGGGATGAGCCTTTTATGCTTACTTATGGGGATGGTGTAAGCGATATCAATATTGAAGAACTGGTTAAATTCCATAAATCTCATGGTAAAGCTATCACTATGACTTCTCATCAGCCGGATGGAAGATTCGGAGCGTTGAATATTGATGAGGAAAATAGAGTTCATGAATTCAAAGAAAAACCAAAAGGTGACGGCCATTGGATCAATGCGGGTTTCTTTGTATGCGAGCCAAAAGTATTTGATTATATCACAGAAGGGGACGGTACCGTATTTGAGCAAGCACCGCTCCAAAACTTGGCTAAAGAGGGTGAACTTTTTACCTATAAACACATCGGTTTTTGGTCGCCTATGGATAGTCTCAAAGATAAAAATGATCTCAATAAACTTTGGGATAACGGGAATGCTCCGTGGAAAAAGTGGTAATGCAGAATCTTTTTGGCGGCGTATACAAAGACAAAACGGTCCTGATCACAGGACATACGGGGTTTAAAGGGTCATGGTTGGCGTTGTGGCTGCACCAAATGGGAGCCAATGTCATCGGCTATTCTCTTCCGGCACCGACAGAACCCAATCACATTAGACTTCTCAACCTTGATATCACTTCAGTGATCGGCGATATTCGCGATCTTGATAAATTGGATCAGACGTTTGCAGCCTATCGGCCTGATATTGTATTTCATCTGGCGGCTCAGCCGTTGGTGCGACTTTCATACGAAAATCCGATTGAAACCTATGAAACCAATGTTATAGGGACGCTAAAAGTATTTGAAGCATGCCGCAAGCACAAGGTAAGAGCGATTGTTAACATTACCAGCGACAAAGCATATGAGAATAAAGAATGGGTATGGGGATACCGTGAGAACGATCCGATGGGAGGGTATGATCCCTACAGTTCTTCCAAAGGGTGCGCCGATCTGCTTGCCAATTCATACAGAAACTCGTATTTTAATCCTGCCGAGTACAAAAAATCGCATAGCACTCTATTGGCATCTTGCCGTGCCGGTAATGTGATCGGCGGCGGAGACTGGGCCAAAGACCGTCTTATGACCGATATTATGCTCTCGGTTTCGAAAGGTGCAAAAGTAAGTATACGCAATCCTCGCGCCACTCGCCCATGGCAGCATGTTCTAGAACCTCTCAGCGGGTATCTCGCCATCGGACAAAAACTTCTGGAAGAAAAAGCCGGATTCGGCGATGCATGGAACTTCGGGCCAAGTGACGAGGGGAGTATCACGGTCGAAGAGGTCGTGAACCACGTTAAAAAGCATTGGGACAAAATCGATTATGAAATCAATCGTGATCCCCATCAGCTGCATGAAGCAAATCTTTTGAAACTGGATTGTTCAAAAGCACATATCCTTCTCAAATGGAAGGACGTGTGGGATAGCGAGACAACGTTCGAGAAAACAGTATTGTGGTATAAAAATTTCTATGAGCATGGAAAATTATTGTCTCATATGGATTTGCAAAATTATATTAATGATGCTAAAGCAAAAAAACTTTTTTGGTCTTCATATGAATAAAAAATTACGTGTAGGTATAATCGGAACAGGGAATATAGGGACGGATTTATTGATTAAAATTCAACGGTCACAATTTCTTGAATGCTCTATTTTCACCGGTCGAAATTTGGCATCGTCAGGAATGAGTAGAGCTGCATCAATGGGTATTCGCATAAGTGACGAAGGTATAGATGCAATTATTAATGAACCCGGTTTATGTGACATTGTATTTGATGCGACATCTGCCCGAAGCCATTTAAGTCATGCACCTATTTTAGATAAACTTGGAAAATTTGTGATTGATATGACGCCTGCTAAAATAGGAACCTTATGTGTGCCGGCAGTTAATCTTGAAGAAGCAGTAGAGTCAAGAAATGTTAATATGATAACTTGTGGAGGGCAAGCATCAATACCTATAGCATATGCAATTACTCAAGTCCATCCCGAAATTGAATATATTGAAACTGTATCAACCATTTCATCTCGTAGTGCGGGACCGGCAACGCGTATTAATATAGATGAGTATATAGGTACGACTGAAAAAGGGTTAAGGATTTTTAGCGGTGTTAAAGAAGCAAAAGTAATGCTCAATTTAAATCCAGCAAATCCGGCGATTGATATGCAAACAACAGTAATGGCCGAAATAGCAAATCCTAATTTGAAACAAATAACTATAGAAGTTGAAAAAATAGTACAAAAAATTCAAAGATATGTACCTGGTTACAATATAGTAGTTTTACCTACATATGATAATAACCGATTGCTAATAACGGTACGGGTACAGGGGCTTGGTGATTATTTACCTAAATTTGCAGGAAATCTTGATATTATCAACTGTGCTGCTATTGAAGTTGCAGAGCGCTTTGCTCAAAAAAACCTAATGAGGAATGAGCCGTGAGTTCACAGGTACTATTATATGATGTAACATTGCGCGATGGTTCTCATGCTATTCGGCATCAATTGACTAAAGAGCAAATTATAGAATATGCTCAGATGGCTGATAATGCGGGTGTCGGTGTAGTTGAAGTAGGACATGGTATAGGTCTGGGTGCGTCATCCTTGCAGATTGGAAAAAGTCTTTTAAGTGACGAAGAAATGCTTCGTATCGCGCGTGAACATTTGAATAAGTCCTTGCTTGGTATTCATGTTGTACCAGGATATGCTACGGTTTCCAAAGATATCTCTAAAGCAATCGATTGCGGCGTAGATGTGGTCCGTGTAGCTGCACAATGCACTGAGGCAGACACCACTGAACAACATATTTCTTATGTTCGAGAAAAAGGAAGACGTGTTTATGGCGGTTTAATGATGGCTCATATGCTTTCTCCTGAACTACTTGTCCAAGAAGCGTTAAAAATGGAATCATACGGTGCAGAAGGAATCACTATTTTAGATTCTGCAGGCGCTTTTTTACCAGATGATGTAGCGGAACGTGTAAAACTTTTGACGGCTTCATTGAAAATTCCTGTGGGCTTTCATGCGCATAATAATTTGGGTCTGGCAATTGCAAACTCGCTAGCGGCAGTCAAAGCTGGAGCACATATTATAGATGGCTCTATATGTGGGTTTGGTGGAGGTGCCGGAAATGCCAGTATAGAGCTTTTGGCTGCAGTTTTTGAAAAGCAAGGTTTTGAAACAGGTGCACACTTGTATAAGTTGCTAGATATGGCTGATCGAGCAGAAGAACTTTTTAAAGTGCTGCCTAAAATCACAAGTTCAAGTATTGTTAGTGGAATGAGTGGTGTGGTATCTGTATTTTCAAAACCTGTAGCTAGAGCAGCAGAAATATATAATGTCGACCCCCGAGATATTTATTTTGAATTAGGAAGACGTGGTGCCATAGCTGGTCAGGAAGATTTAATAATCGAAGTTGCTCAACAGCTTGCTGGTAAGCAAAGTGAATAATATGAAAACTTTTATTGTAGAAAATTTAGCTAGATCATTAGAAAAGATTGTACCTGAGTTGGAAAAATTAAAGGGCGCTACAATTCTCATTACTGGCGGAACAGGTTTTGTTGGAAGTTGGACAGCAAGGGCGATTGCATGGTTGAATGACAATTTTAATTTTGGCTGTCAAATGATACTTTTATCACGTGATCCGAAGACCCTTGAACAAAGTGATTCGGAACTGTATCATCGGAATGATATAACGTATATACGTTCAGATATTAGAAGTGTCCATAATCTGCCAAGCAATATCAATTATATTATCCATGCGGCCGCCAATCCTGATAATAGAGTACATATGTCTGATCCGGTCAATACTATGGATGTAATTGCACTTGGAACAAAGGCTATTTTGGATGCTGCGACAAGATTGCCTGACCTTAGAGGTATTGTTTATTTAAGTTCAGGACAAGTTTATGGAAAAGCACCGGAAAATGGAGAAACTTTACGAGAAACAATTCTATGCAATTTTTCGAAAAATGATATTACATCAATCTATCCTGAGGCAAAAAGGTATGCAGAAGCAGTTTGTTTAGCCTACAGAAGCTTGTTTAAACTTCCTATTTGCATTGTAAGACCTTTTTCATTTATAGGCCCCTTTCAGAAGCTTAATAAACCATGGGCAGTTAATACATTTTTACAAGAAGCTTTGAATAATCAGCCAATGCGCATTGTTGGCAATGGAAAACCGCAACGAAGTTATCTGTATGCATCGGATATGGCTGGATGGTTATTAATGGTTTTGGCACAGGGAAAAAGTGGGGATATTTATAATTTAGGTTCTTCCGAAGGAGTCTCCCTAAAAGAAATAACTGAAAAGATTAATAAATTATTGCCGCAACCAGTAGAGGTAATTATTCAAAATTATAATAATGATACATCAAGATTTATCCCAAGTTTAGAACATATAAGTGAAAAATTGAATGTAAAAGCGATTTTTGGTTTTGATGAAGCATTGCAACTGACCATTCAGTGGAATGTTGATAATTTAAATAAATAGGATTAATAATGGGACTAATAAGAGTAGCTGACTACATTGCCGATTTTTTGTATGGTACATTAGGAATTAAGGATATTTTCCTAGTAACAGGAGGAGGTGCAATGTTCTTAAATGATGGCATCGCCAAGCATGAAAAGCTTAATGGTGTATTTAATCATCATGAACAAGCTTCAGCCATGGCAGCAGTTGCATATTCAAAATATAAAAACTCATATGCCGCAGTTATGACAACAAGCGGCTGTGGTGCCACAAATGCAGTTACAGGGTTACTTGATGCATGGCAGGATAATACCCCTGTAATCTTTTTATCAGGACAGGTAAAAAGAAAAGAAACAATGCATAATTCAAATATTGCTTTACGTCAGTTGGGGGTACAAGAAGCTGATATTATCCCTATCGTTAGTTCTATTTCCAAGTATTCAGTCATGATCAATAATCCTGAAGAGATTGCATATCATTTGGAAAAAGCAGCTTATTTAGCCAAAAATGGAAGACCTGGCCCCGTATGGATAGACATACCTCAAGATGTACAAGGTGCGATGATTGACAGTTCAAAATTGCATCATTTTGATCCATCCGAAATTGAACATAATTTTAAAACTTGCCTCGAAACGTCCGAATTGAACTCAATACTTAAGCTCATTGATAAGGCTGAACGTCCAATAATCATTGCAGGCAATGGAATAAGGCTTGCTGATGCAACACGGGAATTGAAAAAATTTGCTGATATTTTTCAAATACCGGTAGCTACATCTTATTTAGGAATAGACTTAATCGAAAGTCATGATCCATTGTATGTAGGAAGATTGGGGATCAAAGGAGACCGAGCAGGAAATTTTGCAGTACAAAATGCAGATTTGATTATCGCATTGGGTACACGTTTGGCAGTTGCTTTAACGGGATTTGAATACAAAATGTTTGCTCGGGAAGCAAAACTCATAGTTATTGATATTGATCCAGTGGAACATCAAAAAAACACTGTTGAAATTGATTATTTCATAAATAACGATGTCAAAAACTTTTTTAATGAAATGAATATACAGAAAGCCACGCCACCAGATAGAAAGAAGTGGATAGAAAAGTGCCAGTATTGGCGTGATACTTGGCCTGTTGCATTAAAAGAGTATGAACAACAACCAAAAATAAATATGTATGCATTTATTAATCATTTAAATAAATTTTTAATGCCTGACGTAGCTGTAGTAGCGGACGCTGGTTCTGCATATTACGTTACGGCGCAAGCATTAAAAATGAAAGACAGGCAGCGTTACATAACATCAGGTGCTCAAGCCGATATGGGGTTTACGCTTCCTGCCTCAATTGGTGTAGCAATCGCCAGTGAAAAACAAAATGTTGTTGCAATAACTGGTGAAGGCTCATTTCAAATGAACATACAAGAATTGCAAACAATTGTTCAAAACCAGTTGCCGATAAAATTATTTATCTGGAATAACAATGGGTATTTATCTATTCGTACAACGCAAAAAAAGTTTTTTGAAGGGCGTTTGATGGGAACGGAGGAATCAACTGGAATTTCTTTTCCTGATGTGGAAAAAATTGCTTTTGCCTATAATATTCCTTTCTTTCGCGCTACAGAAGTAAAAGAATTAGATAAAACGTTAGGTAATGTTTTTTCTCTTGAAGGACCAGTTTTATGTGAAATAGTGTGTCCGGAGGACCAAGAAGTAATTCCAACCGTTTCTTCCGCAAAGCGCCCTGATGGGACTATGGTTTCAAAACCAATAGAAGATATGTATCCCTTCTTGGATCGTGATGAATTTACAGAGCAAATGATTGTTAAGCCTTTGGAGGAATAAGTGAAAATCCTCATTATCGGCGCCAACGGGTTTATCGGCAGGCATTTACACGAACATTTGGTCAAACATAGTACTTATGCCCTTTTGACTCCGAGCAGTAAAGAGCTGAATATCGTGCAGGAAGAAAGTGTTGATTTCTATATGCATGCACATAAACCTGATATTATCATTAATTGTGCTAATCGCGGCGGGAGTCGGGACAGCGGAAATGAAAATATTGTTCACGATAATCTGAGAATGTTTTTTAACATCGTCAAGCATTCGGATAAAGTCTCTAAAATTATCCATTTCGGTAGCGGTGCCGAGTACAGCAAGCACAAGCCAATCGTAGATGCGAAGGAAGATCATGCAGACATAACGATTCCTCTGGATGAATACGGGTTTTATAAATCGATCTGTTCAAAGTTTATAGAGAAAAGCAATAACAATCTTAATTTTAGAATATTCGGCTGTTATGGCGAATATGAAAATTACGAATTCAAATTTATTTCGAACGCCATTGTTAAAAATCTTTTACATTTGCCCATAACAATCAATAAAAATGTCTTTTTTGATTATATCTATGTTGGCGATCTGGTAAAAGTTGTCACGCATTTCCTTGAGAATGATACTGTACACAAGGTATACAATCTGACGACAGGTAGAAAAATCGATTTAATATCGTTGGCAAAATTGGTCAATGAAACAAGCGATTTTACTTCAGAAATTAAAGTGATCAATGAGGGATTGAATAATGAATATACATCAGATA
>NZ_JQGL01000097.1 GCF_000747095.1 Sulfuricurvum sp. MLSB
TAATAAAGAAAGGAGTTATTTAAGATATGAACGATAAACTTAAACACGCAATCGCAGGGGTAGTACTTTTAATGCTCACGGCAAGTTTGTCTGCTCAAATACCCTACGACAAGAAACTTCATGCAGGTGCAGGAGTGGTGATAGGCACATGGGGAACCTTTGCGGGAAATTCAATGAACTGGAAGCCTGAGAAAGCTGCTTTATTCGGCATGGGTTCGGTAGCCGTTGCCGGATTAGGTAAGGAGTTTTGGGATGAGATTGAATACGGCGGCTGGGATTGGAAGGACTTAGGTGCAACGATGATCGGAGGGACGATAGGAACAGGACTGAGTTATGCGGCTTTGAAGATATTTAAAAAGAAACCATACATCTATGTCGGAAACGTGCGGAATAATTTAACAATAGGTGTAAAACTAATTATATAACCAACCCTTAACCGTCGTCGGAAGCGGGAGGGGGTTACAACTTAATTTAAATGACTGATCAAACAGATTACAGGCTTTATTAGTATCTTTACAGGGATGGAAATATCAGGAATATATCAAATACAATCAAAAATTAAACCCGAAAGGATCTATATTGGTAGTTCTGTTGATGTATATTCAAGGTGGGGTGTTCATCTAAAAAGATTAAAAAATAAAAAACACCAACGTAAACTTCAAAACCATTACAATAAATATGGTAAGGATGACTTAGAGTTTTTCATCTTATGTTGTTGTTCGGAATTAGGATTAGATAAAATAGAACAACAATATATTGATACTTTAAATCCGTGGTTTAATATTTGTCCCGTTGCTTATAGTACCCGAGGAACAACCCAATCAATAGAATCTAATTTAAAAAGGAGCCTTGCTCTAACAGGAAGGCCACAGAAGAAAAGAGGCAAACTTTCAGCCGAACTAATATCAATGAGAGTCAAGGCCAGAGCCGGGTATCGGCATTCAGAGGAGACAAAACAAAAAATGAGAGAGGCTGCACTTAATAGGACGGATAAGCAGGTAGCATGGAATAAGGGAATCAAGACTCCGGATGATGTAAGGGATAAATTAAGAATATCTCATTTAGGAATCACCCAATCTATAGAGACGAGACGCAAGCGAAGTTTATCACTTAAGACTGCTCATGCAAAAAGAAAAATGTTATTAAAAGAGATTTAAAATTATGGTACAAAGCCCGGATTATAGATTGTATTTAGAAGAGCGCCTAACGGGGTTGGCTAAACTCATGGACGCACATTTTGAAAATGTAAACGATAAGTTAGATGCAATCGAAACCCAGACAACGACAACTAATCACAGGGTTAATGAACTTGAAGATGATGTTAGTGTGTTAAAAGAGAAACTGATGTTACACCCTATTGAATGTTCAAAAGCAAAGGATATTGAAGCCTTAAAAGATGATCTGATTGAATACAAATTCTTCAAGGCTCACCCGACGTGGACTATAATCATTATTGCTTTTTTTGTCGTAACCTTGGTAATAAGCTCATACGGAACATTTTCAACTATGAGGGATAACTTCAAGAACAAAGAACTGCGCCGTGATGTGC
>NZ_JQGL01000098.1 GCF_000747095.1 Sulfuricurvum sp. MLSB
ATTTTACCGCGTGCTTCGGAGAGAATTTCGTTCGTTGCGTACAGATGCTTAAGCCGCTGCGGAGGGATGCTGTCGGTATAAGCATTGATAACGACCGATTGGTAACCTCCTGCTTTGAACTGTTTCACCCATTCGTTCAAACGCGCTTTGCCCGCATCATTGAGCGCAATGACCGAACGGTTTTCAAAGATCTGGAAATTACGGAAATACGGAGCCGGAGCAGAGGATTTGACAGCCACTTTTTCCTCTTTTTTCAGTGCTTCGAGCACCGGTTCGGACTTCGGCGTCTCAACTGTAAGCACAGCAGGCGTCACGGGCTGGATTTCCGGCTCGGGATCGGCAGGTACTTGCGGGGCTTGATGCGGTGTTTCGACATCGGCGACGCTCAAGAGGCTCTGTTCGGTTTCCGGCGCTTTTGGCGGTGTTTTCGGCGCAGGGTTAGATTTAAGCGGAGCCGCTGCAGCCATAGCCGGATGGGTCGCTGCCTGCCCCGGCTTGAGCCGTTCAAGCTCCATCATGATACAGGCACCCTTGACATCACGCGCGGTGAGAGTATAGGTGTTGCCTTTGCGCTGCCACTGCGGATTTTTGAGCGGTTTGAGATCCTGATCCAGTCCCTGATAGCTGCGGACGCTGTACCCTTTCGGAACGTTGACGGTCAGAATATTCTCGGCGGTTACGCAATCCGAACTGGCTTTGCAGTCTCCTCCGCTGAGGAGGATTTTAACGATTCCCTTTTCATCGGAAACCAGAAAGTCATCACGGTAAGCACGCTGAAGATACGAGTAGCGGTCCGTATTGGCAAACGACACTTTGAGCGTTCCGTCACGCAGCTTCTCGACCCGGTGTTCCGCGGGACGGACGTATACGATCCGATCCGCGTCAAACCCCTTCTCAAACATGAAACCGTAATTTTTATTTTTTTCACCCTGATAGTTGAAATGAAAAATACCTTCGGCGAAATCGGCCTCAGGATAAAAAATCATCTCTGATACATCTGCTGCCGCACTACTCCAGCCGATCCCAAGGCTCATCAATCCCACTGCTATTTTTTTGCGCATAATCACCTCATTGTAATGAGAGGATGATACAATAAAGGTGACTAAATTTCGGTTAAAGGGACGCAATGAATCTTCTCTCGCTCTATCTGAACCGCACTCTCACCAACGCCGCCATCGAATACTCGCTCGACATTAGGATGAGCCGTGGAATCGAAAACGGCTATTACGGCCACAACGACACCCTCCACGTCGTTCTTTCCCCGTTTGGTGTTTTGACCCTGATCGCCGAAGAGAAAAAAATGATCCTCGATGCGCTTTCCATGCTCGGCATCTCTTTGCAGGACAAAGAGGACCTCATCACGCAAGATTACCCGCTCCATATCGATCCCTCCCTGAGCGAGGCGTTTGAAGTCACCAACGAGGCAATCTACCTGCGCGAGATTTCGACCCTGAATCTCAATGTCATCGCACTGGCCGTTTCCCAAAGCGTCGGACTGGAAAAATATGAAAAACGGTTCGATTCGCTGTTCGCCCAAAGCCGCCGGATCGTCGAATCGATCCATACCTACTCCTTCACCCGCCGCAGCCGATTGATGCAGTTTGCCAAACGCCTCGCGCTCACCCGCCACGATATGGTAAGCAATCTGCTGCTTTTGGACAAACCCAATATTTTATGGGACAACGAAGAAGCCGAGGCCCTGTACAACCGTCTGGCATTTATCCTCGAGCTCTACGACCGGCACGAGACCGCCCTCTCCAAACTGGCTCAGATCAAGGAAGACGTCATGCTCGTCATGGACATCATCAACCACAAAAAGAGCGAATTTCTCGAATGGATCATCATCATTTTGATCGCCGTCGAGATCGTGATGGGGGTGATGGAGATGATGAAAGAGTTGTGATACAATGAGTCGTATATTGAGATGAGGAGAACACAGTGAAAAAAACCCTGCTTATTCTAATGGCCGGCACATCGCTTTTATCAGCGGCGGAAGGGATGAAAATTTACGGTGCAAAATGTGCCGAATGTCATGGAGCCGACGGCAAAGACATCTCTGTTTCGGGCAAAGCGATTGCCGGAAACAAAGGGACCCTTGCCAAACTGCAAGGATATAAAAACGGTTCTTTCGGAGGAGAGCAAAAAGCGACGATGCAAGGAAGCATCGCCGACGTGAGCGAAGCAGACCTTCAATCGGTCGCGGCCTACGTAGACGGGTTAAAGTAACAGCTTCTCGAACTCCGCCGCAGGAAGCGGGGGACTTTTGTAGTATCCTTGATACATCGTGCATCCTTTTTCTTTGAGAAAGGCGATCTGCTCTTCACGCTCGGTCCCCTCTGCCAATACCTGGAATCCCAGCGCGTGCCCCATCGCGATGATCGCCGTGACGATGGCCATGTCGTCCTGATCGTAGGGGATGTCATCGACAAAGCTTTTATCGATTTTCAGCACATCGATCGGAAACCGTTTAAGATACGAAAGCGACGAATATCCGGTTCCGAAATCATCGATTGCCAAACGGATTCCGTGCGCCCGCAAAGCGTGCAGCATGGCAACGGCCTCTTCCTGACGCTCCATCAGAGCGCTTTCGGTCAGTTCCAGTTCCAAACGCTTGGGGTCATACCCGCTTTTTTTCAACGCTTCTTCAACCATCACCACGATATTCTGATGGCGTACCTGATGCGCGGAAAGGTTCAGAGCCAATGTCAGACGGTACCCTTTGTCAAGCCAGATTTTCCCCTGAGCACATACCGCGTTCAGCACCCATTCTCCGATTTCCCGGATCAGTCCGGTCTCTTCGGCGATCGGAATGAATTCGACCGGAGAAACGATTCCCCTCTCCGGATCGTTCCATCGCACCAGCGCTTCGGCTCCGACAATCCGTCCCGTCACCAAATGCACTTGCGGCTGGTAATAGACTTCGAATTCGCTGTTGGCGATCGCCCGTCTTAGACGGCTTTCGCATTCGATCCGTTTGCGCGCGGAGGCGGTAAGTTCATCCGTATAATAGTAATAGGTCCCCCGCCCTTCCGATTTGGATTTGTACAGTGCCGCATCGGCATGCTGCAGCAGCATAAACGCATCTTCACCGTGATTAGGGAAAAGGGCGATCCCCGCGCTTGCGCCGATGTGGATCAGCGCTCCGCCCGAGAGCTTATAGTCCATCCCCAGCATTTCGATCATCTCTTCGGCTAATCGCCCCGCATCTTCAGGATGAGAAAGATTTTCCAAAACGACGGCAAACTCGTCTCCCCCAAGCCGTCCGATCAGGTCACCCTCCCGCAGCCGGGCGGTGAATTGCGATGCCACGTGCTGAAGCAATTCGTCACCGGCACCGTGGCCGTAACTGTCATTAATATCTTTGAAACGGTCCAGATCGAACATAATCAACGCGATATCGGTTTTAAAACGTCTGGCCTGCTCAATGGAGTTTTGAAGATGCGACATCAGCAGCGCCCGATTTGCAAGACCCGTAAGGGGATCGTAATTAGCCAGTGATTCGAGGCGTTCTTCATAGAGTTTGCGCTCGGTAATCAGCTGCACCGTCCCCACACCGGCCACCAGACATCCTTCTCCGTCACTTTCAAGCTGAGCATTTTCACGCACCCATTTGACTTCGCCGTCGACGACGATGCGGTGTTCGATTTCGTAGGAAGATCCTTGAAGCGCGGATTGCCAGGCATACTCGACTTTTTCACGGTCGTCGGGGTGAATGGACGATATAAAGTCTTTATACACCAGCGGGGTTCCGATCGGGATTCCGAATATCCGATAAGTTTCGTCCGACCATTCCAGAAAATCACGCTTGACATCCAGTCTCCAGCTCCCGATATGGGCCAGTGCCTGCGCGGCACCCAAATCGGCGTCTTTGCGTCGAAGTTCTTCTTCGTAGCGAATACGTTCCGTCAGATCCTGAACGACACCGACCCCTTTGACGGGTTTGCCGCGCTCATCGTATAGAAATTCGGCATTGGTTTTAATCCACCGAATATCGCCGTCGCCCAGGTCAATCCGGCACATTGCACCGTAGTTCCCATCCCCCATAGCGGCGTAGAGTTCCTGTGCGACCTGTTCGCGCTCCTCGGCAACAACGCATTCCAGCACGCTCCCTATGGTGGGCTTTTCATCAAACGCTATGCCGAAAATACGGCTGCTCTCATCGCTTCCGCTGAGCTCGTCTTTGAGGATATCCCACTCCAGCGTTCCGATATGGGCCAGCGCCTGTACCCGGTCAAGCTCCTTGTCTTTGCGCTTGCGTTCGGTAATGTCGCGGTACACTGCCATCACGTGAGGAACTCCTCCCATGTCCAGCAGCACATCATTGACCCATACATCGATCAGTACGCCCTCTTTGGTACGATGCCGCGTCTCAAAGCTGTCGCGTCCTTCCCGTACAATCTTCTCAAAACGGCGGGTAATCTCCAGCTCATCAGCCGCTTCATAATCAGAAACACGAAGTTCGGCGAATTCGTCGGCCGTATACCCCAGCTGTTCGTATGCGGAACGGTTGAACTGTATCACCTTCATCGTCCGGCCGTCAATCAGTACGATGCCGTCAGGAAGCGTTTCAAACAGCTTGCGAAGTTTGAGGCTGCTTCGTTCAATCTCTTCTTTTTCACTCCGAAGTTCCCGTTTGCGCTCATTGATCTTGGCGATGGCGGCGCTTTTTCGCTCGATGGTGCGAAGCAAAAACTCAAAATACGCTCCGTGAAGCGCATGCAGTACGTCGTGTCGGCTGAGCAGCCCTTCCAGTGCGCCGTGCGAATCCACAACAATCAGTTGATGAACGCCGTGCTGCTCCATCAGCATTGCCGCTTCCTGAAGCGAAACATTTTTATTGATCGTATAGATATCATTGCGCAGCAATACGTCAACCCGTTCGTCGCCGATTTTTTCAACCTCCGAATAATGATGGGCGATATCGCGCTCGGTCAGGATCCCGGTCGGACATGCGCCGTTCAATGCTACGGCGTAATCACATCGGCGCTCCTGCATCAGTGCCGCCACTTCGCCCAGCCCCATACCCGGGGTGATGATCAACGGAGAATCGCTCATCGCTTCGCCGACGAGTTTGAGCTTCGTCAGATGTTCGAACCCGATATGGCGGATGAAATCCCCCTCGCTCACAACCCCTTTGAATCGCCCCGAATCGTCGATGACGATCAGATGGCGAAACCCTTTCTCCTCCATCATCAGATACGCATCGTGCATCTGCACCGTCTCGCCGACGCAAAAAGGTTCCGGCGTCATCACTTCGCTCAAAAG
This sequence comes from Sulfuricurvum sp. MLSB, assembly GCF_000747095.1. Lineage (GTDB taxonomy): Bacteria > Campylobacterota > Campylobacteria > Campylobacterales > Sulfurimonadaceae > Sulfuricurvum. The sequence goes on from NZ_JQGL01000098.1 coordinate 5,266, forward strand.
CGTATGCATATCGATCATGTCCGCAACAACGTGCAGCGCGTCGTGTTCGGTAAAGATTCCGACCGGATGTCCCGCAGCGTCGGTGACGACAACCGAGCTGATAACCAATTCAGACATCATCTTCAGTGCTTCGGCAACCGTACGGTCCGCTTCAAGAGAAACGGTCTTGGAGGACAGAAGCGATCCCAACAACACCTTTTTCATCGTTACGCTTCCCCTATGACGGTTTGATTCCGCCCTCTTTCTTTGGCGGTATACAACGCTCTGTCTGCCCGGTGAACGGCACTTTCGATCGAATCGGTGCCGAGCACTTCGGCTGTCCCGATGCTGCATGTGATATGCCCGACGTCATTAAACTCCTGAGTCTCGACAACCCTGCGTATTTTTTCTCCGATCTCGTATGCCTCGGCACTCGATACCCCGCGAAGCAGCAAAACAAACTCCTCGCCCCCCCACCGGGCGAAAATATCGGCTTCGCGGATAGAAGCCGCAACGGTCTGCGTAAACGCTTTAAGGACGGTATCGCCGATGTTGTGGCCGTAGGTATCGTTGATCTGTTTGAAATGGTCCAGATCGATCATCATCAGCGAGAGTTTCGTCTCTTCGCGCTTCAGGATTGCAAGTTCATTGGCAAAAAGTTCGGTAAACATATGGCGGTTGTGGATGTCGGTCAGAGAATCTTTCGTCGCCAGTTCGGCCAGATGGCGGTTTTTTTGCTGCAGGACATGCGTCAGTTCTTCAAACTGCTTGAAATGGTCCCTCATCAACTGCGACCATTTCAGATAGGTACGCGAAATCAGATCCTGCTGCGTGACGACGCCGATGACGCTTCCGGACTGATCGGTCACGACGATTCGTTTAAAATGGCGCTGCTTCAGAAATTCCAATCCTTCGTTGATAGACGATTTGGAATCGAGCGTCATGATCGGTGCGGACATCTCTTGAGCGACGGGAATCGTGTCCAAGCCGTTTTTTTCAATCAAACGAAGGACATCTTTGGAGGTCAAAATCCCGATGGGGATACTCCCCTCCTGAATGATCACGCAATCGTTCGGAGCATCTTTGAGGTAATGAAGCACTTCGTCCATCGGGGTATTCGGAGAAAAGCTCTTGTAGCCGTATTTCTTATCCAGCAGGGTTCCGATCTGAAGCGAATCCAACACGATCTGCGGATCGACGCTCCCGATGATATCGCTGTTCGTCACCAGCCCGTAGAGACTGCCGTCTTCATTGCAGACGCAGATATGTTCATCGTGTTCGTTCGTAAGGCTCAGAGCATCCACAATGTTGCTATCTCTTTGAATCATCGGAAGAGACCGCAGAATGACCCGAAAAAGAGGGGTATCAAAATCGGTCTGTTCAAGCTTCAGGCGGATGATGTCTTTGGAGGTCAGAATATAATGCTGCGGCCCATCCACGACGACGATACTGCGATGATTGTGCTCATGCATCTTTTGCAATGCGCTTTGCACCGTTTCTTCGATACCGGCCGTAATCACATTCGTCGTCGCAAGCAGCCCCAAATTCGGAAAAAACATTCTAACCCCTTTCTTTTCT
>NZ_JQGL01000099.1:0-2544 GCF_000747095.1 Sulfuricurvum sp. MLSB
CCTTTTTCAATCAGTGCCGTTAAAACCGGATCGTTGAAACTCTTCCACCACGCTATCTCATCAGAGGCTATTTTTTCCGCTTCCGCATAATGATACGTTGCTGAAAGAGGCGTCTCCAGTTTTGCTATACTTGCCTCCGGCGTCGCACAACCGGATAAAAGCAGTGCAGACAAAACCGATATTTCTATTACATGATTACATGATTGCGTATAAAATATGTCATTTTTTCGTTTCCCTCACCCCTAAAAGATTTCTATTTTTGCAAGACAATATCTATCATCTTTTCGGGATTATCCACAAAACCGAAATGTCCGCTATTCTTAACCGTGATGATAGATACACCGCCAAGCTCTTTTACCGTTCGCTCACGCTCTTGTAATGTCGACCAGTCATGATCGCCGTACACCAGCGTTACAGGTGCCTTCACTCCGGAATAAAGATTTCGTGCTTTTCCCCAAGATTCCCAATTCTCAAAAACATTTCGTTCTACGTAGCGATAACCCTCACGGTAGCCTGCCGAATTTATCGTGCCGAGCAGATCATCGGGCATACCACTTTTATTTGCAAAACCACCGCTGAGAACCATCCCTAAAAACAACTTATTTTCAAGCTTAGCCATTATGGCTCCATGTACGGGGACAGAGTAATTGGCGAGCATGAAATTAGCGAAAAAATTACCCCGACGTACTCCGTCTGCATAGCGGGTATCATAATCATAAGGGTTCGAAGAGACGACTTTACTGATTCGCTCAGGCACTGTACTAGCAACGCTCAGTGCCAAAACGCCCCCGATAGACTCGCCGACAAGGGTAACTTTTTTTAAATCTTCTTTCTCTATAAACGAAACGACGGCTTTGCGCATATAAGGTTCATCATACGTCGCCGTAGTATCGATTGATGAGTACCCGTGCCCCGGTAAATCCAAAGCATAAACAGTGTGATTTTTTGCAAGGGCAGGAATCGCATCTTGGAAATAATCCAACTGTGTTCGAATCGTATGCAACAAGATAAGCGGCTCGCCTTGACCGGCTTTGAGATAGCGAAGCGTTACGTTTCCATCAACTTGTATTTGCGCAACGTGTCCAATAGACGATAGAGCATCCTTAGTCTCTTCAATACCCCCTGCAAATGCAGTTTGATTCATTGAAAAGATGGCGAATATCGTTACACCTATGTTTTTGATGTGTGACTTTGTACGTATATTCATAGTTTTATCCTTTTGTTTTGTTATTACGCAGTTATTACGCAGACTTGTTGAGCATATTTAGAGCAAATCTCGGCGAAAGGCGACTTATCTTTTTAAGAGCACTACTTTGCCCCGGTTTTATTTCCAAGATGCCATGTTCCATTTTTTTAATGGTGATTTTGACAAGCTTTGGTATATTCATGATACTCATACCTATTTGTTCACTTTTTTCAAAGGCATCTAACGACGGAGTTTGTGTTCCTTGTGGTGCCAATTCAAAAATTTTGACATTAGTATTTTTAAGTTGAATACGCAATGAATCGGTATAAGAGTGTAACGCGGCTTTAGTTGCACAATATACAGGTGCATTTGCCAGAGGAACAAAGGCTAATGCGGATGTAATATTTAACATTGAAGCTCTCTTTTGTTTTTTCAAAAGTGGTAAGAACAGTGTACTCATACGGATAGTACCATTTAGATTGGTATTGATCTCGTGTGTAAGATCGTATAAATCAGCTTCATCTTGTAAATCGATCCCAGCACTGTTGATCAATATATTCAGCTCCGGAAACATTCGTGAAACCTGTGAGTACAAAGCTGTTGTCTCCTGCGGATTAGTAATATCACATCGAAATGTGTGGACATTTTTAAGTTCTTTCTTCGCATTACCCAGTTGATAACGGTGTTTTCTTCGCACAATTGTCGTGCAAATTCATAGCCGATACCGCTTGAACCGCCCGTAATGAGGATAGTGTTGCTATTCATTTTCATAGTTTGTCCTTAATCTTGAACTTTGAATGCTGTCAATAGCATATCTGTCATAGCCAACTTTGCGGATTTGTGAGCCAGTTGGAATATTTCTTGATCAGACATATTTAGTGCTCGTAATTTGTCTACATCGGAGCTATTGATATTTTTCGGTTCATTCACAACTTTTAAAGCGAAAAGTAGGTGCGCTTTTTGTATATCGCTTAGAGGAGCACTTTGAGGTTCTCTTGCCATATTGAAAAGTTCCTCTTGAGTCATACCAAACACATTTATCAGTAATCCTGAATTAAAACCGACACAATAGTCGCATCCTTCTATTTCAGAGATCAAATAACGCATAATTGCATTGAACTTTTGCATCTCAGCATCTTGGGACAAGCTTTGTTTAACATCTTCCCAATGATGTTGTAACATATCTGGTTCTATACTCCATAGCTTAAAACCTGTTGGGATCACTCCAAACACACTTTTTATTTCACGATAAGTTATCTGAACTGCTCCCATAGCATTATTTTCATCGACTATATTCAATAAACACATATTTTCTATCCTATTTTTGTTATTACGCAGACTTGTTGATCATATTCAGC
>NZ_JQGL01000099.1:2626-2808 GCF_000747095.1 Sulfuricurvum sp. MLSB
ACGGAGTTTCCGTCAGTTGCGGAGCCACTTCAAAAATTTTTACGTTCGTATTTTTAAGTTGAATACGCAGAGAATCGGTAAAAGAGTGTAAAGCGGCTTTGGTTGCACAATACACAGGTAGAGCCGCTACTGGAACAAAGGCTAGAGCGGAGGTAACATTGACGATTGCCGCTCTCTTTTGT
>NZ_JQGL01000099.1:2814-2963 GCF_000747095.1 Sulfuricurvum sp. MLSB
ATCACTCTCTTCTTGCAAATCGATCTTTTTCATGACCCCTGCGTTGTTGATCAGCATATTCAGCTCCGGAAACATTCTTGAGACCTCTGCATAGAGTGCTGTAATCTCTTGGTGATTAGAAATATCGCATCGAAAGGTGTGGATATTTT
>NZ_JQGL01000100.1 GCF_000747095.1 Sulfuricurvum sp. MLSB
TGTCAAACGACACGGTAAAATGACCACTTAGAGGAATATAAAAGTGGCTGGATTGGGATAAGCATTTTTTATTTGAAATCGTAAGCAAATTACTATTTGAATCAAGAGAGGAAACGTAGTAAGGTTCTCTTTTTTTGAATGGATAGAGGAGGCTTGCGGTTTGTGCTTATACCCGGAGAATATAGGATGATAAAGAAGTTAAAGAAGCAAGGGCTGAGTATATCTCAGATTGCTCGTCAAGTGGGAGCTTGCCGCAATACCGTTAAGAAGTATTTGCGATTACCCGATGGTGTGAGACCGGTACAGGTTAGAACCCCCAAAGGGAGCCAAGCCGATCCGTTTATCGGATTGGCATATGAGATGATCGAAGCGGGTAAACGTTCAGGGGATATTATCCCCGCATCATCGGTGTATGAAGAAATCAAACGTCAAGGATATACGGGGAGTCTTCGGACATTGCAACGCTCTATTGCCGCATGGGAACTACGTGCAGATACTGCGAAAAAAGAAGAACCGCTGATTCGGTTTGAAACCGAAGCGGGTATCCAGATGCAAGTCGATTGGGTCGAGTTTCCCAAAGAGGGAATATCGGCATTTGTGGCGACACTTGGGTATTCACGGATGTCGTATGTGGAGTATGTCAGCGATGAAAAAGTTGAGACGCTGATCGAATGCCATAAAAACGCCTTTGAGTATTTCGGCGGTGTGGTTCGAGAAGGTCTGTACGACAACATGAAGAGCGTGATCCTTCAGCGCAACTATTACGGCAAAGGGAAACATAGGTTCCATCCGTTGTTCCAAGACTTCGCCAAACACTACGGTTTCGAAATTCGTATGTGCCGACCGTATCGGGCAAAAACCAAAGGGAAAGTAGAGCGATTCAACCGCTATCTACGCCACAGCTTTCACCAACCGCTTAAAGCGAAACTATTGCTCCGTTCCCTCACCCTAACCAAAGAGATTGCCAATGCCGAAGTGGCTAAATGGCTCGATAACGTAGCGAATACTCGCATCCACCAAAGCACTTTCGCCAAACCGATTGATCTGTTAAAGGAAGTTGAACAAGATAAGTTGATGAGCTTGCCGTTTATCGATTACACCGTTGCAAGCCTACGTATTCACGAAGAGTTACAACTCGCCAACGCCAAGCCCCAGCGTCCGATACCGACCAATACGCTAACCCCTAAAAAGGAAAAGAGTAAAGAGCCGCCAATATCACTGGATTACTATGATCTGTTGATCCCGGCAACGCTTCTCAGTGTTGTCAGGAGTATCGCATGAGTTATCCAAACGAACGGATCGCCGAACTGTGTAATCGTTTACAGCTCCCCTTTATTGCCGAGCATTGCTCCCATCTCATCGATCAAGCCTCAAAAAGTGAAATGAGCTTTTCAGAGTTCACCGAACAACTCCTCGCTATCGAAGCACAAGGGCGTGATGAACGCAGTGCTAAGACGCTGATGAAGTTTGCAGGGTTCCCCGCTATTAAGACATTGGGAGAATACGATTTCGATTTCTCATTAGGGGTAAACAAGCAGCAGATCATGGAACTCTCAGGACTATCATTTGTCCAAGAGGCAAAAAACATTATCCTCTTAGGCTCCAGCGGTGTGGGTAAAACCCATCTCTCTATTGCACTGGGGGTTATCGCCGCCCAAAGCCGTATCAAGACCAAGTTTATTGCCGCGTCCGATCTTCTAATTCAGATGCAAGAGGCTAAAAAAGCCAAACGCTACAACGAATACCTCAAACGAATCGTCATGATGCCACGGCTTCTGATTATTGATGAAATCGGCTATTTTCCTATGAACCGTGAAGATGCCAATCACTTCTTTCAAGTGATCTCAAGACGGTATGAGAGGGGTTCAACCATTCTGACATCTAACCTGCCATTCAGTAAGTGGACACAGATATTTAACGATGATGCCATCATTACAACCGCTATCCTTGATCGACTACTGCATCACAGTGTCGTCGTCAATATCCAAGGTGATTCATTCCGCCTCAAAGATAAAAAGAAAGAGGGCTTTATCTCATTACCGACCCCTCCGAAAATCAAACCAAAGCCAAAGGAGGACGCTTAAAAATAACCACCGAAAAAACTACCATTTTTTAGTGAAATGCTCACACCAAACTGGTCATTTTTATCTGGCGCAGATGGTCATTTTTAAATGTCGCTTGACA
>NZ_JQGL01000101.1 GCF_000747095.1 Sulfuricurvum sp. MLSB
GCCTGCAGTGAAGAAGGGATGTCAAAAGAATATTCACGTAAAGCAAACGGGCTGACAAGGGTGAACGAAGGGCCTTCTTCGACACTTTCAAGGCGCATGAAAATATCGTCTATTTTTTTCAGCTCCATATGTTTAACCGATTCGAACCCGAGCAACGGGAGTTTTAACGCAAACTGCATGACAACCTCTTTTGAACAGAATGAACTGATTCTAACATATCAAGCTAAAAAGTTTCGACTGATAGCGGGGCTGTTTAATCTCTTTCTGGTAAAATAGTCTCAAAAATGAAATGTAGGCTTGATTATGTTTAGAAGTTCGCTGATTGCAATGGTATTGCTTGTTCTTTTTACCGGATGCGGTAAAGATATCGAAGAGTATAACAAACCCGCGGAATACTGGTATGAAAAGATGGTGAAAGCCGTAGGCGATGCAAATTTGGAAAAAGCGGACAGTTATTTCAGCTCGCTGCAAAGTGAACACATCAGCTCTCCGTTTTTGGCCGAAGCGACGATGATCATGGCTCAGGCGCACATGGCTCAGGAAGAATATCTGTTGGCCGAACACTTTTTGAATGAATATATCCGCCGTTATGCGACGCCGGAAGGGCGCGAATACGCCGAATTCCTGAAGATCAAAGCTAAGTTTCTGGCCCTCCCCAATCCGGGGCGTGATCAGGGGCTGATCGACGATACGCTCAAAGGGGTCGAATCGTTCAAGACAAGCTACCCTTATTCAATGTATCTTCCGCTCGTCAATACGATGGAAACGCAATTGCAGCTGGCCCGTGGGGATTTGAACGAAAAAATCGCGCAGCTGTATGATCGTCTGGGAAAACCCAAGGGAGCGACATATTACCGTTCGATCGCTCCGGTAACGTGGGTAAACCCGGCGGAGATCGTCAACGCCGACATCCCGTGGTATCGTGCAATGTTTGAAGGCGACGGAAGCAGCAGCTGGTATGATTTTCTGATTCCGCAAACCCGCAGTGTTATTTCGATGGATAATAACGAGAGTAAATAAGTACGTCTTTTAAGGATAGTTTCCCGATGCAACTCAGTAATTACAGCTCTTTTCCGACCGTTCTTCCCGTTATCGCGGAAGACGAACTTTTTTTATATCCTTTTATGATTTCGCCCCTTTTTCTCAGCGATGAGAAAAACATCGCGGCGGCGGCCGAAGCGATTGAAAGCAATTCGCTGGTGATCGTTTGTCCGGTGAAGCCTGAACACGAAGGGGAACGCGAGAGCGATTCGATCTACGATGCGGGAGTCATCGGATCGATCATGCGAAAGGTGGTCCTTCCCGACGGACGGATCAAAGTCCTGTTTCAGGGATTGGCTCGCGGTCATGTGATAGACGTATTGCCGGGCGAGCATTTGCGGGCCCATGTCGATCTGATCCAGTCGGCAAGCGTCAATGAACTGAAAATGGATGCGATTCTCGAAGTGCTGCGTGAAAAAGTGCGGGCCCTGTCAC
>NZ_JQGL01000102.1 GCF_000747095.1 Sulfuricurvum sp. MLSB
GTTTTTGGTAATCGTGCAGCTGGGTATAAATGAGCGGCAAGGAAACGATAAACGCGATCCCAAGCCCTACCCATATCTTCCATCGGACGCCGACGATAAACAATACCCCGAACCCCAAAAGCGCCAGAACGGTCGCCGTCCCCAGATCGGGTTCCTTGGCGATCAGAAAAAACGGTAGAAGGATGTAAAAAGAGAGTTTGGCAAAATCTTTGAGGCCGTAACCGCCGCGAGGAGGAGGATTTCGGCTGATCAGATAGGCAAGCATCAGGACAAATGCCGGTTTGATCAGTTCCGAGGGCTGCAAGGTAAAATGGACGAACGGTATTTCGATCCACCGTTTTGCCCCCAGCCGTGAATGACCCACAAACTCTACCGCCAACAGCAGCAAAATCCCCGTCCAGTACATGATGGGGATCATCCACAGCATCCGTCGGATCGGAAGCAAAAAGAGAGTAACAAAAACGCCGATACCGACGGAGACGTAGACCATCTGCTTTTGCCCCAGCATCGGATGGATCTCGTAAATGAGCCAACCTGAAGTGAAAATGAGGGGAATAAGCAAAATAATCGTAATGAAATCAAAGTGTGCTAAAATTCGGCGATCAATATTAAGCACTACAGTCCTTCTTTTTTGCTAATTGTAGCATAGCGGACTTATAGAACCCATCTTCACGATCCTCAAGGATTTCAATGAGACACGAAAAACTTTTCACCGTAGACGAAGAAGCCGTACGTCTTGACGTTTTTCTCTCTCAGCAACTCGAGCAGACCCGCAACCAGATTACCCAGCTCATCGAACAAAACGCCGTAACGATCGATGGAAAACCGACCGCAAAATCGGGGCAGAAGCTCAAATCGGGGCAAACCGTCGCCGTCGTGTTCCCCGAAGCGAAATCGACTCCGCCGCAGCCGATCGATTTTGACGTCGAAATCCTCTACGAAGACGACGATGTGCTGGTCATCAACAAACCCAGCTCGCTCACCGTCCATCCCGCTCCGAGCGTCAAGGAACCGACTCTCGTCGACTGGCTCAAGCACAAGGGAGTCTCCCTCTCGACCCTCAGCGGCGAAGAACGCCACGGCATCGTGCACCGTCTCGACCGCGGCACAAGCGGCGTCATGGTCGTCGCCAAAAACAACCGTGCCCACGAAGCCTTGTCCGCGCAGTTGCAGGATAAAAGCATGGGGCGATTCTATCTGGCGGTCATTACCCCTGCGATGAAAGATGAAGTGACGATTATCGACCGTCCGATCGGACGCAGCAGCCACAACCGCCTTAAAATGGCCATCACCGAAAACGGCAAAAACGCCAAAACCGAGTTTCGCAAACTGCTTCCGAGCCATGATGAAACCGAAGAACTGATCGCGTGTAAACTCTATACCGGACGGACCCATCAGATACGGGTACATCTGGAGTCGATCAGCCGCCATATCATCGGCGATCATCTCTACGGAAGCCACCCGAAAAGCGGCAAGATGGAACGCATCTTGCTTCATGCCTACAACCTTTATTTCACCCATCCAAGCAGCGGAAAAAGGGTCACGTTCACGGCCCCGATCAGTCCGATTATGGATGAATATCTACACAAACATTTTGACGAAAAGGAACTGCATGCACTCATCGATCCGAACCACATTGAGCATTGCTTTAGCACTGAGTCTATTTAGCGGCTGCGCCCCTCAGCCCGCACCCCAAAAAACGGTTACTATTGATTCGACACTCCCCGTCCCGTCCATGAACGGGTACATTGCTGATATTACCTCCGCCGCATTCGAGTGGAAACCGGTCGAAGACTTGCGTGTTACAGGGTATTACGTTTATCGTGATACTCCGGGCGGCGAAGATCCTCAACTGCATCGGATTGCAACCGTTGACAGCCGCTACGCTACCCACTTCGTCGACAGCGATCTAAAACCGAACGGTCATTATCAGTACCGCTTTTCCACCTTCACCGCCAGCGGAAGCGAATCGGTCGGAAGCGAAACGATGGTCATCGAAACGCTCCCCATGATCGCGCCGATCAGCTTTTTCCAGTCCGTCGGCAACATGCCCCGCAGCGCAAAGCTGTTGTGGCGTCCGCACCCTAACGGCAAGATCAACAGCTACGTCATCGAGCGTCAGGAAGCAAACGATCAAAAATGGAATAAAATCGCCACGATTACGGGGCGCTTGAATGCCGAATACATCGACCGTGACCTCAAAGACGGACAAGTGTACCATTACCGCGTCAAAGCCGTCACTTTCGACAACCTCGTCACCGATCCGAGCGAAACGGCCAAAGTAGTCACCAAACCGCTTCCGCCGGAGATCAAAGCGATCACCGCGACAACGAATCTCCCCCGCGCGATTACCCTCTCATGGGAAGCAACTCCTATCAGTGACCTCGCCCATTACAATATCTATCGCTCGACATCTCCGAGCGGATCGTTCAGCTATCACGTCAAACTGGAAACGACCAACTTTACCGATACGATCAACGAAGACGGGAAATTCTATTTTTACAAAATCACCGCCGTCGATAAAGACGGACTTGAAAGCCCTCTTTCTTCTGTAGCGGTTCAGGGTTCAACCCTCTCCAAACCTCAGACTCCGATCGCCTATGAGGGTAAAGTCGTCGGAGGAGCGGTCGAACTGCAATGGAAAAGCGGTGACACGCGTATCGTCAACTACACCGTTGTCAAAACGACCAAAACCAGCTGGATCAGCCGCGAGAGCGTCGACATCAACAACATTACGGGAACCACGTTCCGTGATGCGGACATCAAACCCAATACCCACTATCTCTACGAGATTATCGGGGTCGATACAAACGGTATCCGCTCGCTTCCGACCGAGGCGATCGAACTTATTCACGAGGTTAAATAGAGCCTATGCCGCACCTGCATCTCGAATCGTTTAAAACGCCTTCTTTCCCCGCTCGCTGCGGCGACGTGGAATTTGATTTTATCGCCCATAACACCGGACGCCGTGACGAATCGCTCATCGCAACGCGCTATAAAGGGAGAGAATTTTTCCTCGTTCACAAAAAAAACGAAGCCAAAGAACTCCTCAAGTGCGACAAGATCACCCGTCCTTCCCCGAACTTCATCGTCAAACACGCACTTTTGGCGTATGCGGAGTGCGCGGGATTGAACATTCTGGATTCCAACGTCGACAACGCTCCCGAAAACACCCACCTTAAAACCCACGATGCGCTTAAAACCATCTCCTTTTTTGCCGAAGACTTCCCGCGCGAGCGGGAAGTACGGATCGAAGTCGGATTCGGTTCGGCGCGTCACCTGCTCCATCAGGCCGAGGCCAATCCCGATGTCTTGTTTATCGGGCTGGAAATTCACAAACCTTCCATCGAGCAGGCGCTTAAACAAATCGTGATCCGCAATCTGAACAACGTCATGGTACTCGATTACGACGCGCGCCTGTTTTTGGAGTTCGTCCCCTCAAACGTCGTCGGCAAGATCTACGTTCATTTCCCGGTTCCGTGGGATAAAAAACCGCACCGCCGCGTCATTTCCGAAGCCTTTTTGAACGAATCGATCCGTGTACTCAAAACAGGGGGAACGCTCGAACTGCGAACCGACAGCGAAGAGTACTACCGCTTCGCCCTAGAGACGTTCAGCGCACCGCCGCAAAGCCGTTTCGAAGTCTATAAAAACCGCGATATCGCGATCAGCAGCAAATACGAAGACCGCTGGAAACGCCTCGAAAAAAACATCTATGACGTCATCTTCACCTGCCAGAGCGAAAGCCCCGAAGCCGAACTTTCCGGCGATTTTTCGTTCGGGTCGACCCAAATCCCTCTGGATGCCATGCATCGTATCGGCACGGAAACCATCAAACGCGAGTGGGGATTCCTGCACGTTGAGCGTACGTTTCAAATCGGCGAAGACAGAGCAATGCTCCGTCTGGCTATGGGAAGCTTCGATCGACCCGAAAGCTGCTACGTCATCGTCGAAAAAGGGCGTACGCGCTATTTCCCGTCCCTTCCTGTGCGTTCCCGCGCGAACTTGTTCGCCCATAACCTATTAAACGAGTTGCTCCATGGATAAAGTGATCATTGCCGAAAACCTTTCCCTTTCCTACAAGGACTTTGAAACCATCATTTCCAAAGCGACCTTCTCCATCGATGCGGGGAGTTTCGTCTTTATCACCGGCGCGAGCGGAAGCGGAAAATCGACGCTCCTCAAATCGCTCTACGGCGCCATCGAGCCCAGAGCCGGGCAACTTGTCGTCGGCGGGGTCAAGATGAACCGCATCAGCACGTCCAGACTCAACTTTCTGCGCCGTCACATCGGAATCGTTTTCCAAGATTACAAATTGATCAAAGAGTGGACGATCGAGAAAAACGTGATGCTCCCCCTCATTATTTCGGGCTACACTAAAGATGTCAGCGGCACGCAGGTCCAAAAACTCCTCGGTCATGTCAAACTGATTCATCAAGCCGGCAAATACCCGCCCGAACTTTCGGGAGGGGAACAGCAGCGCGTCGCAATGGCGCGGGCGCTCGCGCATAATCCGATCCTGATTCTGGCGGACGAGCCGACGGGAAATCTGGACGAGTACTCTTCCGAAGTGATCTGGAATCTGCTCGAAGGGGCCAATACCCAGCTTAAAACGACCATCGTCGTCGTGACGCACCATATCCCCTCGTCCATCAACGTGCCGTACAAACATTTCCATATCGAGATGGGGACCGTCCATGAAATCGCTTAAAAATCATATTTCCCTCATTGTCGCTCTTTTCACCGTTTTGTTTTCGGTACAGATCTATGTCGCGGTCGACCGTACGATTGCCGCCTATGAAGACCGTCTTAAACAAGACTACTCAATCATTGTCGTTTCGAACAAAAACCTGAGTCAGGCGGAGTTCAAAGCCCTCGACAAGCTGGTCGAACGAAGCGAGCCGATCGCAACCGATCAGGTACTGGAGCGTCTTAAGGGAGAGATGAGCAAAAAGAACCTCGAACTGCTCAAAGTGACCCTTCCGAAGTTTTACCGCCTCTATTTGAGCCGTTTCCCGACGCCGTACGAAATCGAAATGCTGCAAAAACGCCTCCAGAAACACTCTGCCATCGAGCGGGTCGAAGGATACGCGCAGACGCACGACACCGTCTACAAGCTGATGCTGCTGTTTAAAGACGTCGTACAGATTTTCTCGATTGCCATCGCGGCCGTAACATCGCTTTTGATTCTCAAAGAGATGCGGCTATGGCAGTTTCAGCACGCCGAGCGGATGAGCATTATGGCATTGTTCGGAGCGCCCGTATGGCTCCGTTCGGCCGTATTGTTCCGTCTGGCCATCGTCGATGCGATCATTGCAACCATCGTCATGTGTCTGGCATTTTTCGTCATCGACCAGTACGGTTGGATGGACCAGCTGCTTCGCACCGTGGGAATCAGTATTCAGCTCTTTGACTTCGTCAACGACGCCATCAGATCGTTGGCAATCGCGTTGGGCGTATCGATTGTTCTGACCCTTACGATCGTCATCGGGCACGATGAAGAGGAATAAATGAGACCGGTTCATTCCCTTCTTCTCGCCACGATCCTGTCGGTATCTCTGGATGCTGCCGCCATCGACGATAAAATCAATACCGCGGCAAAAAAACTGACCCAGACGAAACAAACCTATTCGACCCTCAATGCCAAACTCAACGAGACCGCTCAGAAAATCATGAAACAAAAGCAGGTCGTCGGCGTGCAGCAGCAGCACCTCAATACCCTTGTGCAGGAGCTGAAGTCCAAAGAGACCGTCTATCAGTCCAACAAAATGACCCTGCGCAGCCTCGAAGCACAGCAGAATATGCTCATTAAAACCCAAAACGAGATCGAACAGCGCCTTGTGTTCGCATTGGCGCGCAACACCTCGATCTCCTTGCTGATCAACGATGACCGGGCGAAAGAAGCCGATGCCATCATCACCGAAGAGGCGCTCAAGCTTCACCTCAAGCAGATCAACACTGAGATCAAAGAGCTCAATGCCCTCTTCACCCAAAATGCCGAACGGATCAACGGCCTCTCTTCCCAGACAACGGTTTTGAAACAATCGATCGCGATCATCGATCAGCAGAAAAATAGAGTCCTTGAGACGAAAAAAGAGAACGAAAAAGCGATCGCCCTCCTCGAAAAAGAGAAACAAGATTACGTCAAATCGCTTAACCGTATCCTCAAGCAGCAGCGTTCGCTCCAAAACACCCTCGCAAGCCTCAACATCATCAAACGCGAATCTCTGAGACCCAAACCCAAACCGACCCCGCAAAAACCGGGTTCCAGACCAGTGCCGGCGGATGTCAAACGCGCAGTTGCCGAATACCGCCCCTCAAATGTCGGCGCCTACTCGGGAGAGCGTACCATCGCGCCGCTTGACGGCTACGTCGTGACCAAACGCTTCGGCCCTTATACCGATCCGATTTACGGCATCAAAATTTTCAACGAATCGGTCTCGCTCCGCCCGACCGAAAGCGATGCAAAAGTCAAAACCATCCTGAACGGGAAAGTAATTTTGGCCAAACCTACCGCCATGCTCGACAACGTCGTCATCATCGAGCACGATAACGGCCTGCACACGATTTATGCCCATTTGGACAAAATCGCCCCCACCATCGAGGTCGGCAAACGGCTGAAACAAGGGTCCGTCATCGGACGGGTCGCCAAAGAGCTGATGTTTCAGGTCACCCAGCGCAACGCGCACATTGACCCGCTCAAAGTCATCCGCTAAGAGGCAGTCTTTAAAACGGCCATACGGCGTGAATGATTTTACTTCCCCACCCTTGGTTGACGGAACGGTCGATATCGCCCTGATTGACATACATGATTTTCGCATCGGAAATCTTGGCCGAATTGATCTCATTGTTCTGATCGATGTCATACGGACGGATGACGCCGCTGAGCTGCATAATCTGCTTTTCGCTGTCCACCATGATCTCGCGGCGTCCCGTGATGAAGTAGTTGCCGTTGGCCATCACCTTCACGATGCGTGCCGAAACGGTCGTGGTGAACGACGCGTCTTTGGTTGACGATCCCGATCCAGCATAGTCCGAACTCGATCCGGCGCTGAAGCCGATATTGGCGACTCCGTTAAGCTTGTTGACGGCCGAATTGACCGCCGAATTCTGTCCAAGAGAGCTGAACACCCCGCCGTTTAAACCGAGGGTATCGGCTTCGTTAAGCGCTTTGCTGGCCGTATTCGAACTTTGGACCGTTTCGGAGATGACAACGGTTACGATATCGTTCACGTGCATTGCCTTGTGATCGGAAAACAGCGGACTGTCCCCCTGCCCGAATAAACTTCCTCGAGATGCAAAACTGCTCTCTTCTTCGCGAGAGGGCATCTCCTCGACGTATTTTGGCGGTTCAAAGTCCATTTCCGGGTCAGTCAGGCGTGCGGTACAGCCACTGAGCAACAGCGAAGCCGATAGGATCGAAAAATAAAGAGGTGCGCGCATTCAGGTATCCCGGTCTAATTTGGCTATAATTAAGCAAAAAGAGTTCCAAGGAATAGAATGAGCCTCAAAGAGCAAATCAATAACGATATCAAAACCGCGATGAAAGAAAAAGACAACGCCAAACGTGACGCCTTGCGCCTTCTCAGCAGCGCGTTCAAACAAATCGAAGTCGACGAGCGCAAAGAGCTCAGCGACGACGACGTCATCAAAATCATCCAGAAACAAGTAAAACAGCGCAATGAGGCAATGATCCAGTACCGCGATGCGGGTCGCGAAGACCTGTATGAAAAAGAGGCTTCCGAAGCGGCTATTTTCGAAACCTATCTTCCCAAGCAGCTTTCCGACGACGAGCTGGAGAGTGCGCTTCGCGCGATCATCGCCGAAGTGGGCGCCGCATCAATGAAAGAGATCGGTAAAGTCATGGGGGCGGCTTCCAAGACCCTCGGCGCTCAGGCTGATGGCAAGCGGATCAATGAGTGCGCTAAAAAAATTTTAGGCTGAAGCGTGTGCCGCTTCTTTGGGAGCGGCATCTTTAATTATAAAGGCTGAGGGTAGCCGTAATGGTACCCTTGAGCGTAGTCGACACCGATCTCTTTGAGAACTTCAAGTGTTTCGGCATCTTCCACGTATTCGGCAATCGTCTTTTTGCCGAACTCCTGCGCGATCTGGTTGATATGTTTGACGAAAATACGGTCTTTCTCGTTGACCGTGATGTTTTTGACAAACTCACCGTCGATTTTGACGTACTCCGCATCGAAATATTTCAAATAGACGAACGAAGAGAAACCTGAACCGAAATCGTCCAGTGCAAAATTAATCCCCTCGCTTTTCATACTTTCGATAATCTCCATCAGTCCTTTCACGTTATGAATCGCTTCACGCTCCAGAATTTCGATCGTGATCCCTTCTTTCAGCCCTTTCGGATGATGCGCGTAGTGTCCCTGAATCAAATCGACGTAATTGCCGTTGAAGAGGCTGTTGGTTGAGAGGTTGAAGAAAAACTCGATGTCCCACAGTTTTTTCTCTTCACGGGCCGCAAGCCCTTTGGTCAGGACGACATGGTCTATTTTGCACGCCATACCGAGGCTTTCGGCCACTTCGATAAACTGCCCGGCGGCCATTACCCGCTCACCGTCGCGGATCCGCGCCAGAACTTCGTATCCGAACAGTTTGCCGCTTTTGACGTTGTAGATCGGCTGGACAAAAGGTTCGACCCGTCCTTCGTCGATCGCGCGGCGCAGGAATTCCCCTTTTTTCTGAATTTCGGCCGCCATCTCCTGATCGGTCTGATCGGCGCGTGCAATGGTGTTTTTCCCGGAACGCTTGGCTTTGTACATCGCCAGATCCGAGCCTGTCAAAAGCGATTCGATGTTTTCGCCTTGATCGGGATACTCGGCGATACCGAAACTCGCCGTCAGCTTGATCTGATCGTACATCAGCGAAATCGGAGAATTTTCCAGACTGGAGCGAAGCTTTTCGACAACGCTATACCCTTCCGAATATGGCGTTTCGGGCAAAATCACGGCAAACTCGTCTCCGCCGATACGGGCTAGAATGTCGGCATTACGCAAGTTGGAGGCAAAAATCTCCGTCACTTCTTTAAGAACGATGTCCCCCGTCGCGTGACCGTAGGTGTCGTTAACGTATTTAAAATTGTCCAAATCGATCATCAGAACCGAGAATTTATGCTGATGACGCGTCGAGCGTTTGATCTCATAGGAGAGGAATTCTTCAAATTTGCGACGGTTGTACAATCCCGTCAAATAATCGCGGTCGGAGAGGTGCTGAAGCCTTTCGTAATAATCCTGAATCGAATCGAGCATCTTGTTGACGTAGCTTTCGATGTTTTTGACTTCGAGGATTTTTGTCTTCAGGCTGACCCGCTTGCCCATGTCGTTTTGCTGGATAATATCCTGAATCATGCCGATGAACTGTTTGAGCGGCTGTACGAGGAGCGAATTCAGGCGAAAATAGAGAATGGCGAAAATGAGGATCGTAAACACGACAAAAAAGATGATAAACGAATTGATCATCGTCGTCAGCGATATTTTCAGATTGGCTACGGGAAAACGGACATCGATGACGCCGTTGATGTCGCCGATCTTGGCGTTGGTGTGACAGCTGAGACACTCTTGTTTGACGACAATCGGATACAGATAGCGAATCTCTTCGTCTCCGGTGAGGATCTCTTCCCCTTTCATCGCCCTCATGACCATCGGATCATGATCGCGCGCCTGCTTGTCGTGCTCGCGGTCGCCGAAAAGCTCGGCAACGATCGGGCTGCGATACGCGTTGATACGCATGTCGGGTTCCACTTCATTCAGGCGGATAACGATCGAGTCAAGCTCTTCCTTGCTCCACCCTTTTTCCATAGCGGAATAGAGTGCTTCGAACGCCATTCGGCTGGTCTTTCGGGCATCGACACGCGCCAATTCGTCAATCGCCCGCTGTTTGATGAAAATACCGTACACGAATGCCACGGCCAAACTTGCCAAAAGTGAGAATATGACCGTTTTCGCGATCAATCGTTTATAGGTCGTGTATTTCTTTGCCACTGTAAACACCCTGCCGATGATTGTAATTTCTCAATTATAACGGCATGATGCTTAAAAATAATATATAAGTTTTTCTTTTTATATTAACCGTTTTTGAGTGTACGCAGCGCCGTTTCGACGTCATCCTGACGCATCAGAGATTCGCCGACAAGGAACGCATCGACTCCTGCCTTGTTCAGGTCTTCGAGCTGTCCGTGCTCGTAAATGCCGCTTTCGGCGACGATGATCTTGCCGTTAGGGATCAGCGGAATCAGATCGTAGCTCAGGTTCATGTTCATCTCGAACGTTTGGAGGTTACGGTGGTTGATCCCGATGATATCGGCACCCGCATAGATCGCTTTGGTCAGTTCGGCTTTGTCATGGATCTCGACGAGCGCTTCCATCCCTAGATGACGGGTATAGTTTAGCAACTCTTTGAGTTCGTCTTTCGAAAGTGCCGCGGCGATAAGGAGAACGAAATCCGCCCCGTACACGAGCGCTTCGAGAAGCTGATATTTGGAGACGATAAAATCTTTACGCAGCAGGGGAATGCTGACGTAGCGGCGGATTTCGGCGAGATAATCGAGGTTCCCCTGAAAAAAATAAGGTTCCGTCAGAATTGAGATCGCATTCGCCCCGCCCCGCTCATACGCCTGCGCAATCGCGACGGGATCGAAATCCTCACGAATCACCCCTTTGGACGGGCTGGCTTTTTTTACTTCCGAGATGATACGATAAGGCTCTTCGGTAGTCGAGGTGAGATAAGGACGTACATCTCGCGGCGCACGCGCGTTGAAAGCCAGTGAACGCCCCAGCCACTCCATGCTGAACTTGGCTTCCCGTTCTTTGAGGTCCTCTTTGGTTTTTTTGATGATGTCATCTAAAATCATTAGTTTTTCTCCTTGGTTTTGCACTTCTCGATTGCTTTGAGATGGTCTTTCACTTCTTGTTCGTCCGTTCCGACCATCGATTCGACCTGTCGAATCAGGCGCAGCGCTTCGGTGCATTCGTTCAATTTGTAATGCCCCCATGCCAGCGAATCGATGTAATATGGTGACTCGGGCTGTTTTTGCAGCGCCCGGCGGACGTATCCCATCCCCTCGCTGACATTGACGTCGTGATCGATCATCAGATACCCAAGATAGTTCAGATACAGAGGCTCTTCGATATCGACAAGCGCTTTTTTGAGTTTTTCGACCACATCCGCAATCAAGGCAGGATCGTTTCGGTTGGCGGCGCCTTCATATCGGTACACGGCGCTTTGAGCCAGATAGAGAGGGTTATCTTCGGCTTCATACATATCCAGCGCCAAGACCGACGCTTTCTCAAACTGTTTCGCCTGTACGTACAGATCCAACAGCATCGGATCGTTCAGATGCGATTTTTCAAGCAGTACGATCATTTTGGAATAATCTTTCTGATACAGGTGGATTTTGAGCGCTTCTTCGGCGCAGCTCGGATCGGCAAACGTTTCGTATGTCTGCTCATAAATCGATGCCGCATCGATCAACGCGCCTTGGTCTGCGTAAAAACTTCCCAGCCGTTTGCCGATCGTCACGCTGTTGCCGTGCGTGCCGATGTGCTCTTTGAGGAATTTGATCGCTTCGTTTTTCCGGCCGAGATGGGCATATTCGATCAGCGCGATGCGTTCCGCCGTCGTTTCGTCAAACCCCAGCGCATACGCTTTTTTAAGAGACGATACCGCCCCTTCGTAATCGGCGAGCTTCAAACGCGCTTCGGCATACAACAGATGATCGGGAGCCTCCGGCTCTTTTTGGATCAAAAGAAATGCTTTTTGTGAAGCCTGGGCAAAATCTCCCGATTTCAGCATCGCGATCACTTCAAAACGCTTGAGTACCTTATCCTCCGGCGATTTGGCAAGGGCTTCTGCCGTCATTTTGGTGAGCGCTTTAGTATCGTTGGCTTGTTCAAGCATTTTGAGCGACTGATAAAGGTACTCTTTTTTGGAAGTCTGCTTGTAGAGCTCGCCGAAAAAGCCCGAAGCGCGATAATATTTGTGCCTCATTTGCGCGTCGAGCGCATACAGGGCAAACGTATCTTCGAATGCCGTCTCTTTGATCGAGGCTTTAGCTGCCGCTTCACTGAGCGAAACGCATAGGAGAAGTGCAAGCAGGTGTTTAGTCATGGATAATCCCCGGACATTCGGCTTTCAGCTCATCGATGCGGTGACGGAAATAATCCCAGAAAGGGAACGTCCGGCATTGCAGCGGTCTGGCTTGGTATATGCTACATCCGTTTAGTGAACGGTTAAAAAACACGCAATCATACGAGCCGTTTACCTTGACCTCTTTGAGCGAATAGCGATACGCTTCCTTGCGCAGATAGGTACGCCGGAATTCCCCTTCGTCCATCTCCAGCAATTTGGCGATGGCGGCGATCTCGGTCACGGAGACGAAAATATTGCCGCTCTCGCCCGTACAGCAATTCCCTCCGCACGAAGCACAGGCGGAAGGGTCAAACGCATAAGAAAAACCTTCTCGAGTCATATAATCGGACATTTGATACTGTGCGCCTTTGCTTTATCGTAAATCGCCTGCACCGCAGGAGTATAACGCTCTTCTTCAAACGTAATCAACGGAGGCAATACGTTCAGAAGCGACTTGCTGTTTTTTTTCAGATGGAGCATCACCAGCGTGCTGGGACGATCCTCTTTGGAATGGACGAATTGTACATCAACGACTCTTAATCCTGAACTCTCGCACGCACTGCAAAGCTGCACAAACTGACGCGCGTCGTAACAGATCGCCGCTTCGCCGTCCGATTTGAGCAGTTTCGAGATTTTCGCGATAAACGCTCCGATGGGAAGATGGACGTTGTAGCGGGCCTGATGGAGCATCGGATGCTCGGAACGGGCAACCCCCTCATGGTAAAACGGCGGGTTCGAGACGATCCAGTCGTACGTTCCGTGAGGCGCGTGTTCGAGGAAATCCCCCTCGTGAAGCGTGTAGCCGATACCGTTAACCTGCGCATTTCGGCGGGCGAACTGCGCGTATACGCTCTGTTTTTCTACGGCTTCGAGGGTAACCGCCGGGAAATCGCGCGCCACCAGCAGCCCCACAATCCCGCATCCCGCACCGACGTCGAGCATTTTTCCCTTCGGAACGAAACGGGAGATAAAACCGTATAGAAAGATCGAGTCGCTGTTGTAGCAATACCCCTCATCGGGCTGGTAAAGGAGCATTTAGAACCCTTTTTTTGAAATGTGTAAATTTTGCCGTTTTTTTAACATAGGCCTAAAGCTATGTTAACTTTTTTACATTTTTTTAACATAGTTTTTAATTAATCATTGTATTCAACAGTATAACTAACCGATGTATTGTTGTAGAGGGATTGTCATTTTCTGGATTATGATTTTCACCATAACTATTTAGCAATTTATTAGCATTATCTATCGCAATAGATTGTCTATTATGAAGAGTTTCAAATATCAATTTTGCATAATTTGCTTGCTTAATATTATCTTTATCTAAATTGGAAAATTTATATGGATCAATCTCTTTTAGTTTTTTTATCAATTGTTCCACAATTTCATTTCTGATTATTGCTGTAGTTCTATACTCAAAATGCAAAAGATACCAAAGTTCAAAAGAATCATTGGCATACGCGACATCGACATGTAAGGCTTTTATTCTATTTTTCGCATTGTGAATAGCATTATTAAAATCCTCTGCGGTATGACCACCTGCATTAACCAGTTCAATATCTCTATCGATAACTATCCATTTATGGTCAAAATCTTTATAGGTCTTTCCATATTGATTTGTATACCTTTTGATGTTTTTCAGAACTCCCGTAGGATGAGTAGACCCATCATGAGGCACAATGACAATAGAGTCTTGAGTTATTTTTTTGGCTTTAATCAGTTGATCTATTATCATCTGAAAGTAGGTAGGAGATGAGACGCTATCTTCACAAGCAATAATTACATCATTGACTGTGTTCCTGTCATTGATAGCTCTTTTAAAGTCTGTTTTAGCTTTTTCCTTATTTCTTTGAAAAAGCTTATCTCCTCCACTTCTTCTTCCCATAGTCTTCCCTAAAACTCAAAAGGACTCAAATAAGGAATCGCCCCATATTTGCCTTGAATATATTGCTTTTCAAAATCTTCTTGTTTTCTCACATTTTTAAATTGTGCCAAAGAAGAGATAGTTGTTACTCCATATTGATCTTTTTCGGTCAGCCAAATTTGATCTCTTCTAAAAAGTTCAGGTTTTAAAAGATTGGTATCATGTGTCGCAAAAATGAGTTGTGCATTATTTTTATTAATATCTTCATCATGAAAAAGTTTAATCAAATGTTGAGTCAAAATAGGATGTAAACTGGCATCAAGCTCATCGATCATTAAAATTTTGCCCGTCTTTAACGTATTTAAAATGGGAGCTGACATTTTAAAAAATTTGCGGGTACCTTTCGATTCTTCATTCTCTAACTCAAAAACAGCATGACCCACTTCATTATTATTTTCATCATATTTTTTATGAAACGTATTTAAAGATTTAACTTTAAAAGCACCTTTTTTTAGCATTTCTTGTTTCATGTCATCTGGAAATGGTAACTTGTCAATTAAATTATCAGGAAGGTTTTCTTCCTCTAAAGAAATATCTTCAATGCCAATATCCGCCGTTTTGATCAATGCTACCATTTCATTTCTGAAGATGTCATTTTTCATTTGTTTCATCGTATAATCGATATATCCCTCATGTTCCATACCATCAATAAGATTAAATCGACTAAACCAATGTAAGATACTTTTAGCAATTTCACCGTCAGCTTGATCACATTTCCAGATAAAAAGTTGATTATTTGCAATTTTAATTTTTTCTTCTTTTTTATTGAAAAAATCATATCCTTCTTTAAATTTGTTAGGATTTACATAATTGGGTTCTTCCGTATCTCTCAAAAAGAGTTTCGCCTCTTTTCCTTTTTCATCAGCAAAAAGCCACTCACTATAAACAACTTTACTATCAATTTCAAATCCATATCGATATTTGGTTTCTCCTACAAAAAAAACAATTTCGAAGGTACTTGATTCATTTTCCGTTTCAGTAGATAACCGATAAGGATCATGTGGTAATCGATCCGTCGATTGCATAATCTTATGGCGATTCAATACCAACTGATTCATAAAAGCCATAGCTTTTAAAAGATTACTTTTCCCACTTGCATTTGCACCATATACGATAGAACTTCTTAATAAACTATAGTCTCTTTTTTCAAAACAATTGCCTTCATCTTTTGAGGAAGTCAGCATACTAAATGTTGCAGTATCTTTGATAGAGCGAAAATTATTAACTTTAAATTCTACTAACATTTCTTCCACCTCTTTAATTATCAGGAATAATATCATAATAATATTACTTTTTGCATAAATTCAACAAAAATAGTATTTATTATTAGTATTTTTCTAAAAATATGGTATAATTTTGGCAATGTTACTCAGATAAATGTAGCAGAGGAGTTATTGCGATTATAATCTATGATTGCAGTAAATGAGGTGGAGTAATTTCTATTGGCGTAGAAATTACTCTTGAAGAGCAATTAACAGACAGTGTTAAATGTGACAGTTATGATAGCAAAAAAATACTATATTCTTGATGATGATGTGTTTTCTATTTTTAACTTATCACATGGATGTTACTAAATTGCTCTTTTAGCATATATTATCAAAAGGATACACATGCAAAATTCAATTCACGTAACCCCAAAGGGTGATTCATGGCAAGTAAAACGTGCAGGCAATCAAAATGCAAGCGCCGTTTGTGAAACACAGAAAGAGTGCATCGGACTAGCTAAAGAAATGGCAAAAAAATCGCACTCTGAACTTTATATACATAACAAGGAAGGTCAAATAAGAGCAAAAAACTCTTATGGAAATGATCCAATAAAAACAAAAGGTTGATAAATGAAAATTAACCTAGCTCATCTAAGAGAACGTTCCACAACCGGCGGATGGATTGACTTTATTGTTTTTGATGCCAAATCAACTACAAATAACAATAAGCAATTATTAATCGAGTTAACTTCTAAAGCTCGTATGAATGGACTAAAAGTTGATAAATCTGCATTGGCATACGAAACAAACGGTCGTTTAGAGTTTTATGGAACCAAAGATTTGGTTGAATATTTATCCAACATTGGACTTCCACAATGGACTCACACGATTGACATATAAATCCTAATAACAATTCTCTCCTTTTTAGGAGAGAACTTTTCATGACTTTTTCCTAATATTAACTACATTCTAATGTCTATCCAAAATATCTTATGGGTATAATTCATTAAATTCAATATCTCTCAATAGGTTTAACTATGATTATCATCCCTGCCCGTCTCGCTTCCACCCGTTTTCCCGAAAAAGTGCTCGCCGACATCGGCGGCCTGCCGATGGTGATCCGCACCGCCCAAAGAGTGGCGTCGATCGACCGCGTCGTCGTCGCCTGCGATGACGAGAAAATCCTCGACGTCTGCGCGGCGCACGGCATCGAAGCGCGCCTCACCTCCACGACGCACAAAAGCGGCACTGACCGGATCAACGAGTGCGCCCAGATCATCGATGTACCCGATGATGAACTCATCATCAACGTCCAAGCCGATGAGCCGTTCATCGAAACCGAAGTGCTTGAACTCCTGATCGAACGCCTCAATGCCCTTAAAGCTGGGAACGCACCGTTTATCATGGCTAGCTGTTACAACGCGATCAACACCGAATCGGCACAAGATCCTAATTTGGTAAAAGTCATCACCGACGTGGATCATAACGCGATCTATTTTTCCCGCAGCCCAATCCCCTTCAACCGCAGTGGGGAAGCCAACTATTTCGGCCACATCGGTATCTACGGCTTTACGAAAAAGAGTTTGCACGATTTCTGCGCCCTCGGCGAAGCACCGCTCGAAGATATCGAAAAACTCGAACAGCTCCGCGCCCTCTACCACGGCAAAAAAATCTCGATGGTCAAAGTGGCAAGTGCAGGATTCGGGATCGACACGGTGGAAGATTTGGAGCGGGCGAAAAAGATTTTCGGAATCGAATAATCGTCTCTTATCTATAAAATACGTATAGCGGCATCTTCGCTATACTGTTGCTACGCTTGAAAAGTACAATGGTTACAACGATACTTTGTTTCAAGGAGCAATATATGTCTCTCATCGAAATCTTCACCGATTACGTCCTCAACCGCAAAAGCCTCATAGAATACGTCGACGTACGCAAAACGATCCATGAACGGGGCGAGTTCAACGACGCCAAACTGATTCAGGCCGAAGAGAACCTCCAGCGCCTCAAAACCGAAGAGCCGGAGATTTACGAGGGGATGTACGAAACGCTTGCCCGCATTTATGCACGCAATACCGGCCTATCGGTCGAATATCCCATCGATTTTATACGCCAGATTCTCAAAATGTACAGAGGTTCGCTCTCACCGCGTCAGGTATACGAAGAATACAAACGGATGTTGGAACACTATCATCACGACGTGTAGTTTGTGAATAGTTAAAAGCGAATTGTTTAAAGAAAAGGAAGAAGGTTCTCCCCTAACGGGGAGAGTCTTGAGAAAAACTTAGATATTGTCGCGGATGCTGAGTGCAGCGATAACTTTGTTGTAGCTCTCTTTGTTGGTGCGTTTCAAATAACGCATCAAACGGCGGCGTTGACCAACAAGTTTCAAAAGACCAAGACGTGAAGAGTGGTCTTTTTTGAATGTTTTTAGGTGCTCAGTGAGCGCAGCGATACGAGTAGAGAGAAGAGCGATTTGCACTTCACTTGAACCTGTATCCCCTTCTTTTTTCTGGAATTGAGTGATAATCTGCGTTTTTTTCGCCGTATCCAAAGCCATAACAGCCTCCTGATGGGTATAAAATTTTACTTGAAAGACAATTCGTTCAAGCAGGGTCGGAATTATACCCGAAAATTCCCCTTTTTGCGGTAAAAACATCCTCTAATGATTTTTGGCTATAATACCCGTTAAATACAGAGGAGGATACCGATGCTTATGACCCGCGCCAGTGAGTACGCCCTACTTTCGCTTATCGTACTGGCCAAAGCTCAGCATCCCCTCGATGCCGATACGCTCTCAAAAGAACTCGATATTTCCAAAAGTTTTCTGGCTAAGATTCTTCAGGCGTTGGCACGCAAAGGAATATTAAACTCGTACAAAGGGGTCAACGGAGGTTTTGAACTGGCCAAGCATTCCAGCCAAATCACCGTTCTCGACGTAATGGAAGCCGCCGAGGGGAAAAGCCCCGCTGTTTTCAACTGTTCCCCCTCGCAAGACGACTGCCCTTCGAATAAAGCCCCTACGTGCGGATTATGGCCGTTTTTGAACCGGTTGCAAAACAAAGTTGACGGCTTTTTGGGTACCCTCACCCTCGAAGCGATATTGGAAGAGTAATCCTTGGCAAAAGCGAAAAATAAAACCCCCGACGTCAAAACCGTTCTCTCGGCACTTTTTGCTTCACGCGATCTGAGCGTCGTCTTTTTCGTCATGACGATTCTGGCGATTATCATCGTGCCGCTTCCCAGTGCGATACTCGATCTCATGCTGGCGGTCGTCATCGCTCTTTCCGTGCTGATTTTGCTTATTTCGCTCTACATTCCCAAACCGACCGACCTGACCACCTTTCCGACGATTCTGCTCATCATCACCCTCTTTCGTCTGTCACTCAACATTGCCACGACGAGGATGATCCTCAGTCACGGACACGAAGGACCCGAAGCGGTCAGTGACATCATTACGGCGTTCGGGAACTTCGTCGTCGGCGGAAACTACGTCATCGGAATTATCGTCTTTGTCATTCTGGTATTGATCAACTTCATGGTCATCACCAAAGGTTCGGGCCGCGTCGCCGAAGTGGCAGCCCGCTTCACCCTCGATGCGATGCCCGGAAAACAGATGGCGATCGATGCCGACCTTAACAGCGGCTTGATAGACGAACCCGAGGCCAAACGCCGCCGTGCTGAGATTTTGCAGGATGCAAATTTCTACGGGGCGATGGACGGTTCGAGCAAATTCATCAAAGGAGACGCCGTTGCGGGGATCATCATCACGATGATCAATATTATCGGCGGTTTTTTGATCGGGATTTTCCAGTTTAATCTGGATGTGGGATCCAGTGCCCAGGTCTATACGATCCTCACGATCGGGGACGGTTTGGTGGCGCAGGTCCCAGCCCTCATCATCTCGACCGCGACCGGTATCATGATCACGCGCGCCTCAAACGACGAAGGAGGCAACTTCGCCGAGGGCAGTATCAAACAGATGATGGGGAACGCCCGCATCATGATGATCGTCGGCTTCATCATGCTCATGTTTGCCGCCGTTCCCGGTCTTCCGACCCTTTCGATGGGATTCGTCGGGCTCGTTTTTACCGCACTCGGATACGCGCTGCACAAATTTGAAAAAGGGGAACTCGTCCTGACCCCCGCCCCGGGCAAAAAACCCACAACGGGAGGCGCCGCCGCAGAAGAAGGCATCCCTTCCGCACCGCGCAGAAAGACGAACGAAGAGATTGCAAAAGAAGAAGAAGCCGCGCTCGAAGACATCCTCAAAATCGAGATGCTCGAACTCACGCTGGGCTATCAGCTCATACGTCTGGCCGACAGTGCGCAAGGGGGCGATTTGCTGGAGCGTATCCGCTCAATGCGGCGTAAAATCGCGTCGGATTTCGGCTTTTTGATGCCGCAGGTGCGTATCCGCGACAATCTTCACCTCAAACCCGACCAATACGAAATTCTCCTCAAAGGGGTGAGCATCGGGGATGGCATCATTCAGCCCGAACGCTTCCTGGCGATGGACAGCGGCATGGCCGTCGGAGAGATCAAAGGGGAGCCGACCAAAGAACCGGCATTCGGCCTCGACGCGCTGTGGATTGCTCCGGAGCTGAAAGAAGATGCGATCATCAACGGCTACACCGTCGTCGACCCCGCAACCGTCATCTCGACCCATATGAGCGAACTGGTGAAAAAATACGCCGAAGAGCTCCTCAGCCGACAAGAAACCCAATCGCTTATCGAAAAGATCAAAAACGACTACCCCGTGGTCGTGGACGACCTGCTCAAAGTCGCCAACATCGGTCTTATCCAGCGCGTGTTCAAAGCGCTGCTGCATGAACGGGTACCTCTCAAAGACATGATCACGATCCTCGAAACCATCGCCGATGTCTGCGAGTACACCAAAAACGTCGAGACCATCACCGAACACGTCCGTTCCAAACTCTCCCGTATCATCACGCAATCCTATACCGGATCCGACGGCGTCATCCGTCTCCTGACGTTCGATACGATGAGCGAGCAGAAAATGCTCGAAAAGACCACCGAACGCGACGGAGTGCGCCAGCTGCTCCTCAACGTCGGAGAGATCAACAATCTGATTCAGGCTACCAGCGCCAAAGCCACCGAACTCCTTCAAAAGGGAATATCGCCGATCATCGTGATCGTGGATCCCAAGCTGCGCCGCCCGCTGGCTGAAATTTTCGAGCGTTTCAGTCTCGACATCGTCACCCTCTCCCATGCCGAAATCGATTCGAACGCCAAGTTCGAAGTCCTCGGTTCGGTCACTTTAGAAAATAAATAGGAATCTTATGCACAAAACGTTTCACCACCTCTCCCACATCGACCTCGACGGCTACAGCTGTCAACTCGTCATGGCGCACACCCCGCACACAATGTACAGTTACAATGCCAACTACGGCGCCGAGGTGATGGACCGTCTCGAAGAGATTATCGAAACACTCAAAAAAGCCAAACAAGCCGCCACGATCCTGATCACGGATCTCAACCTCTATCCCGACGAAGCGCGCTGGCTCAATAATGAAGTCAACCGTCTGAATGAAAGCGGCTGGGACATCACGATCACCCTCCTCGACCACCACGGAAGCGGAAAAGAGACGGCTGCACAATATCCGTGGTACACGCTCGACACCGAACGCTGTGCGACAAAAATCACCTACGATTATGCGTGCGAGCATTACGATCTGGAACGCGGAGGATGGCTCGAAGCATTTGTCAGCGTCGTGAACGCCGTCGATTTGTGGCATCAAAACGAAGAAGACGATTTTGAATACGGCAAAGTGTGCATGCGCCTCATCTCCGAAGCGCGCGAACTCAGCCGCGTCATGTTCGCCAACGAAGACCGTACCTACAAACTCGCTCTCTTGGAACAGGCGGCCGCCATGCGCAATCTTCCGGACGCTCCGATCGTACTGGATGAAGCGCTTCACAAGATGAAAAAAGAGTTTTTCAAAGACGACGTCGACAACACCCTCGACAACCTCTCGACCAAATACATCGTCGCGCTGCTGGGAACCAAACGCTCCGCCATGACGATCTATTACAAAGGGTGGCGCGGGTTCCTGAGCTACGGCCTGGGCAATACGTCGATCATCGGCAACGGCTTTTTGACGGCATTCCCCGAATACGACTTTATCGTCGACGTCAGCACGCGCGGAACCATGAGCCTGCGCGGGCACGATAAAGTCGACGTGGCGATGATGGCGGGCGAATGGGCAAACGGCGGGGGTCACCCCAATGCCGCCGGCGGACGCATCCAAGGCTTCAAAGAACAATTCCGTTACGACAAAGTCAAACGCCAGATCGAAGATTTGCTCTCTAACAAAGAGGCAATGCCCGGAAAACTCCCCGCTAAAATCGAAGAATAGCCATTCGCGCATGATCCAGATCAACCACCTCACCAAAAGCTACGGCACGCG
>NZ_JQGL01000103.1:0-3125 GCF_000747095.1 Sulfuricurvum sp. MLSB
TTGAAACTCTTCTATGACGCGGGCATTTTGCATCAACTTATCGGCGCCTTTAAAAAAGTACTCCATTTGCCCCAGTTCGACGGGTATCATCACTACCCCGTGGATTTGCATTCGATCAAATGCATCGAAGCACTCGAAAACATTCACGACCCGCATGTCAAAGCGCTTTATACCCCTCTCAGCGCTGCGGACAAGTTACTGCTCAAAGCGGTGATTTTACTGCACGACACCGGGAAAGGACGCAAGCAAGACCACAGTGAAGTGGGAACCAAACTGATCTTGCCGTTCATTAAAAATCTCAAACTCCCCGCGCACCAATACGACAGAGCCGCATTGCTTGTGCGCCACCATGTGACTATGAGCAATGTAGCGTATCGGGAAAATTTGTACCATGAAAAGACCCTCTATCAATTCATGTCCAAAATCAAAACACCCGAAAATCTGACGCTGCTTTATATCCTTACTTATGCCGACATCAACGGCGTCGGTCCGGGGACCTATACGAGTTTCGGGGCTAATCTCCTGCATGAACTTTACGAAGCATCGTTGGAAATCGCGTCTCAAAACGACCGAATCGGCGATGCACTCAAACGGCAAAATAAAGAGAAAAAGCTGATCAACGACTCCGAATTTTCAGCACTTTCCAAAATCGAGCAGAAAAAAATCCTCTCAATCGAATCGGATCTTTTCTTCTTCAAACACACCCCTCACGAAATCGTTGCGATTTCACAACAGGCATTCGGCTGCCAGAATTTCACCTACGCTCTGGCCGTCGAAGCGGGCCTTGTCATTCATATTTTCCGAAAAATCCCCCTGAACCTGGGATACCTGCTGGGAAAACTGAGCTATCTCGATGTCGCGTCGATGGATATTTTCACCCTCTTCGACGGGATTAAATATTTCAAAATCGAATTTTTGCAACGCCCGAAAGAGGGGACGCTGGAGCAAATCGAGCTGATCATCGACGAGGCGTTCGACATGTCCAAAAAGCTCGACCTCCCCAAACCCATTATCAAACCGGGGGATATCACCCTTGAATGCGACCATTCGATCCATTACGCACAGCTCAATCTCACCACAGCCAACCAGCGGGGACTGCTGGCGTATTTCGTCCAGCTTTTCGATGAAGCGCACATCAATATCGCCACTGCAAAAATCCATACGAACAAAAACGTGGCACGCGACCACTTCTTAATAGAAAAACAAAACAGGATGTGCGATAATGCGCGCGAAATAATTGCCAAATTGGTAGGAGAGTAGTGTATGTGCGGTATCGTAGGATATATTGGGGCTAAACCGGTTAAACAGATCTTGATCGACGGGCTTCGCGAACTGGAATACCGCGGATACGACTCCGCCGGGATTGCCGTGCTTCAAGAGGGCGGGTTTTCCCTCTTTAAAGCGGTGGGCAAACTGGTCAATCTCGAAGAAAAAGCCAAAGATTTCGAAAGTCACGGCTTTTCCGTCGGCATCGGCCACACCCGCTGGGCAACACACGGAAAACCGACCGAACTCAATGCACACCCTCACTTGGGACAGAATTCCTACGTCGTCCACAACGGTATCATCGAAAACTATCAGGAACTTAAAGCGATGCTGAGCGCCGAGGGTGCACAGTTTCTCAGCCAGACCGATACCGAAGTCATCGTCCATCTGTTCGAACACCAACTCAAAACGGCTTCTTCTGCGTTTGATGCGTTCAAACAAACACTGGCTAAACTCGAAGGAGCTTATGCGGTACTTCTCGTTAACGGCTCGGTGCCCGACACCATCTTTTTTGCCAAACACGGCTCGCCCATGATCATCGGACGAAACAGTGAAAATGACGTCCTTTTCGGATCTTCCGATGCCGCACTTATCGGCAAATGCCATGAAGTCATCTACCTTGAAGACGGCCATTACGGCTATGCTTCGCCTGGAAAAACCGCCCTTTTCGATGCCAAAAACCATGAAGTTTCTCTTCGTTTTGTCCCTCTGAGCGACAACAAAATTTCGGCGCAGAAAGAAGGATACCGTTTCTTTATGGAAAAAGAGATCTATGAGCAAAGCACGGTCCTCGCCGACACGCTCATGGGACGCCTGAGAGATGAAAGCGTGTATTTCGAAGAGATCGACAATACCCTCTTTGAGGGAATCAACGAGATCAAGCTTTGCGCCTGCGGTACCAGCTATCATGCCGCCATGGTGGCGAGCTATCTGTTGGAACGCCATGCCAAGATCCGAACCTCCGTCGAAATCGCCAGCGAATTCCGCTACCGCGAGCCGTTCCTCACCCCGGATACCCTTTTCGTCGTCATCAGCCAAAGCGGTGAAACAGCCGATACGTTAGAGAGCCTCAAAATGGCAAAACAGGCGGGGCTGAAAACCATGGTTATCTGCAACGTCGACAACTCCTCGATGGTACGGCTTGCCGACGCGAGCATCCTGACCCGCGCGGGAATCGAAAAAGGGGTCGCCTCGACCAAAGCATTCGCGACGCAAGTCAGCGTTTTGTGGATGATCAGCCTTTATCTGGCCGAAACGCGCAATACCCTATCAAAGACGGAGATTAAACGACAGGTTCAACTGCTGCGCACCCTCCCCTCTACCGTCGCCGTCGATTCGGCGATGCACGAGCAGTTGCGACGCCTCAGCAAACGCTATCTTCACGGACACGGTTTCTTTTTCATCGGACGGGATGTTTTCTATCCTCTGGCCATGGAAGGAGCGCTCAAACTCAAAGAGATCAGCTATCTGCATGCCGAGGGGTATCCGAGCGGCGAGATGAAGCACGGCCCTATCGCCTTGGCCGATCCTGAACTGTTTACGATCGCCCTGCTGCCGCAGCACAAGCTCTACGATAAGACCAAAAGCAACATTGAAGAGCTGAGCGCGCGAGATTCGACAATCTGCTCGATCAGTCCGCTCGATTTCGATAAAGCCGACGATCATATCCGCACCAAGCCGCATGAGGACTACATGCTCGAATTTTTCGAAATGATGGTCGTTCTGCAACTGCTGTCGATGGAGATCGCAATCCGTCTGGGCAACGATGTCGACATGCCCCGCAATCTGGCAAAAAGCGTTACGGTTGAATAAACCGTAATGTTCCTTCTACTTTCAAAATAATTTAAAATAATTTTAGC
>NZ_JQGL01000103.1:3212-10698 GCF_000747095.1 Sulfuricurvum sp. MLSB
CGAAAATGACGGCCGAAATCGTTCGAGACGGTCTAACCGCACACATGGTAAACGGCATGATGGACAAGCGCGACTTCTTCCTTGCCAACATCGCAAACATCAAAGACGTTCAGGCGCTGTGGATCGTTCGTGCCGATAAAGTCGTCAAACAATACGGGGAAGGACTCCAGAACGAACGTCCCCGGGATGCCATCGACAACAAAGTCCTCAAAGAAGGGATACTGGTTCGTGAAATTCGCGAAGATAGCAAAAACGCCGTCCTGCGCGTTACTATCCCCTACATTGCTACCGCATACGGCAACCCGAACTGTCTGAGCTGTCACAATGTCCAAGAGGGCGACGTTCTGGGTGCCATCAGCATGGAGTTCAATATCAATGAAATCCGTCAGACCGGTGCCATGACGATCGCCAAAATTTTTGCCATCAACGTCGTCTTTATCCTTATCGCACTGTGGGTCACCAACCATTATTTCAAACCGTATATGCAACTGTTCGAAAACCTACAACAGGGGATCAAGCGCGCACGGACGGGCGATTTTTCGTTCCGCTTTAAAACGACGCTCAAAGACGCGGGAAGCGAAGTCGCCGAACAAATGAACACCCTCTTTGAAAAAATCGAGGAGACGTTCGAAGGGATCAAACATAACCTCAACACGTTCGTTGCCCGATCCAGTATCGCGTGTTCTGATCCGCTCAATACGACCGGCACGATCATCCAGGAACTCTCCGATGTCTATAAATTCAAAAAAACGATCGAGCTGGACAAAGACAAAGATGCTATTTATGAGCGTTTTGTGTATGTCTTGAAAGAGAAATTCCATTTCGACCATTTTGCCCTGTACGAAGTAGACAAAATGTCGAAAGAACGAAAATTGGTACACATTACCGATTCCAAGAGTTTCTGTCTCCCCGTGTCCGACATCAATGCATTGGAATGCCGTGCATACCGTACCGCCAGCGACGTCTACTCGACCGAGTTCCCCAACATCTGCAACAACTGCTCCGACGGGAAAGAATACTCGTGCATTCCGTTCAATGTCAACGACGATTTGGCACTGATACTTTCCTATTCGGCCAAAGACGCGGAAGCGATCGAACTCATGAACCTCTCCATCCCCAGCATCAAAAACTATTTTGAAGCGGCCAAAGCGGTTATTGAAAGCCGTACCCTGATGGACAAACTCAGAGATTCTTCGCTTCGCGACGGAGCAACCGGACTGTACAATCGCCGCTTTTTGGAAGAGTTCATCGACAAAAGTGCCGAGCAGGCCATCCGCGCGAATATTTCCTATTCTATCTTGATGATCGATGTCGATTATTTTAAAATGATCAACGATACCTACGGACACGACGCCGGGGACAGCGTCATCAAAACAGTAGCCGAAATCATGCAGGAAAATATCCGCAAATCAGACCTCGCGATACGTTACGGCGGAGAAGAGTTCCTCGTGCTGCTCCACAATGCGACAGAAGAAGGGACACTGGGAATCGCCGATAAGATACGTACCCGTTTCAACGACCAAAAATTCTTTTTCGGCAACGATACCGTCCAAAAAACGCTCAGCATCGGTATATCGTACTTTCCGACGCACGCCGACTCGATCTGGAAAGCGATCAAGTTCGCCGATTTGGCGCTCTACGAAGCCAAACATACCGGACGAAACCGAATCGTCACCTTTGAAGAGCATATGTTCAGCGGTGGGGACAAATACTAATCGTCACTCCTTTAACCGCCGGTTCCCAAGGGAACTGAACGGTACCTCTCCTATACCACTCCCGCTTATCACTGCGTAATACATACCATTGCATTCCGGTCCACACAACATCATGATGTGGTGTTGTGACCTAGAGAGAGACTGCACGCGTCTCTCTACGTTACGAATACAATGCAGGGATTAGAATTAGATCGGCATCGCTTTGGAATCATACGCTACAGAGCAGTTGCCGCCTCTGTGTTTCGCTTCCAAGAGTGCGCGTTTGGCCAATTCGATCGCTTCGGTCATGTCGTCCGTTTGGGTCGGGAAAAAGGCCATTCCGATACTGACACTTTTCAAAATCGCATAGGTATTTACCCGAATTTTCTTTTTAAAAGAGGCGCGGATCGCTTCGGCAACATGCTCTGCATCCTCACGCTCATAGTCGTACAATACGACCGCAAACGTATCTACGCCGTAACGGATGACAATGTCGCCGGGGCGGGTGAACTCTTGGATATTGCGTCCCATCCCCTTTATCACTTCATTGCCGATCTGAACGTCGTAGGCTTGGTTGATTCCGCCGAATCCGTCCATATCGACGATCAACACGCCATACGGTATTGCCGTACGTTTGGATTGGGCCACGATCAATCCGGCGAATTCTTCGAGGAATTTACGGTTATACAGCCCCGTCATAGGATCGATCCGAACGGACTGCTCCAATTTCTTATTCACGATCTGCAAACGCGAAGCGTTGATGTAATTGCCCAGCTGTTCGAGGACCGAACGGATTTTCGGCATTTCTTTTACATCCTGCGCAACAAGCGAAATCACGATATCGAGATCCTCGACGATGGGATAGCTTCGGCAGGCATACTGAACGGACGGATCGATCATTTTAGGACAGGCCGCTTCGCATTGCGTCGAATCGATAACCCCGGAGAGTCTGTCGGCACGGCATCCGCTATTGACTGCATCACACAATAAAGCTTTTTCGGCATGAATCAGACGGGTCGATTTGGTGATAGGATTCATTTCAAAGATATTGAAATCGTTTAATCCCCATCGGGTCCGTATCAGCGCCACGATTCGCTCGTAGACTTCCTGCAGATTGTGATCTTTTTCAATCGAAGCGCGGAACCGTTCGATTTCATACAGTTGGTTGACCCCGACTTGAAGCGTATAGACCGGATCGCTTTTGGCTTGGTCGATTCGGATCAACGCATTTATTTTCTCACTGCTCTCGCTCAGTGCGGAATCAAGTTTTTCCATCACCGCGTTCGTCCACATGATTGCGGCGTATCCCTCTTTGCTCTCGGAAGGTTCGATGCGATAACCGTAATCGCCCCCTTCGGCTTTTTCCATCGCGGTTGCCAGTTCAGTCAACGGCTCTCGGTACGAAGCGATAAAGCGGCGCACGCTGTGAAGCAAAAAGAAGGTGATTAACCCCAGAAGCGCCAATGCCCCGATCGCCGAGAGGATGCCCGCTCCTTTGATGTCGTTGATCTCCATCTCGATCGACACCGCACCCAGTACGTCTCCGGCTTTGGCTTCATGGCAGCTCATACAATCGATTTTTCCCGTTTCCGCAGCGACATAAGGGATACTCAGACGGTATATCGTATCGGAAAACAATGCGCCCGTTACATCCTGGTAGTTTTTCCCTTCACGCAAAACCATCCGGTCAATCTCATCTTTGGCTTCCTGCGGATGGATTCCTTTGCCGTATTGACGACTCACCGCTTCGCTTCGAACGACCCACGCCGAACGAATCCCCTCTATCGTCCCGATCTGTTCAAGCAGATCGTTTTGATAATCAGCACTCCCGGCTTTCATATGCGACGTCAACGATTCCTGGACGATCGCCGCTGCCATCTGTGCGCGTGAGTCTGCCCCCTGAAATCCGACATAGCGAAACAACAACATCAATGCACCGCCGACGAGAATCATCATTCCCGTAATACTCAATGCCAATGTCCAAAATGTTTTAGTGTTTCTCATCATTCCCCGTTAACGTAATCAGGACGCGTCTAAAAATAGTGTTGATTATACTAAAAAAAAAGCTTAAGTGGAAGGAAAGGTTGAAAGAAGCGTCTCTTTCAACCCGCAAAGTAGAAAAAAGTTAATGACAGCCGCAGCCTGTACCGCAACTTCCGCCTGAAGAAGCTTCGTTCTTCGGTGCAGCGGCAGTCGAACACGCTGAAACTCCCGGAGGTGTATTAGGCTGAATCGCCTGGTTGTCGACGCCGCCCTCTTCGTTGATTTTCTCGATCGTTGCCCACAAATCTTCCGCCGCTTTCATATAGCGTTTCGCCGTTTCAGACGTCGGCGCATAGTACGTTACCGGTTTGCCTTCGTCGCCTCCGGTACGGATTGAGGGTTCGATCGGGATTTCGGCGAGAATGCACGTCTCGAACTGATCCGCCATCGCTTTGGATGTCCCTTTGCCGAAAATGTCGTACTCAACACCCGTGTCCGGAGCAATAAAGCCGCTCATGTTTTCCACCACACCCGCGATGGGGATATGCAGTTTTTTGAACATATCAAGGCTGCGGCGTGAATCATCCAGGGATACCATTTGAGGCGTCGTAACGGTCACCCCTACCGTTACCGGAACGCTTTGTGCCAATGTCAGCTGAGCATCCCCCGTGCCCGGAGGCATGTCGATGACGAGACAATCCAGATCCGACCACATAATGTCGCGCAGGAACTGCTCGATCGCTTTCATGATCATGGCTCCGCGCCAGATGAGCGATTGGCCTTCTTCCATCAAGGAACCCATCGACATCATCTCGATTCCGTATGCTTTGATCGGAAGGACCTTGTTCCCGACAACTTCAGGCTTGACCCCTTCTACTCCAAGCATTCTAGGAATGTTCGGACCGTAAATGTCCGCATCCAGAAGACCTACTTTTTTGCCTTGCATGGCTAACGCGACGGCAAGGTTAACGGCTGTCGTCGATTTACCGACGCCCCCTTTACCCGAACTGACCATAATGAAGTTTTTCACCTGAGGAGCGATGTTTTTGCCCTTAGACGAACTTTCACGCGGCATTTTAGGTGCCGTGATGTTGACAACGACGTTGGATGCCCCCGCACGTTTGAGTTCGTCGGTCGCTTCAATCGTGATTTGGTGAGCTACTTCGGGGGCGCTTGAGGTAATGTCGACCGTCACTGCGACATTGCTTCCCTCAATTTTGATCTCTTTGACGAATCCGAACGTTACGATGTCTTTCGTAAATCCGGGATACGTCACTTTGGATAATGCTGATTTGACAATTTCTTCCGTCATTGATAATTCTCCTTAGTTTGCTTTAATTAACTTGCATTTGCTTTGACTTCCGCCGCAATCTTGGCGATGGCGTCGGCATTTTCCATAATATTCTGCGTGATCTTGTACGAGCAGAATTTCGGTCCGCACATGGAGCAGAATTCCGCTTCCTTGAATACATCCTGAGGAAGCGTTTCATCGTGATACTCCCGAGCCCGTTCGGGATCGAGGGCGAGTTCGAACTGGCGGTTCCAGTCAAACGCATAGCGCGCATCGCTCATTGCATCGTCGATGTCCCGCGCCCCTTTTCGGCCGCGGGCGATGTCAGCGGCATGCGCCGCGATTTTATAGGCGATAATCCCTTCACGGACATCTTCGGCGTTCGGTAAGCCGAGATGTTCTTTCGGGGTAACGTAACAGAGCATCGATGCCCCATGCCATCCGCCGACTGCCGCACCGATCGCCGAACTGATGTGATCGTACCCCGCCGCGATATCGGTAACGAGCGGTCCGAGAATATAAAACGGTGCTTCATGGCAGTATTCGCGCTGAATCTTCATGTTTCGCTCGATCTGGTTGAGGGGAACATGCCCCGGCCCCTCGATCATCACCTGAACATTTTTCTCCCATGCGCGCAGCGTCAGTTCGCCGAGTACTTTGAGTTCGCCCAGCTGCGCTTCATCACTTGCATCGGCCAGACATCCCGGACGGAGCGAATCGCCCAACGAAAGCGATACATCGTAACGGGCGCAGATGTCGAGAATCTCATCGTACGCTGTGTAAAACGGGTTCTCACGGTGATAATGCATCATCCATGCCGCCATCAGCGATCCGCCGCGGCTGACGATCCCCATTTTCCGCTTGGCCACTTTAGGCATCGTCTCGAGCAAAAAGCCCGCATGGATTGTAAAGTAGCTGACCCCTTGCTGTGCCTGGCGTTCAAGGACTTCCAGCATTTTTTCGATAGTCAAATCTTCGATTTTGTTGTTCACGTCGTGCAGAATCTGATAGATGGGAACCGTTCCGATAGGGATTTTCGAATTGGCGATAACCGCTTTACGGATTTCGTCCAGATCACCGCCGGTCGAGAGGTCCATCGCGGTATCGGCTTTGTAATGCTGGGATACCTGAATCTTTTCGATTTCACCTTGCACATCGCTGGCAATGGCTGAGGAGCCGATGTTGGCATTAATCTTGCAGCGTGCGGCGATCCCGATCGCCATCGGTTCAAGATTGCCGTGATTGACATTGGCCGGAATGATCATGCGCCCGCGGGCTACTTCAGAGCGGACCAGCTCGGGGTCTAAATTTTCTATTTTGGCAACGTACGCCATCTCTTCGGTAATAATGCCTTGCTTGGCATAATACATCTGAGTACGGACGGTATCGTTTTGTCGGGCAGCGACCCATGCGGTTCTCATTATGTGCTCCTTAGTTTCTCAAAGCTGTTTCGGACTTATAAATAAGAGCCCCTAAAAGGGGCGTATCAGTTTGAATGTATATTAAAAGTTTCAAGATCGTTTAGGAAAAGAATTTCTTTTCGCATCCGTGATTCTTCTAGAATTTAACACAAACAAGATAAAAAAAAGCTTTTTAAGTGTATAATTTCGTAACAGTTTTTCAAATAGGATACAATTTGTCTGATTTGACCTTGATTTTACTTGCCGCTGGTAATTCAAGCCGTTTTAAAACGCCCGTTAAAAAACAGTGGCTCAGAATCGGTCATGATCCCCTGTGGCTTTATGTTACCAACCGTATCAAAGAAAATCTACCCTCCGTCAATATCGTCATAGCGGCGCATGCGGATGAAATCCCCTTTATGCGTCCGATGTGCGATTACACGATCGTGCAAGGCGGCGCGACGCGACAGCAATCCCTCAAAAACGCTCTTACCCAGGTCAATACATCTTACGTTATGGTTACCGATATCGCCCGTTCCTGCGTCGATCCCGATCTGATTGATCGCCTGATCGCCTCCAAGGACGCAGCCGATACGATCGTACCCGTCCTTGATGTTCACGACACGGTCGTGTATGAAGGTGCGACGATTGAGAGAGAGAACGTCAAACGGGTTCAAACCCCTCAGCTTTCGCGTACCGATGTTCTCCGCCGGGCGCTGGAAACCGATATCGAATACACCGATGAGAGCAGTGCCGTTGTTGCGGCCGGCGGAAGCCGCTGTTTTGTCCCCGGCGATACGCGGGCAGCCAAAATCACCCATACCTCCGATCTTGGTGCCCTTGAGTGCCTCATCCCCCCATCTGCGGCCGTATTCACCGGAAACGGCTTCGACGTCCACGGTTTCGAAGCGGATAAACCGATGGTACTCGGAGGCGTGTCAATCGATTCGCCCGTCGGATTCAAAGCCCACAGCGACGGTGACGTTGCCATTCATGCCCTGATCGATGCCCTGTTGGGCGCTGCTTGTTTGGGAGACATCGGAATGCTTTTTCCCGATACCGACAATGCCTATAAAAACATCGACTCCAAAGAGCTTTTGAAAGAGTGCGTTTCGAAA
>NZ_JQGL01000103.1:10775-11816 GCF_000747095.1 Sulfuricurvum sp. MLSB
CGTCGGACGCGAAGAGGGAGTTGCGGTGAGCGCAACCGCATCGGTACACTATTTTGATTGGAAACACGGATGAACGTATTAATTATCGAGAACGAGATCTATCTCGCCCAAAGTATCGCTTCCAAGCTAAGCGATTTGAACCACAACTGTGACATCACCAGCTCGGTGAAAGAAGGGCTGAAAGGGACGCCTTACGACGTCGTGCTCCTCTCGACCAATATCAGCGGACAGGACATTTACCCGGTAATCGAGACCTATAAAAACGCCGTTGTTATCCTGATGGTCAGCTATATCAGCAACGACACGGTTTCCAAACCGCTTGCCGCGGGGGCGAAAGATTACATTCTCAAACCGTTTATGATCGAAGAGCTGATCCGCAAAATCCAGCATTTCCAGCAGCATGAGCGTCTTAAACGTCAGAACCAAACCTATGAGCGCTATCTGACCCATACGTTTAACGCTATCAATGTCAACGAAGACCTCGACAAGATCGAACTTCCCCTCTTCATTTGCAGCGGCTACCAAAAATACGCCGACGCATTCGCGTTCCGTTATGCCGCGCACCATGACAAGCCGATCCAGTTTATTTCCCTTTCATCGGCCAAGGCATTTACCGACATCGCCGCCATCAATGATGATTCCGTTCTCTATATCACCGATTTCCAAAACCTGAAAAAAAGCGAGTACAAAGCGTTTTACGAACTGATTCAGGAACGCTCCTGCATTATCGCCAGCACCGATCCGATCGATCACCCGCCTTTTAGAGTCATCGAAATCGAAAGCGACAATCATCTCTTCGATCAAGGAGAGATCCTTCCCATCGAAGAGTATGTCAAATACATCATGATTCATTTCCAAAACCGTTTCCCCGATACCGAACTCTCAAAAAAATTGGGGATTTCACGTAAAAGCTTATGGGAAAAGAGAAAGAAATATGGCATCGTCAAGAAAAAATAGAGCCCTCTATATCGATCAGGAAGCCGTATCGGCCCTGACACTGCTCAAAGCGGGAAAACTTCATCCCGTCACTCGGCTGATGAA
>NZ_JQGL01000104.1 GCF_000747095.1 Sulfuricurvum sp. MLSB
GCGCACGCGGCGTCGTGACGTTCCGCAAACACGTTCATACCTACTCAAAAGGGTACGAGGGTGCATCGGCAATGCGCGACCTCGTCAACCGCATCGACGACCCCGTTCACTTCCGCGAAGTGGTCGACGAATTCTTCCTCACCCACCGTCAGATCAGCGAAGGGTTCAAGGCCTCCGACCTCGCCTGCGAGTGCTGAGGCACTCTGCCATCGATTTTATCCATCCCCCCGAATTCGTTATAATATCCCCACTTTAACAGTGAGGCATGCCGTTTGTCACTTTTTCAAAAATCTGTCCTAAATTTCATCAATAATGATTACAAAAACAAGGGAAAAAAGGAAAAAAGGGACAGACTACTTTTCTGGAAACGGTGACACAAAAATAGGGGTCAGTCGATACCGATTACTGAAATGGGACAGTCTGAAGTACGATGAATAAAAATAAAAACCATTGATATGCTACAATTAACCAAAACAATAGAAAGGAGTTATGATGTTGTCAATACAGTTAAATAATCCTGAACTAGAACGTTTTATCCAAGATGAATACCGAGGGGATGAAAATACATTGATGCGTCAATTTGTTGAATTTTTGAAATTTCAAAAAATCAAGAATGAAGTTAAAACATCAATTGAAGAACTGGATCGTGATGAGTTTGTAGGGCTTGATGAAGCATTCGAGATGGCTACGGCAAAGTATGCACAACATTAAAAGTATCGTATTTTCCAAAAAAGCCACTCATCGATTAACTAAAATCACTGACTTTATTTACAATCAAAGCCAATCGGAAACAATTACGCTTGCTTATATGGCGAGATTGAAACAATATATCTTCAACATTCTCATACAATTTCCCGAGTCAGGACGTAAAGCAGAAGAGTATGGCAAAGCGATTCGAAAACTGGTTTATCAGGGATATTCGATTCTATATCGTATCAATGAGCCTAAAGAACGGATCGAGATCGTTAATATATTTCGAGAAAATCTTCCTTAAGAACCATCGTAAAAAGCCTGCGAGTGCTAAGAGGGCTTCTGTGCGTCGGCCTGCGCCTTTTCTCTCGCCTTGTCCTTTTTGCTTTTCCCTTTCCCTTTGACGGGAGCCGGACCCTTGGTTTTGGCCGGAGGCGTTCCGATCAGCTCATAGCCCGGTATCTGCTCGCGTCGGAGTTTTATATTGGAGCGTTTTTCGATCAGGGCAAAGTGATCCATTTCGCCGTATCCGATGAAGGAAATCGCGATGCCCGATTTGCCGGCTCTGCCCGTGCGTCCGATACGGTGGATGTAATCGGCGGGAGAGCGGGGGAGGTCGAAGTTGACGACGCACGAAATCCCCTCGATATGCAGTCCGCGCGCGGCGATGTCGGTGGCGAAGAGAATGCGGACCTTTTTGGCTTTAAACGCTTCGAGTGTCTCGATGCGCTCTTCCTGAGTAAGATCTCCGTTAAACGATGCCGCCGAAAAACCGTATTTTCTGAACTTTTCCGCAATGTTGTCCGAGGCTCTTTTGTTGGCCATAAACACCAGCACCTGCTCGTATTGTTCATTCTCCAGCAGATGACGTAGCAGCGGGCCGCGGTTTTCGGGATTAACCTCGATAACGCGCTGGTGAATGCTCTGTGCCGTCGGTTCTTCATGTTCGAGCGTGACGTGAACCGGATCGTGCGTGATACGTGCGGCAATGGTTTCCATCTTGGGAGGATAGGTGGCTGAAAATAAAAGATTTTGGCGTTGCGGGGGCAGCGCGCCAAGAACAAGGTCAAGTTCCTCGGCAAACCCGAAATCGAGCATTTTATCTGCTTCGTCCAGAACGAAGAATTCCAGATGCGAGAGATTCATCTGCTTTTTTTTCAGGACGTCGAGAAACCGTCCTGACGTTGCGACGAGGATATCGCACCCTTGCTGGATCGCGTAGAGCTGATCGCCGATACTTTCGCCACCGATGATACTGAGCACTTTCGGCGGATTGGGGATAAAAGAGCCCATGTCTTTAAACGTATTTGCCACCTGAAGGGTCAGTTCCCGCGTCGGAGTAAGCACGAGGGCTTTGATCTTTGCCTTCCCTTCTCCCCTGCGTTTCGACCATAGCTCCAGAATCGGGAGGACAAAGCTTGCGCTTTTGCCGCTTCCCGTTTGGGCCCTGGCCAGGACATCGCGGTGTGTGAGTACGAGGGGAATCACCTTTTCTTGAACAGGTGTCGGCTCTCTGTAGCCGTTGAAGCTCAGCGCGCGTTGTATCGCAGATGAAAGTCCGAATTGAGAAAAAGGCATAAAAACGTCCTCGTATTGGTTATCGCTATTGTAGGGAATTACGGCTTTAGAGCAGGTTTGGATCAGAAGGCGAGGAAGGCGAAAGGGGTTTAATACACCCCTGAGGCTTTTTCTTTATAGGCATCGAACGGTTCGTCGACACCTGTACCGATTTGGAAAAATCCGTCGAGCTCGCGGTGTTTGGATTGCAGCAGCGATTCGAACTCGTTTTGGGTCACGGGGATATTGTCCTGAAATTTATCGAGCAGTACCGTATTGGTGCCGAGCAGTACCAGATAGCTCTGGGTGCCGTAATCGAGCATGGCGACGCTGTTGATCGAATCGAGGCTCTTTTGGAAGCGTATGTGGATGCCGCCCGTATCTCCGGTTTTGATCGGTGTGATAGGGGTGGGTGCCATTTGAACTTCCGCGGCGGGTTTATTGTTGAACAACCACGGTACTTTAGGCTGCTGTGCCTGCACGGTTCCCGCCCGTTTGGCGATATTTTGTTTGAGCCAAATCAAAATGGCGATTCCGATCACCAAAATGGCGATGACGACGTAGTAGCTTTGCTCGAATTCGT
Source organism: Sulfuricurvum sp. MLSB (assembly GCF_000747095.1). Lineage (GTDB taxonomy): Bacteria > Campylobacterota > Campylobacteria > Campylobacterales > Sulfurimonadaceae > Sulfuricurvum. The sequence goes on from NZ_JQGL01000104.1 coordinate 2,831, forward strand.
TACTCTTTTTGGTCGGAAGACCGCTGAGGGCCGTTTCATCGACCGGAGCCGCCGTTGCTGTCGCGCCGATACCGGCCGCATTCATGAAGCGCAGGCGCAGTCCGTAGGAATCAGAGGTTTTTGATGCCTGCATTGTCACTTCGGGAGAGACTTTGGCGACGATTTCGAGATGTTCGCCCTGCGGCGCGATAGTCAGTTTGTTCAAATAGGCGGAATTGACGTCTTTGACTTTTGAAGATTCGATAAACGCCTCTTCAAGTTTGACGACGATGGTATCGCCCTGACGGTTTTGACGCAATACCCCCTCATACGGAGTGTCGAAAGTGAGCATGACGTCCACGCGGTCATTGCGGTCGTAGATATTGTAGCTTAGGACTTTGGCTCCCCACAACAGCGGAGTAAGCATACATAATGCGATTAAATATTTCATAGTCTCTCTTTTGACAGATAATAAAGTACGGCACTCGAATCGAGTACTTCATTGATACGAATGGCAAGGTTCTTTTCATAGACCATGACTTCCCCTTTTCCGATAATGCGGCGGTTGACATACGCCTCGACGCTCTCACCGGCCGGTTTTCCCAAATCGATGGGATCCCCTTTTTTGAGTTTGAGGATTTCCCCGAGCGTCAGTGTAGTCTGTCCCAAATCGGCGACAAATTCGACTTCCATATCCAAAAGCCCCTCATAATCCATCCATTCGAGCTCTTTTTCCAAGTCTACATCGTGCTCGTTCTGAACCGGGGTCTCTGCTGCTTCTGTTGTTAAGGTTTCATCCATGGTTAGAGCCTTTTTAATGCAATCGTCAATTCGCCGTTATTAATATCGATGCATTGGACCGCATCGGGCTGAATGCTCGCCAGTTCTTCGGAAACGAAAAACGGAGTCGCGATCATCATCGACGTGTCGTATGCTTCCGCTGCGAGTACTTTGGCACTTCCGACGATCATGTTGGTCGTCTCGAGGAGCATATCGGTCAGCGTCTGTTCGTCACTTTCATCTTCGCCCAAAAAAATTTCGGTAATTGTTTGGATCAAAGTCGGATCGCATCCGATATACGCCCGGTGCGTGGTTCCGTTTGCTTCGATATCGATAAAAGCAAAAAGTGTTCTCTTTTGCGAAGGTAACGGTTTGATTTCATAAGGAAGGCGTATTTGATGGAGGCAAAAATTGGCGGCGGCTTCGACGATAATCGGTAACATAGACCCTCGTTCATTGTGTAAGTATCAAAAATCATTATAGCGTAAAACAAACGGAATCGAAAAGGGTTTATTGAAGGCGCGAAGGGGTATAATCGCGCGACAGGAAAATCAACAGAAAGCAAAAACATGACGGTAGAACTGGCGCTTTTGGGAATCGGAGTGGGAACACTGTCGGGATTTTTCGGTATCGGGGGCGGGACGGTCAGCGTTCCTGTCCTTTTGTACCTCGGTTTCGGGATCAAAGAGGCAATCGGCATTTCGGTAACCCAGATGGTGGCCGGCTCCTTGATGGCGGCATGGATTCATAAACGGCAGCAGACCTACAGCGCCGGCGACGTCAAATATTTCGGATTCGGCGGGATCGTCGGAGCCGCCGTCGGCGGGATTTTGGTCAAACTGCTCGATGCGACGGTTCTCGAGTGGCTGTTTCTCTCGATTGTCGCATTTACGCTGGGACGTTTGGCGTTCGCCGCACCGGTTCCGACCCGCCCTGAAGTGGTACACCGTCCCCTCTATGCCGGGATCGGCGGAGGGGTAGGGGTGTTTTCGGGGATGCTAGGTGTCGGCGGATCGATTTTGATGACTCCGATATTGGTCAGTTTTATGGGATTTCCGCTCAAAAAGGCCTCCGCAGTGGGGCTGTTTTTCGTTATGTTTACGTCGGTTTCGGCATTTGTGACGCTGATGTGGCTCGGCCTGATCAATGTACAGGCGGGTATGGTCATGGCCCTTGGTTCTCTGGTGGGGATCATGCTGGGGATATGGCTGTTAAACCGCGTAAAAGTGGCGCATTACAAACAGATATTGGTGGCTTTTTACATTATTATTTTTGCTATTACGGCAAACAAACTTATTGCGGGGTAACGTTATGGATACGATCAAAATTATCGGTGCCAGAGAGCACAATCTTAAAAACATATCGCTGGAAATTCCCAAAAACGCGCTCGTCGTCTGTACGGGAATCAGCGGAAGCGGCAAATCAACGCTGGCGTTTGACACGCTTTATGCCGAAGGGCAACGCCGTTACATCGAATCATTATCCTCGTATGCGCGCCAATTTCTTGATCGTGTCGGAAAGCCTGATGTCGACAAGATCGAGGGGCTTACCCCCGCCATTGCGATCGACCAGAAAACGACCTCCAAAAATCCCCGCTCGACGGTCGGAACCATTACCGAAATCTATGACTATCTGCGGCTTTTGTATGCGCGCGTAGGGGTGCAGCACTGCCACCTTTGCGGCAAAAAAATCTCGAAAATGTCGGCGCAGGACATCATCGATCAGGTGCTCAAGCTTCCTGAAAACTCTAAAATCGTCATTATGGCTCCGCTGGTACGGGAGAAAAAAGGCTCGTTTGCCGATATCCTCGAATCACTGCGCCACAAAGGATACGTCCGGGCGATGATTGACGGGGTCATGGTGCGTCTGGATGAAGAGATCGATCTGTCCAAGACAAAAAAACATACGATCAAAGTGGTCATCGACCGCCTTGTCGTGCGGGCCGACAACCACGACCGCGTCGCGCAGGACGTCGAAAAAGCGCTCAAAGAGAGTTACGGCGAAGTGGAGATCGAAATCCAGAACCATGAGGAAGTGGGACTGAGCGAGAATCTGATCCATTACAGCGAACACAGCGCCTGTTTCGACTGCAAGGTGAGTTTTGATCCCCTTGAGCCGTTGTCGTTTTCGTTTAACTCGCCTAAAGGGGCATGTCCGGAGTGCGACGGTCTTGGGATCCGATACGCTCTTGATTACGACAAGATCATCGACTCCGAACTTCCCATCGAGAAAGGGGCGATCAAAATCGTCTACGGTTTTAACAAAGGATATTACTTCACCTTTCTAAAAGCCTTTTGTGCGGCAGAGGGGATTAATATTTCGGTACCGTTTTACAGCCTTGAAGAACATCAGAAAAAAGCGATTTTGCACGGCAGCATCGACGAGGTAGAATTCAAATGGCAAGATCACCCGATCACGCGCACATGGCCGGGAATCGTCCGAATTGCCTACGATATTTTCAAGGACGAAAAAGACCTCGCCGACTACATGAGCGAAAAGCCGTGCAACGTCTGTAACTCCCACCGTCTTAAACGCGAATCGCTGGCCGTGCGGGTTGCTGAAAAAGGGATCGGAGAGGTGATATCGATGCCGCTCAAAGATTCGTACGAATGGTTCGCCGATCCGAAAACGTTTCATTACCTGAACGAACAGCACACGATGATTGCCGCTCCTATTTTGAACGAGATTCGCGAACGCCTTTTTTTCCTCTACGACGTGGGATTAGGATATCTCTCCCTCAGCCGCGACGCGCGAACGATCAGCGGGGGAGAAGCGCAGCGCATCCGTATCGCGAGCCAGATCGGAAGCGGTCTGACGGGAGTCATGTACGTTTTGGATGAACCGAGCATCGGTCTGCACGAGCGCGATACCCTTAAACTGATCCGGACGCTGCGCTCTTTGCAGGAAAAAGGGAATACCGTCATCGTTGTCGAACACGACAAAGAGACGATCGAACACGCCGACTTTATCGTCGACATCGGCCCGGGTGCGGGAAAATTCGGAGGAAACGTCGTGTTTGCCGGAACGTTGGACGAACTCAAAAAAAGCGATACCCTCACGGCCGATTACCTTTCGGGACGCAAAAAAATCGAATATTTTTACCGCCGTCCCCAAGAGACGTGGATGAGCATCAAAAATGTTTCATTGAATAATATCAACGACCTGAGCGTCCGTATACCGCTCCAAAACTTCGTATGCGTGACGGGGGTGAGCGGAAGTGGGAAAAGTTCGCTGATCCTCCAGACATTGCTTCCCGTGACGCGCGAAATCCTTAACCATGCCCGCAAAGTCAACCGCGTTGCGGGGGTCGAAGTGGACGGGCTGGAAAAACTTGACAAAGTCATCTATCTCGACCAAAGCCCTATCGGGCGAACTCCCCGCTCAAATCCCGCCACCTATACGGGGGTGATGGACGAAATTCGTAACCTCTTTGCCAAAACCAAAGAGGCGCAGATCCGCGGTTATACGGCGTCACGCTTTAGCTTCAACGTCAAAGGGGGACGATGCGAAAAATGTCAGGGGGAAGGGGAAATCAAGATCGAGATGCACTTCCTGCCCGATATCATGGTCAAATGTGACGCGTGTCACGGAAGCCGTTACAACCTCCAGACGCTGCAGGTCGAGTATAAAGGCAAAACGATCTCCGATGTCCTCAACATGTCTGTGGGGGAAGCGCTCGAGTTTTTCGCCCCGATCCCCAAGATCAAAGCGATCCTGCAGACGCTCAGCGACGTAGGTCTGGATTACATTACTCTGGGGCAAAACGCCGTCACCCTCTCGGGCGGGGAGGCGCAGCGCATCAAACTGGCCAAAGAACTCAGCCGCCGCGATACGGGCAATACGCTCTACATTCTTGACGAGCCGACGACGGGTCTGCATTTTGACGACGTCAACCGCCTTACGAAGGTGCTCCATAATTTCGTCGAACTGGGCAATTCCGTCCTCGTCATCGNNNTTTGCTCGTTGCGGAGGGGGATCCTGAGACCGTAGCGCGGGACTGGGAAAAAACGGGAAGTTTTACCGGAAAATATTTAGCACTCGAACTAGATAGGGTATAATAATGCAAATGTGTTTTTGTGCATACAGAGGGTAAATGATGAAAAGTTCGATTGTCAACAGTATCAAATCGCTGCCGCCGCTTCCTAAAACGGTCATCGACATGCAAAGGGTTTGCAACGACCCTGACGGTTCGATTCAGGAGATGGTTAAAGTAGTCGAACAAGACCCTATGATCGTTGCCAACCTTCTCAAAGCGGCCAATTCGCCGCTGTACAGCTTCCGTCACGAAATCACCAATGTTGCTCAGGCCGTATCGTTGTTTGGAATGAGCATGACCCGCTCCATCGGATTAGGCAATTCGGTGCGCAAACTCCTCAATGTCGATATGGAACCCTACGGAGTCAGTTCGGACCATTTTGCCGAAATTTCATCGATGCAGTCGGCGTTGATGCACAAATGGTACGGACAAATCGACCGGATCAAAGCGGATAAGCTTTTTCTGGCCTCTTTTTTACAGGAAACGGGGAAAATTCTGATTGCCAGCGATGTGATCCAGGAACATCTCGAAACCAATTTCAAATCGGATATCGAAACGGCCATCGACATCGCCGCTGTCGAACGTTCTTACGTCGAAGAGACGACCGCAACGGTAACGGCGGCGATTTTTACCCATTGGAACTTCGATGAAGAATTCGTCGATATGATCCGTTTCTCCGATACTCCCGAAGAGGCCGCGGATGAGATAAAAGAGTACGCGACGGCGCTTAACATCATCAAAACGATTATTCCGATCAACAACCCTTTCGGCGAGCATCCGATCATGCTCGGTCTCAAAAAAGCCGAAGCAGCAGGATACGATATCGCCAAGCTGCAGGCTGCGATCGACTCTATTTGCGAAACACAAACGCCTTCGTGCGGCGAAAGCGATTGATGGGACAGCCGACCGTTACGATTATCGATACCTTCGGATTTTTTTTCCGCAGTTTTTACGCCCTTCCTCCTCTTACCAACAAACATGGGTTTCCGACAGGGCTATTGACCGGATTTGTCAATCTTATCGCCTCATTGCACAAAGACCACACCAGTGACTATCTGATCTTTGCCCTCGATGCGCCGGGACCGAGTTTCCGCGCCGATATCGATCCGCAGTACAAAGCCAACCGTTCACCGGCCCCGGAAGAGCTCAAAAAGCAGCTCCCCGTTGCGATTGAGTGGATCGATAAAATGGGATACAAGTCGCTTTCGCGCATCGGATTCGAAGCGGACGACATGATTGCCTCCGTCGTTGCTCAGGCCCGTGCAAAAGGGTATCTTGTCCGGATCGTTTCGCACGACAAAGACCTCTATCAGCTGATCGAAGACGATCTCGTCGTTCTGGTCGACGCGATCAGCAAAAAAGTGCTGAACGAGCGTCACTGCGATGAAAAATACGGCGTTCATCCGACCCAGTTTATTGATTATCAGGCATTAATCGGCGACAGTGCCGATAACGTCCCCGGTGTCAAAGGGATCGGGAAAGTGACGGCGCAAAAACTGCTGAGCCAGTTCGGCACGCTCGATGCTTTGTATGAACGGCTTGACGAAGTGACGCCGCCGCGTATCCGCGGATTGTTGGAAACGTACCGCGAGGACGCGTTCCGTTCGCGGGAACTTGTCAAGCTCAGCTCTAACGCCCTCGAAATGCTGGATTTCAACGATTATGCAATGCATTTGGAGAATCCGTTTCTCCCCATTTACGACGATTTGGTCCATTACGAGATGAATGCGGTACTGCGCACCCTCAAAGCCAAAGCGTTATTTGAAGAGACGCAGTCTCCCGCCGCGACGCATGTTGAACCGACAATTGAGATTCCCAAGTGCGAAATAGCGCAAGGGTGCAGCGTACTGCTCGATACCGACGAGGCGCTTTCGCGGGTGATCGCGTCGCTTCCCCATGATGCGCTGATCGCGTTTGATACCGAAACGACGGGGCTTGATCCGCTGCACGAGCGGCTGGTCGGATTCAGTTTCAGCACGGACGGCCAAACGGGCTATTACGTCCCGATGGCCCACAGCTATCTTGGGGTCGGGCCTCAGGTGAGCGTTTTCGCGGCCAAAAACGCGATCCGCGCCATTTTTGAGCGGCGGGTCATCGGCCACAACATCAAATTTGACCTCCATTTCGTAACCCGCTTTCTGGAAACGGAAAGACTGCCGATTTATGCCGATACGATGGTGATGGCGTGGCTTTGCGATTCGTCCCGCTCGCTGGCGATGGACAATCTCGCCGAATCGCTGCTGCATCACGAGATGATCCATTTCAAAGATACGGTTAAAAAAGGGGAAAACTTCGCGTCGGTAGAAATCGACTCCGCCTGCCGCTATGCGGGAGAAGACGCTTTCATCACCTACCGCCTTTACGAAACCTTGCGCGCCCAACTGCTCCAGAAAGGGGGAGAAGAGGCGCTTCGCGAAGCCGAAGATGTCGAGTTTCCGTTCACCCTGACGCTGTTGTCGATGGAAAAAGAGGGAATCGCCGTCGATGCGGCGGTGCTTGAGGCGTTCAAAAAAGAGGTGGGGCGCGAAATCGCGTCGCTTACCGAGCAGATCCATACGCTGTGCGGTACGGTGTTCAACCTCAATTCAACGAAACAGCTGGGCGTTGTACTGTTCGAAACGCTCGGATTGCCGTCGGGGAAAAAGACCAAGACGGGATACAGTACCGATGAGCAGGTACTGGAAGGGCTGCGAAACGCTCACCCCGTCATTGCCTTGCTGCTGCAGTACCGCGAATACCACAAGCTCTATTCGACCTACATAGAACCCCTGATCGCACTGGCCGCAAACGATCCCGCATCCCGTATTTATACCTCGTTCATCCAGACGGGGACGGCAACGGGTCGGCTCAGTTCCAAAAATCCGAATCTTCAGAACATTCCTGTCAAAACGGCGCTCGGGATGCGGATACGCGAAGCGTTCGTCGCCCCTCGCGGCAAAAAACTGATCGGGATCGACTACTCGCAGATCGAATTGCGCCTTCTGGCTCATTTCAGCGGCGATGACGTTCTCGTCGACGCGTTTCGACACGGCCGAGACATTCATATGCAGACGGCCATCGCTCTGTTCGGCGAGGCGGAAGCCGCGGGCAAGCGACATATCGCCAAAACGGTCAATTTCGGTCTTTTGTACGGGATGGGGCAGAAAAAACTCTCCGAAACGCTCGGTATCACGACCAAAGAGGCCAAAGAGATTATCGAGCGCTACTTCGAGACATTCCCGAGCGTGAAAGGGTATTTTGCGGATGTGCTGGAACAGGCTAAAGCGGTCGGATTCGTCGAAACGCTGCTTCATCGCCGCCGTTATTTCGATTTTGCCAATGCGACTCCGATGCTTCGCGCCGCGTACGACCGGGAATCGGTCAACAGCGTCTTTCAAGGCTCGGCCGCTGACCTGATCAAACTCTCGATGAACAAGATTGATACGATGATCCGCAGCGAAGGACTTCGGGCCAAAATGCTGCTGCAAATTCACGATGAACTGATCTTCGAAGCGGACGAGGATGTCGCCGAAGAGTATGCCCGCCGTTTCGTTGACGTGATGGAGCATGTCATCGAACTGAGTATTCCGCTGAAAACGTCGATGCACATCGGAAACCACTGGGGTGAGTTGAAATAAAAGGAGATCGGCGTATGGTTGAAACGATTCTGGCGAATCTCAAAAAATCGGACTGCGGGACGGACGGGACTTTTTTGCAGGCGGTAAGCGAAGTCCTGACCTCGCTTGAGCCGATTGTGAAAAGCGATCCGAGGTATGAACGCTACGCGATTCTGGAGCGTCTGGTGACCCCGGACCGCATCATCCAGTTCAAAGTGCAATGGGTCGACGATCAAAGCCGGGTGCATATCAACAACGGCTACCGTATCCAGTTCAATAACTCTCTGGGACCGTACAAAGGCGGACTCCGTTTCCATCCGAGCGTCAACACGAACATCCTGAAATTCCTTGCGTTCGAACAGATGTGATTTCGACCCCAAAGGCAAAAGCGATTTCGAGATCATGAAGTTTTGCCGCGCTTTTATGCGCGAACTTTATCAGTACATCGGCGCGCGGGTGGACGTTCCTGCCGGCGATATCGGAGTAGGGAGCCGCGAAATCGGCTATCTGTACGGAGAATACAAACGGATCACCCGCAATTACGACGGGGTACTCAGCGGCAAACCCTACGAATTCGGCGGTTCTTTGATGCGTCCGCAGGCGACGGGGTACGGGGTCGTCTATTTTGCGGCCGAAATGCTCAAACAGGAGTTGCAAGAGTCGCTGGAAGGGAAAGTATGTACTCTCAGCGGTGCGGGTAACGTTGCGATCCATACCATCGAAAAACTTCAGCACTTCGGCGCCGTCGTCGTCACCTGCAGCGACAGCGAGGGGACGATTTACGATCCGCGCGGGATCGATCTCTCCGTCGTCAGAGAGCTTAAAGACAACGGCAGACGCGCGTCGCTTGAAGCCTATGCCTCAAGAGTTCCCGGATCGGTCTATACGAAAAAAGCCGATTACCCCGAAGGGATGCATGCGGTATGGCAATACCCTTGTTTCGCCGCATTTCCGTGTGCTACGCAAAATGAATTGACCCGTGCAGACGCCGCCAAACTGATCGATAACGGATGCGTTGCCGTCGTCGAAGGGGCCAATATGCCCACGGAACCGGATGCCATCGAGCTTTTGCAGCAAGAAGGGGTACTGTTCTCTCCGGGCAAAGCCTCGAATGCGGGCGGTGTCGCGGTCAGCGAGTTCGAGATGAGCCAGAATGCGTCGATGGAGAAATGGGATTTCGACAAAGTCGACCGCAAACTTCAGGAGCTGATGGGGCAAATCTACAAGAGGGTTTCGCTCACCGCCAAAGAAAACGGATACGAGCGCAACTTCGTCGACGGGGCAAACATCGCCGCTTTTAAACGGATTGCCGAAGCGATGATTTTGGAAGGCGTGTAAGTATTTACACGGGGTTAACATATATTTACCGGATTGCGACTACAATTGCACCGATATTACAGGACAGGTCTTTTAATGAATAAATTGCTCTCCCTTTTGGGTTCTATGAAAACGATGGCCGTATTGATGCTGGTTTTTGCCGTATCGATCGGCTATGCGACGTTTGTCGAGAACGATTACGGAACGATGACGGCAAAAGCCGACATCTATAATGCCCGATGGTTTGAAATCCTGCTGGCGCTGCTTGCCGTTAATTTGATTTTGAACATTCTCAATTTCAAGATGGCGCGTCGGGAAAAGGCTCTGGTCTTTTTATTCCACATCGCTTTTCTGATCATTCTCGTCGGTGCCGCCGTTACGCGCTATATCGGTTATGAGGGGATGATGCACATCCGCGAAGGGGAACAGAACGATGCCATCGTGAGCGCTGAACCCTACATCAGTTTCACCGTCGCCAAAGGGGAAAAAACGTATACGTTTCAAGAGAGTCTTTTCCTTTCCAAACGTTCTTCAAACGATTTCGAACGGACGCTGGACGTGGAGGGCAAACCGATTAAGGTCGCGCTTGAGGAGTACATGGGGGATGCTTCGTACGAAGCCGTTGCCGATCCGAAGGGAAGACCGCTGTTTAATCTGATGGTGACGGGCGCACAGGGAGCGCAGCAGGTTCAGCTCGCCGAGGGCGATTTTATCGAAGCCAATGACGTTGTGATCGATTTCAATTCGGGCAAAACGTTCGAAAAACCGGTGATTTCCGTCAGTGTCGAAGGGGACAAGGCCTATGTGACGTCGGCGCAGGATCTGATGACGCTCAGCATGGATACGCAGCAAAGCGCACCTCTTTCCGCCGGAAAACATGAATTTGCCGGCCGTACGCTCTATCAGACTGCCCAGAGCGGTTTCGTGTTGCGAAGCTTCCTCCCAAAAGCGGTCATGAAGCTCGTCTCTACTCCCTCCAAAGGGCCGATGATGAAAGGCTCCGATGCTTTGACGTTCAGCTTTGAACAAGGGGGTCAAAAAGCGCAAGCCGTCGTTCTGGGAACGCCGGGGGAAGTCGGCGAAGCGAAAACGCTCAAAGTCGGCGATTCGTTGATCAGCGTCACGTACGGATCGATCGAACGCAAACTTCCGTTCGCCATTGCCCTGAACGATTTTCAGCTTGAACGTTATCCGGGATCGATGTCTCCGGCATCGTATGCGAGCGAAGTCAGCGTAGTGGACGAAGCGAACGGCAAAAAATTCGATTTTCGCATCTACATGAACCACGTTCTCGATTATCAGGGATACCGCTTTTTCCAGTCTTCGTACGATCCCGATGAAACGGGGACGGTTCTCTCGGTCAATCACGATCCGGGGACCTGGATCACGTATCTTGGGTATCTGCTCCTTGCCATCGGCATGTTCGGCGTCCTGATCGTCAAAAACGGCCGTTTCAATGCTCTGGCCGAAAAACTCAAAGCGATCAATGCCCAAAAAGCCGCCGCATCGTTGATGGTAGCGATACTGGCATTTGCCTCGACCAATGCGGTTGCGGCAGACGATCAAAACCCGGTGATTCAAACCGCCAAAGCATTTGACAAAGCGCATGCCGATAAATTCGGCCGTATCGTCGTGCAGGACTCCAGCGGACGGATGAAACCGATGGATACGCTCAGCCATGAGATTCTGGCGAAACTCAACCGAAACGATACGTTTATGGGACTGACGTCGAATCAGGTCATTTTGGGGATGATGCTCCGTCCCGACGCGTGGCGCGAAATCGCGATGATCCGCACCGGTGACAAAGAGGTCAATAAACTGATCGGGTTGCCTGAAACCGCCAAGACGGCGGCTTTTTCGCAGTTTTTTGATTTCCCCGACGAAATTGCGGGGTACAAACTTGCCAAACTGGTCGATGAGGCCAACCGAAAAGCGCCCGGTAAACGGGACAAATTCGACAAAGCGCTGTTGCAGGTCGATGAACGGGTAAACGTCGCCTACATGGTTTACACCGGCTCATTGGTACGCATGTGGCCGAAGCCGAACGATAAAAACCACAAATGGGATGCGACGATCGAAGCGCTGCAAACGCTTAGCCCCAAAGAAGGGGAAGTGGTTCGGCTGTTGGCCATCGGCTATTTCAGCTCGATTGATCAGTCGATCAAAAGCGGCGATTGGTCGAAGGCGGACGAAGCGCTTGCACGCATCGACAAATATCAACGTTTCGTCGGAGCCAGCGTCTATCCGAACGACATGAAGATCAAAGCGGAGATTTTCTACAACAAAGCCAATATTTTCGAACAGCTGTGGCCACTGTACTTTGTGGTCGGTTTTGCTCTGTTAATCCTGTCGTTCATCAAGATTCTCAAGCCTGCTTTCAAGCTGGAGTGGTTCAGTCGTGTTTCGTTCGCTCTGCTGGTTCTCTTTTTCGCCGCCCATACGGCAGGCTTGCTGATCCGCTGGTACATCTCGGGGCACGCTCCGTGGTCGAACGGCTACGAGTCGATGATCTACATCGGATGGGCGACGGTGCTCGCAGGATTCATCTTCTCGCGCCGCTCGGTCATGACGATGGCGGCTACGTCGATCTTGACGGGTCTGATCCTCTTTGTCGCCCATCTGAACTGGATGGACCCGCAGGTGACGAATCTCGTTCCGGTTCTGCAGTCGTACTGGCTCAGCATCCACGTCTCGATGATCACGGCGAGTTACGGCTTCCTCGGTCTTGGGGCGCTGCTGGGGATGATTACCCTCATCCTCTTTGTTCTCAAACGGGGCGAGAACGTCGGGCGCTTGAATCTCGCGATCAAAGAGCTTAACGCGATTAACGAGATGAGTCTCATCTTCGGTCTGGTCCTCCTCACCGTCGGTAACTTCCTCGGAGGCGTTTGGGCGAACGAGAGCTGGGGACGCTACTGGGGATGGGACCCGAAAGAGACATGGGCGCTGGTAACGATTCTGGTGTACGCCGTCGTCATCCACGTCCGCTTTATCAAAGGGGCGTACACCGATTACGCGTTCAGCGTTATCTCGCTGCTGGCGTTTACGTCGGTATTGATGACCTATTTCGGGGTAAACTACTATCTTGCGGGTCTGCACTCGTACGCCAAAGGCGATCCCGTTCCGGTTCCCGATTTCGTACCGTGGACGTATGCCGTGATCGCGATCGTCATCGCGATGGCGTATCCGAAACGCAAAACCGCGTAAATCTTTCTTCTCTCGCCTACAAGGCGAGACTTCTAATCTCTTTGAGTTTTCGTTAGTGTTTTATTGCAGGTGTAAGTAGAAAGAGGATATAGAGTTAGTTAGCGGGCGGTTACTTGAACCACCCTTTGACTTTTTCAAACGTCGATTCAAACAGGCTCTCATGCGGCTTGGATTCGATGCCGAAACTCTCCTGAAGCTTTTGGAGCAGTTCTTCTTGCTCGGCGCTCAGGCGGCTAGGGTAGGTGAGGCGCACCTGCGCGACAAGATCGCCTTTGCCGCGTCCGTGAACGTCGGCAATCCCTTCACCGCGAAAACGGTACTGCTGGGTGTCTTTGGTCCCCGTTTCGAGCTCCAGGGTGAGTTCGCCCGTGAGGGAAGGGATCGTGATATCTTCGCCCAAAACCGCTTGCGTAAAGAAGACCGGGACTTCGAGATAGACATCGTTGCCGTTGCGGATGAAATGGCTGTCCTCTTCGACGTCGAACGTGACGTACAGATCGCCTCTCACGCCGCTTTTACCCGTATTGCCGCGTCCCGATACGCGAAGGCGGTTGCCCGTATCGATCCCGGCAGGGATTTTGATCGTCACTTTTTCTTCCGATTCCACGAAGCTTTTGCCTTTACAGTTGGGGCATTTTTCGCTCGGCATCGTCCCCTCGCCGTGACACGCCGGACACGTTTGCGAGAAGGTCATGAAGCCTTGGCGCATATAGACTTGCCCCTTGCCGCCGCATTGCGAACAGCTGGTGACTTTGCCCTCTTTGGCGCCGGTTCCTTTACAGCTTTTGCACGAGGTTTTGCTGCTGAAGGCAATCTCTTTTTCGCATCCGAAAACGGCCTCTTTGAAACTGATGCGCATCTCAACGCCCATGTCGAGCGCAAATTTGTCGCTTTGGGCGCGCGACTGGCGTCTGCCGCTTCCGCCGCCGAAGCCGTTGAACATCTCTTCAAAGATGCTTCCCAGATCGTCAAATCCGCCACGTCCTCCACGGCTTCCCATACCGCCTTGCAGCCCTTCTTTTCCGTATCGGTCATAAATAGAGCGCTGATTGTCATCGCTCAGAACCTGATACGCTTCGTTGCAGAGTTTGAATTTGTGCTCCGCTTCGGGATCGTCTGGATTGCGGTCGGGATGATAGAGTTTGGCCATTTTGCGGTAGGCTTTTTTGATCTCGTCGCCGTTGGCGCTTCGGCTTACCTCTAGTATTTCATAATAGCTCAATTCTTCCACGCATATACTCCATCGATAAGGTATAAATTTTGGCGCGCATTATACCATTACCAAAAAGTGTGTTAGCTTAATTGAGTCGCCAAGACTAAAGTTGAGAGTGTATTTCTAAAAAATATGAGATTTAAAATTGTGCAAACTCTGAATCATACAAATTGTGTAAAAATTAATAATCATGAATATATAATATTTTTAATTTTATAAAAGGTGCTCATATGTCTTATGAACGTACTGTACAAGATCAAAAAATTATTATTGATTTAAATGAAACTGATACAAAAGGTTTTGAAACTAACAATTTTATTCAGGTTCAAGCAAGAGACAAACTATTTATTTTGATTAAAAAATTTGTAGATCACATACCTGATAAACTCGACCATTTTGAGCGTGTTCATCATACTATTCTCATTCAAGGTAAACGTGGTTCAGGAAAAACATCATTTATATTGAGTATTAAAAAACAAATTGAAAATGGATTTAAAAATCCAAATTTAGATGCTCCTACTCCTGATAAACTTGAAATTTTAAGTATTATTGATCCTACACTAATTGAATCAAAAGAACATGTCTTTATAAACATCATTACTCGTATAAAAGAGCAAGTTGAAGAGGCAATTAAAGATAAAAATGATTTAGTTTATAAAAATTGGAAAAGCAGCCTTGTGAAATTAGCTGGCGGTCTTTCAATGCTTGATGGTGTAGGAAGTGAGCATTTGAAAGACAATCTTTGGGATTCACCGGAATTATCTCTTGAAAAGGGCCTTAGTAATTCTAAACACGGTTATAAATTGGAAGAAAATTTCAAAAATTTTGTTCATCAAAGCTTACAAGTATTAAATAAAAAAGCTTTTGTATTAATTCTTGATGACATTGACACATCATTGAATGAAGGCCGTTTAATTCTTGAAACCATACGTAAGTATCTTACAACACCTCAATTAATTACCATATTACTGGGAGATATCGAACTTTATTCTACACTTGTTCGACAACTTCAATGGGAAAAAATTGACCCAAAACAAACTCTTGACAAATATGAGCTAAAAGATAATAGAGCACATTATCTCAATCAAATTGAGCATTTAGAAGAACAATATCTTATTAAAATTCTCATGCCAGAAAATCGCATTAATCTGTATAGTCTTTCAGAAATTAAAAAGTCAAGTAATATCTTTTTTTTACAGAACAATCAGCCTGAACAATTTGTAGATCAATTTATTTCTGATTGGGTTAAATATACTTTCCATTCTATAGATAATGAACTATCAATAAAATATCGAAATAGTTTGTTGTGTGAACAATTAAGAACAATTCTACAAGTATTTACCAATTGGAATAAAGATGAAATATCAGATGAGTATATCTATTCGTTACAACATATCTTTTTTACTTCGTTAAATAAAGAATTCAAAAACTTTGATTTTTTCAATTTATCTCAAAACAAATCAATATTGATTTATAATTTTGGTTTATATATTGCAGGAAAATCAAAATTGATTAAGCAATATATTTCACACTTTGAACCTGACCCTTTAGATATAGAACTAAATAGAGCAATAACTTATCTTGCCGTCCTATTTTCTATAAAATTACACCCTCATGACTATTTAAGTTTTATGATTAAAACAGGATATGTATTCATTCAATTTCCATATTGGGATCCAAAATTAAAAGCTGCTAAAATTAAAGTTATTGAATCTGAACACACGCTAAGTGCTTCAAAATTTGTTGAGAATTTTAAGTTAAATATTGGAAGCTACTCCAATTTACGATTTGGTTCTAAAACTTTTGGAACTCATTTTATAAAACGTGATGATTATGATCTAATACGAAATCATTCCTTTTTATCAATCTTTCACATACAGTATTTTGATGATGAAAGCCGTTCAAATTATAATTTTATATCATTTTTTAAATTACTTGCTTTCATCGCTGATTGTGAAACGAACGAACAAACCAATGGAATTGAAGGAATGGCTGAATGGATTTCTCTTTTTAAATCCAATAAGGTACAAAGAATGTATGCTGGTAAAATTCTTAAAATCTGGGATGAAACAGCTGATGTTGTTACAAATATTGATCAACGCAATGAAAATAAAAATAAATCCATAAAAGACTTTATGTCTCTTTATATAGCTGGCTTTTTAAATAGAATCTTGATTGAATCAGAAGAATATAGAGAATTCGAACTTAATAACTACAATGTTTCAACTAGTGAACAAATTTTCTCTGATAATTTGCATAAGATAAATTTTGATAAATCCAATTTGAAAAATAAAGAAACATTAACTTATTTTGAATATATGTATCTTTGTCCTATGTTGGATATCCAACATCCAATATACCAAGAGCCAATTCTCTCAAAAGTTGATGTAACTACTGAATTACTGACTATAGTTACCAATCCGACAATTAATAAACTGACCAAACCGGATTTCAAAAAATTATCTTATGAAAATAAAAAAGAAATTATTCAATCTATAAAAAACTGGGAGCGTTATGCTCCTTATACAATTGCAAAGAAAATTAGAAAGGACATGGGATACCAAAATGCCAGTCATAGTCATATTGAACATTTGATATATCAAATAAAAAATGAAAAATAATGAAACCATATATCGCATTATCTTTTCTGGGATCTCATAGGCTTCTTGAGTACTTTTATTTGAAGGGCTTTATAAATAATTCAAATCAAATTGAAGAATATCTCTTTTCTGAAATTCACGTCAAAGATCCGTATAAACCTGATTACGTCTATAAAAATGTAATGCAAGATTTTATACAAGATAAATCGATCGGTAGATGTACGATCGATTCTTTTAAAGAGCTTTCTAAGATGCTTGAATTTCGAGGTGAAAGAGTATATGTTAAAAACGAGTCATTTGAACGCTGGCAAGAGATTGTTCATTCAGTTTCGCCATTGCAGATTATCTCCTATTTGATATACGATCAATGCAATCAATCTTATCGTACTGATGTCGAAATACTGATAAACTCAATATTTGACAAAAGTGCATTACCCTCCATTTTTGATCCGCAACTTGATCAAATGATGGCTAGAGATGGGCTAAATGAGATGCATATGCATCTTAACGGTACAACGGAAGCTGATTTTGTTTGGCAAGATGCATTAGCTGAACCGTCAAAATTTTACACTCATTTTCGAGAGTCATTCGGAAATACTTACGTTACTGATCAATATCTACAACTTGGTAATTTTGAGCAAGATGATTTTTTTAGATTACTTATTATAGCCCGACAATTACGTGACAAGATTATCGGCATTGTATTTGATAATGATGAACTAAAAGTTGATGAAAGTTTTACAAAAGATGGATATGACTTAGGTAAATCTTTGAATTATGCATCATCTATACATCCATTAAAAAATATGAATTTAGATGTCAATTTTCAAGATTCTTGGCAATATGAAGCTCTGTTTTTTATCAGATCATTCCACTACTTGGAATCTGAACAGAGCATATACTTTGCAAACGTGTTTTATTACTATTTACTTATCTATGCATTTTTTCAAAAAATGTTAGTTCAACAAAAAAGCCAAGTGGGCTTCGATCAATTTCAAAAAATTACACTCAATCAAATACGTGAGCTAACGGAAGAGAAATATCAAAATCGCTATCGACAACTTCATGGTATGTATGATAATTCATTATGTGTTCTTGAAGGACGTTTCGCTCCCAAAGACAACCTTGTGAAATCTTTTAAACTTTTGAAATCTATCAGAGATGGCTACGTCAAAAATAGAGAAGTCAGAAAAAGTTTCAAACTCATACTTGTTCCTCATTTTGTAAAAACACTTGACACGAGAAACCCGAAAAACATTATCACTTTTCGAGATTTAGCTTTGAGGATTAAAACTAAACGCACACTAATTGTCTTGCTTGATACGATGAAACATTCTGATTATAAAGACTTGATTGTCGGTTTCGATGCTGCTGCCAATGAACTACACGCTTCGCCCGAAGCATTTGCTCCAACATTTCGAAAACTTCGTTTTTTAGGATACAGCAATTTCACCTATCATGCTGGTGAAGATTTTATTCATATTATTTCGGGGCTTCGAATGGTTTATGAAGCGGTTGAATTTCTCGATATGCGTTCAGGAAATCGTATAGGACATGCAACAGCATTGGGTATTGATCCGAAGCTTTGGATAAACCGACTCTATGAAAGTAAGCTTACGCTCAAAAAAGGGGAATGGCTTGATAACCTGATATTTTCTTACGAGCTTATGCAGAATGATGGCAAATTTTACGGACATCTTGGCAAACTTCAAGGTGATATATTCAAATACTTTCAAGAGATTTATAATTATCAAAAACCGCTAAACATTCATCAGATCATTGAATCTTGGAAAGCGCGCAAATATGACCCGATTATTGCTCTCAAATGGCGTGAACCAAGTATTTTTGAGGAGTTTGATTCTCAAGAACTTGAAGATTTTAATCATTTAGATATAAGTATTCAGGAACTTTATGAGCTGTACCATGCGGGTGAATGTATTGAGAGATACAACAAAATGATTCAAATTGAACCAGATCAAGCTCCTTTTACAGAAGAAGTCTTACGTGATTTACAAAATATAATGATCCAACACGTCAACGACAAAAATATCGCTCTTGAAACACTTCCGACTAGTAATGTTCGAATAAGTTATTATAAACGATATGATGAACATCATTTGTGGAGATGGCTTGGAATCCAAAATTACAATGAGGGTGATCCAAAACCAACCGTTGTCGTAGGAAGCGATGATACGGGAATATTTATGACTAATTTACGTAATGAATATGCACATATTTATCAAACACTGAACAAATATGAGGATCAAAAAACCGCTTTAGATACAGTTGAACAACTCAATCGTAACAGTAAAGCATTTACCTTTCACTTATGATTATAGAATTCCTGGGAAATGACCGACTCGGTCTATACACTTTTTTGATAATAAATTGTAAAATATAATGTATAATTTCCATAATATATTACGTAAAACTACGAGGTAAACAACATGGTGACGTATGCTTCCAATGAACTCATTGCCTCCTCCGAACTGGTCAAAAAGTTCGGCTCGTACCTCTCGCAGCTCAAAGAGAGTTCGACCTCCAAGCTGGCAATTTTGCGAAACAACAAAGTCGAAGCGGTACTCGTCTCTAAAGATGAATATGAAAAAATGGTCGAAGCACTGAAAAAAGTTCAAGGTGCTGAAATCCTCCTCTCGATTCAGCAGGGGCTTGATGATGTAAAGCAGGGTCGAGTCTCCCCTATCGAATCGCTGTGGGACGAGCTGGATGATTGAGTACGGCGATACGTTTCGCAAAGAAGCCAAAAAACTCAGCAAAAAATTCAAACATCTCAAAGCCGATCTCAAACACGCCGTCGACGAAATTGAGAATAAACAAGATATCGGTATCTCTCTAGGGTATAATCTTTTCAAAAAGAGAGTTAGAAATTCCTCAATTCCGACCGGTAAAAGCGGCGGTTTTAGAATCATCATCTATCAACAGTTCAAAAATAGAACGATTCTGATCTCCATCTATTCTAAAACCGAAAAAGAGAGCATCAGCGATCAGGAACTTATCGAACTTCTCAAAGAGTATATGGATAAGCAATGAAACGATCTCTAGAGAAATTTAACCGTCTCGTCGACGCGCTGCAAAGCCTCCCGACGATCGGGCAAAAATCGGCGACCCGTCTGGCGTACCATATGGTGATGAACGACAGCTTCGGGGCGCTCAAACTAGCCCACGCGATTGAAAACGCCATTACATCGCTCAAAAAATGCCGTTCCTGCGGCGGCATCAGCGAAGACGAGCTGTGCCCCATCTGCAGCGACGAACACCGAAACCATGAAATCCTCTGCATCGTCGAAAACGCCAAAGATATTCTCACGTTCGAAGAAAACGGCCTTTTCGACGGGCGCTATTTCGTCCTCGAATCGCTTGACGAGCTGGACGTCTCTCATCTGCGCGACGTCGTAAACAGCGGTATCAAAGAGGTGATTTTCGCCCTCACTCCCTCGATCGCCAATCAGGGGGTCATCCTTTACATCGAGGACAAACTCTCCGATTCAAACGTCCGGTTCACCCGCATCGCTCAGGGCGTTCCGACGGGGGTGAGCTTGGAAAACGTCGACATTTTGTCGCTCACCCGTGCGCTCGAAGACCGCGTGAGCATCTAACTCTCCATAAACTTCTTCGTTTTTTTCGTTGCCTGCGCCGTGGCCGGATCATCCGGCCAGTAGTGCTTAGGATATCGGCCTTTGAGCTCTTTTTTGACGTCGCTGTACGAGCCGCTCCAGAAACTTGCCAGATCGCGGGTTACCTGTATGGGGCGGTGCGCCGGGGAGAGCAGATGAACGCTCAGGGGGAGTTTTCCCGCCAAAACGCTCGGGTGATCGGTCGTTCCGAACATCTCCTGTATCCGCACCGCCAAAACGGGGGAATCGGGATCGGCATAGTCGAGTTCGACGGCGCTTCCCGTCGGTGCGGTGAAGCGGCTCGGCAAAAGCCGATCCATTTCCCGTTGCTGTTCCCACGGAAGAGACGAGAGGAGTATCGTCTCCCACGCGAGCGATTCGCATTCGCGCAAAGAGCTTTGGGAACCGAGGTGCGGAAGAAGCCAGGTTTCGAGAGAGTCGAGCAACGCTTCGTCGGTGAAATCCGCCGCGCATTGATCGGGGCAATGGCGGCGGAAGGCGATGAGCCGCCGCTGCAATGCGCGTACTCCATCGCTCCACCCCAAAGATTCCAGCCCGTGCGTTCGTATCCCCTCTATAAGTGCTTTTCGGATCGTGTCGGGATCGGTGTCGGATGCGGGGCGGCTGCTGATGAGGATGGCTCCCATACGCTCGATTCGGCGTGCTTCGGTCCGTTTGTCTTTCGGGTTCCATTCGACGGCGTCCTCAAGGCTGAAAGCTTGCGGGTGATATTCCCGCAACATCGGCAAGGCGATCGGGGCGCAGAGCCGTATCCGTGCGCTTGTGGTGTTGCCGTCGGTGCGGGCGATAACGAGCCACTCTTCTCCGACTAGATCGTCATGAGGTGCAAGATAGGCCTCTTTGCCTTCGCGAGTGAGAAACTTTCCTCCTCCGCGTGCTTTGGCGATACGGTCGGGATAGGCGAAAGTGAGGAGCAGGGCGAGGGCATCGGCGCGCTCGGTTTTAGCAAATGTCGGCGTGGTCCGCAGTCGTGATGCAATGTCGCGGACGCTTTGCAAGACGTTGAAGAGGTTTTGGGGTCTGCGATTATGGATGAGGGCTTCTTTGAGCATCCAGAACCGTTCGCGCAGGTCGCTGTGCCGTTCGTCGCTGTTCAGAATATCCCGTTCGCTGAGTAATGCGGCCAGCACGATCGCTTCGCCTTCCAACCCCTCGTCGCGTCCTCGAAGAATCATGTGTGCCAGACGCGGGTGAAGCCCGAGCGAGAGGATGGCGCGCCCGTGCGGTGTGATGGTTTCGTCCAACGCTCCCAATTCGTGCAGAAGCTCTTGGGCGTGCCCAAGAGAAGAGGGCTTCGGCGGATCGATCCATCGCAGCTCCTCCGCACTGGCTCCCCATGCGGCGAGTTCAAGAGCAAGAGGGGCAAGGTCGGCGAGGACGATCTCCGCCTCGCGGTAGGGGGGAAGGGCATGGTGGGCATGCTCGCTCCAAAGGCGGTAGCATTTTCCCTCTGCCGTCCTTCCGGCGCGTCCGGCACGCTGATCGGCCGAGGCGCGGGAAATTTTTTGGGTGATCAGCCGCTCCATTCCGGCGGAGGGATCGAAACGCGCGATGCGCTCTGCCCCCGAGTCGATGACGACCCGTATCCCCTCTATCGTGAGGCTTGTCTCGGCGATGTTGGTGGCGAGAACGATTTTGCGCTTCGCAGAGGGGAGGATCGCGCGATGCTGTTCCTCGCGCGAGAGGTTGCCGTAAAGCGGAGCGATCAGCAGATCCGTTGACGTTTGCCGCACGTATTCGCTCAGGCGCGATTCCAGCTCGCGTATTTCACGTTCGCCGGGCAAAAAGACGAGAATGTCGCCCGGATCGCTCGTCAGTGCATGAAGAGCCGTTTTGACGACTTCGCCAATCAGCGAGCGCGGATCAAGGGGAGAAGCTGATGCGGGCCGATAGGAGAGGGTGACGGGATAGCTGCGCCCTTCGCTCGTGAGAAGGCAAGGATTGTCCAGCAGCTCGTTCAGGCCGCGTGTATCAAGGGTTGCCGACATCACAAGGATTTTCAGATCGTCGCGGAGCAGCTCTTGTGACTGCAGTGCGAGGGCCAGCGAGAGGTCGCTGTGCAGATGGCGCTCATGGTATTCGTCGAAGATGATGAGCGCTACATCGGCCAAATCGGGATCGCGTTGAAGGTAACGGGTCAATATCCCCTCGGTGATGACGAGAACGCGGGTTTCATGCGAAAACTTTTTCTCGGCGCGGATATGGTATCCCACCCGCATTCCGACCTCTTCGCCGAGCAATTCGGCCATCCGTGTCGCGGCGGCACGAGCGGCGAGGCGGCGCGGTTCGAGCATGATGATTTTTTGCTCTCCGATCCACGGTTCATTAAGAAGGGCAAGGGGGACGGCAGTCGTTTTCCCGGCACCGGGAGGCGCTTGGAGAATGAGGCGGTTGCTGTGCAGCAAAGACCCCCGAATCGACGCGAGTTGTCCGCTGATCGGGAGATCGGAGAAGGATAAATCCATTAAGAAGCCGGTTTGACCGCTTTAGCAGGAATCGGTTTGGTGACTTGCGTCACGTTTTGATTGACGCGGATGAGTCCCGCAGCCGTATAAACGTTGCGGGGATTCCACAAAATCCAGCCGTTGCTGCCGAAATCTTCGCTGGCGCGGATTTGGTCACGGATCTCCTGTTCACCGTAAATGCGGCGGTCGAACGCGTAGTCGCGGAACGCCTGCAGCCACGGACGGAACGCTTTGGGAGAGGTTCCCGATTTTTCCAGCGCTTTATCGAGCGAGTGTTTGACGATCTCGTAGTTGGCCGCTACCGGATTGGAATATCCCGGAATGCCGGCATTGAATCCGCTCGGATAGAGCATCGGGCACATGTAATCGACGTACGGAGCGATAGCGTCGACGCGCTGGCCGATTTCGATGTCGGCGTTGTGCCAGCTGACGTATCCGAAAATATCGGCGGAGATAAAGACGTTGTGCGCGATCAGTTTGCTGCGCGCCGCTTCCAAAAAGCCGCTGATCGCCTTGACCCGTTCGGCCTGCGTGTTTTCGACCGAAAATCTCACCCCTTTGGCATCGGGGAAACGGATGTAGTCGAACTGAATCTCGTCAAATCCCGCTTCGGCGCTCTCTTTGGCAATGGCGATAGGGTAATCCCAGTATTCCTTGCGCGAAGCATCGACCCAATAAAGCTGCTCTTTGTCCTTGAACAGGGTGCCGTCGCTGCGGCGGACACCCAGATGAGGATGGGCTTCGACGAACGGAGAATCTTTGAATACGACAATCCGGGCTATCGTGTAAATCCCCTCTTTTTTCAAACCGGCGACGAATTTTTTGAGGTCTTTGAACAAAACGACTTCTTGCGCCCCGATTTTGTTGGCGGTTGCGTTGGAAGTGCGGTAGGCGATCTGGCCGCGGTCCATTTTGATGTCGATAACGAGGGCATTGACTTCGGTTGATTTGATCAGCTCTTTGGCATTGCCCATCAGTTTGGAACTCGTTGCACCAAAGCTCGAAAGATAAAGGGCTTTTGGAGTCAAGGGGTTGAGAAACATTTTTCCGCCCCCTACGTAGAACTTGCGGTCGTACCCGATGGCGCGTACCCCGATTTTTTTGGAGGCGGGGATGACAAAAGCACCGTTAGGGTCTGTGCGATACTCTTTTCCATCGGCAACGACGATGGCGTTTGCGATCGGTTTTTGGGTCTGTTTGTCTATGACGGTCCCCTTGGTCACGGCGGTTCCCCATGACAATGTAACGGCGGCGACTAAAAGCGCTAATGCTTTCACTGAATACTCCGAATTTAAAATTCCGTAATCGTAGCAAAAAATAGTCCACATTGCGGCAGTGTAAGGACGAAACCGATATGATACGCTATCTATTTACAGGGAGGATTCATGTCTTTTGCGTCATTGAACCCTAATCTCCAAACCAATCTTGCCGCTTTAGGGCACACAACCCCCACGCCGATCCAGAGCAAAGTCATCCCTTTGATGCTTCGCGGACGCGACATTTTGGGAGCCGCCCAGACCGGAACGGGAAAAACCGCGGCATTCGCGTTGCCGATTCTGCAGATGATGGGAGAAGGGAACGAATCAGAGATCGCAAAACCGCAGGCACTGATCCTCGTACCGACGCGCGAACTGGCAACCCAGATGACCAAAGCGATCCGCGCCTATGCGCTGGGAAGCAACCTTCGGATTCTCAACGTCTTCGGCGGCGTCAACATCGACAAACAGATCGCATCGCTGACCAAAGGGGTCGATATCCTGATCGCGACTCCCGGACGGCTTATCGAGCTGAACAAGCAGGGGCATATCCCCCTTTCAAAAATTAAATATCTGGTTATGGACGAAGCCGACACGATCATGGACATGGGATTCATCCGCGAGATCGAGCAGATCATCGATATGCTCCCACCGGCCCGCCAGACGGTACTCTTTTCGGCGACGATGACGGGATCGGTCAAACGTCTTTCGGAGCAGATACTCAAAAAACCGCTGCTGGTCGAAATCGACAATCTCAAAGCCGCCGACATGACGATTCGCCAGATCGTCCATCCCGTCGAAGCCGAGCGCAAGAGCGAACTGCTTTCGTATCTGATCGGGTCGAACAACTATCCGCAGGTGTTGGTGTTCACTCGCACCAAAGCGATCGCCGATGAGGTCAGTGCCTACCTCAAAGAGAGCGGATTGGAGTGCCTGACGATCCACGGAGACAAAAAACACGGTGCGCGCGACCGTGCGCTGTGCGATTTCAGGGAAGGCAAAGTGCGCATTCTCGTCGCGACCGACATCGCCGCGCGCGGGTTGGACATCGAGGGGCTGGACATCGTGATCAATTACGACATCCCGCACATCGCGAGCGACTATATCCACCGCATCGGACGGACGGGGCGCGCGGGCAACGAAGGGACGGCGATCACGCTGCTCTCTTCAGTGGAATCGCTCTCATGGAAAAAGATCGAGACGATGCTGGGCAAAAAGGTCGTGATCGAAGCGGTAAAAGGTTTCGAACCCCCGATCACCGACGCGCTCGGCAAGACACGCGGCAAAAGCATGTCCAAAGAAGCCGAGAAAAAAGGGAAAACCGCCGGAGCGTTTGGCAACAAGCGTAAACGTGAACCCGTTCAGCCCAAATTCATCGGCAAGCGCGGGCCGCGTGTCGCTCGCGAAGAACCCGCATCCAAAAAACCCTCACCGAAGAAATCGGGCGGACGGGGGAGATAATAGATCGGGTAGATTATGCTACAATCACTCTAATTAATATCGAAAGGATACGGATGCAAAAAGATCAAGCACTTGATATTCTAAAGCAGTTCAAAGATGATTTTGCCGATCAATTCGGTATCGTCCGTATTGGGTTGTTCGGCTCAACCGTCCGTAATGAAGCGAAGTTAAACAGTGATATTGATGTCGTTGTGGAAACCAAAACGCCCGATATGTTCGCTATCGTCCACGCTAAAAATACTCTCGAAGAGCTTTTTCATCTCAATGTCGATGTAGTCCGTTATCGTGAAAAAATGAATCCTTACCTCAAAAAAAGCATTGAAAATGAGGCTGTTTTTGTCTAATAAAAACCAAGTTCTCATTATCCTCGAACAAATCAATGAGGCGCTTAAAACGGTTTTGACTCGCTTTGAACCTGTCAAAGATAGTAATTTCTTCACCGATTCTCCGGCAGGGAAAGAAAAGCTCGACGGTATTTGTATGCAACTTATCGCTATCGGCGAAAGTCTCAAAAAAATCGATAAACTCACGGATAAAAAATTATTACAAGAATATTCTGAAATAGACTGGACGGGTGCAAAAGGGGTAAGAGATGTCATCTCCCATCACTATTTTGACATTGATGCCGAAGAGATATTCTGGATCTGCGATCAGCAGATCGGGCCGATGCAGCGGACGGTCGAAAAAATAATCACTGATATCAATGCTACAGATATCGAACACCGTTAGCATCCCCGATTCCGAGATCGAGGTAACCGCCATCCGCTCTCAGGGCTCGGGCGGGCAGAATGTCAACAAGGTCTCGACGGCGATCCACCTGCGCTTCGACATCACCGCCTCATCCCTTCCCGAACTCTACAAAGAACGTCTCTTGGCCCTCACCGATCACCGCATTAGCAAAGAGGGGATTATCAACATCAAATCCCAGGAATCGAGAAGTCAGGAAGAGAACAAGCTCTCGGCGCTGGAGAGGCTCAGAGAACTTATCAAAAGCGTCATGGTGACGCCAAAAAAGCGCAAAGTGACCAAGCCGACCCGCAACTCGCAGAAACGGCGGATGGATAGCAAGACGAAGCACGGGAATATTAAGAAGATGCGGGGGAGAGTGAAGGGCTCGGAGTAGAGAAATCTACAGTGGAACGATAGCTGATACATCGGCACAATCATAGCTGAGCCTGCCAAATGAATACGGTCTGTCACAAACGATTTTCATCGTATAAAAATGTTAATATGGACACAACTGAAAATGGAGACCGCGTGTTATGAGTTAAATGCGTCAGATTTTTATTATCAAACTTTATTGACTTATGAGAGCAGGGAAAAAGTAAAAAATTTCATAAAATCAGCTCAAGATTTTTTGGTTCTTGACTTTAATCATCGAAAACTTTAACTTGATACGTATCAAGTGTTATTTCTTCTCCTGTCTTTTTGTCGATGACGATAGGCTCGGCAATCTCATTCGTATGGATATTGACCAAATTGACTTTGACTCCTTTTGGAGGATAATGTTGATTCCCCCAGTTTAACATCATAATAAGTATCGGAGCCAAATCTATCCCGCGTTGCGTTAAAACGTATTCATAGCGTTTATCGCTTTCTCCGTATTTTTGTCGCTCTAAAATTCCAGATTCTACAAGATCATTTAATCGTCTCGTCAACATGTTCGGGGCGATTCCTAAACTTTTTTGGTATTCATCAAATCGCTTCATGCCAAAAAAAGCATCTCGAATAATCAACATACTCCACCACTCGCCTATATGCTCTAGACATTGAGCGACAGGACAGGGCATTTCATCATAGCTTTTTCGTTTCATAATACATCCTTGATAATTTTACTTGCATAATTATAGCAAAAATATTATACTTTCATCATGCAAGTAAATTTGCACAGAACTTACCGAAGGAAATAAAGATGCAAATGAAGAACAACACTATCCTAATTACGGGCGGTACAAGCGGTATCGGCTATGAGTTCGCACGACAATTGTGTGAAGACAACACAGTTATCATAACGGGCCGCGATCAGGAAAAACTGGGTAATGCGAAGAAAGAACTCAAAAATATCCACACCTTTCGATGCGACATTGCTAATCCCCAAGAGATTACAGCTTTGTACGCACAGGTTTCACGAATGTTTCCCGAGCTGAATATCGTGATCAATAATGCGGGTGTCATGAAAAAGATCGATTTGCAAGATGAAGGCGATTTAACCAATCTCACTCAAGAGATCGATACCAATCTAAACGGCACTATCCGTATGAGTACGCAGTTCTTACCGCTTATGAAGAAACAAAAGAGAGCGGCAATCGTCAATGTTACCTCCGCATTAGCCTTTGTCCCTTTGGCAAATACTCCTGTGTACTGCGCAACCAAAGCCGCATTGCACTCTTTTACCGA
Organism: Sulfuricurvum sp. MLSB; assembly: GCF_000747095.1. Lineage (GTDB taxonomy): Bacteria > Campylobacterota > Campylobacteria > Campylobacterales > Sulfurimonadaceae > Sulfuricurvum. The sequence continues at coordinate 30,794 of NZ_JQGL01000104.1, forward strand.
TTCTCTGCGTATTCAACTTAAAAATACGAACGTAAAAATTTTTGAAGTGGCTCCGCAACTGACGGAAACTCCGTTGATCAATGCATTCGATAGCAACGAGCAAAAAAGTATGAACATTATGCCCGTATCGAAGCTGGTCAAAATATCCATCAAAAAAATGGAGTGTGGAATATCGGAAATAAAACCGGGACAAAGCGGTGCCCTTAAAATGATCAGTCGTCTTTCTCCGAGATTTGCTCTTCATATGTTGAATAAATAGGTAAACTATTACTCAGCATGTTTTAAGGATGGGCAGTGAATATATTATTAGAATTTTTAAACAAAAATATTGCTCTGGATGGCGATGAGCTTGAATTATTAAGCAAGATATTTCGACAAAAACATTTTAGTAGGGGAGAGACGATTCATCACGCGGAGCATATTCATGACAGTATCTATTTCCTCGAATCGGGGATCGCACGCGGGTACTATATCGATGAAAACGGCAAGGATACGACATGGTATATTTATTTCAACGATGAGAACTCTCATTTGACGAATCTGGTGGTATTTGATTATGACAGCTATTTATGCCAAACGCCCTCGAAACTCCACTTTGAGGCAATTACCGACTGTACATTTCAGATTATGAAAAAAGAGGAAACAGATTATCTGTGCGCACACGATTTGAAGTGGTCGGAATTTATGCGTCGTTCCAGTGATTTGGCCTATTCGCTGGTGCATCAGAAGTTTTTTTCTCAGTTAGTGATGAATGCGGAGGCGCGCTTTGCGCAATTTTTAGAAACGACTCCGTATTTGCTGGATAAAGTACCGCAGTATCATATCGCTTCGTATCTGGGGATCACTCCCCAGCATTTGAGCCGATTGAAAAAGATGAACAAATGCGAATGACAACCCTATAAGGAGCTAGTAGAATTTCCCCATATTTGTAAGGGGAATTTTATGCAAAAAACGTTTTTACCGCCATGCGTGTTTTGGTTTTCTATTGCTTCGATATTTCTACTCTCTGGTTGTGCGACGCCGGAAGCGAATATCCCGAAGCTGGAGGCGCCTCTTTCCGCAACGTATCATTATGCGGAAGCTGAAAAAATAGCATTTGATGAGATAGAGTGGTGGAAGAGTTTCAACGATCCTATTTTAACGGCACTGATTGAAAAAGGTCTTGAAAACAATCATGACATACGCAGTGCAATGACACGTATCACTACGGCGAATGCACTGCGAGATGTGCAGGCTTCACGTCTTTTGCCTACGGTAAATCTTGAAGCGTCCGCTTCGAAATCACACAGCGGATTTCCGCAAGCGATGAAACAGGGATTGCCCGATATCCGAGCGTACAGAATCGGTTTGGGGATAGATTGGGAGATTGACATCGGCGGAGGATTGCGTGCGGCAAAAAGTGCGGCAGAATCTGACGCAATGGCTGCCGAGTATGGTGTTGTTGGCGCACAGCTGGTGATCAGCAGTGAAATCGCACGCAGCTATTTTACGTTGCGGGCAGTACAAGAACGGCTCAAATTGGTAGAGGCATTGGCTGCAACGCAACATGAAAGTGCGACTGTCGTTTCCAAACGCTATGCGCAGGGGCAATCAAGTCAGTTTGATGTGGATAGAGCGGAGGCAGAGGCCGATACACTGGATGCTCAGATACCGCAACTACGGGTATGGGTTGCAACCTTGCAAAGTCAGATGGCTGTTTTGGTGGGGGAGAACCCATCAAGCTCCGCTGTGTCGGAAGTAGATGAGTATTTTTGGCCTGAGTCGCAAACCATAGGAGTTTCCCAACCGAGTGATTTATTGCGGAGACGTCCCGATTTAATGGCCGCCGAATCGCACTACAGTGCCGAATCATTACGTTCGAAAGAGGCACAATCGCAAACATGGCCGAAGCTTTTTGTCAATGCTCTTGTCGGTCGTCAAGACTTCCGTATTAACGGACTTGATTTGGCACCGGTACCATTTTCAAACGTTGCGGCGGCTTTTGTCATGCCGATTTTCAATGCAGGACGGATTCAAGCGGGGATCGATGCACAAAACGCTCAGGAAAATGAAGCGCTTATCGCGTGGCAAAAAGCGGTTTTGACAGCACTCAAAGAGGTTGAAGATAGTCTTATCGTGCAATCTGAGGAGATTAAACGCGGTGAAAAGGTAAAAGCCGCCCTGAGCAGAGAATCTCACGCGCTTAAAGCGGCGCAATCGCTTTATCGTGAAGGGCAAATTGATAAGTTGCCGCTGCTCGATATGCAGCGAGGGGTTCTAGTGAATAAAATAGCTCTAAATGAGCATGGATTACAACGACTATTATCGGATGTACAGCTGTATAAAGCTTTAGGCGGAGGCTGGTCATCTGAACA
>NZ_JQGL01000105.1:0-10081 GCF_000747095.1 Sulfuricurvum sp. MLSB
CGTGGTTGCACCGACAGCCGGATCGGCATCAACGGTCGCAAAACGGAATTTGAATTCGGTATTCGGAAGCGTTTTAAACGTCTGCCATGCATCGACGTGGAAAATATTACGATCGGTAAAACCGGAAGTCGCCGCTTTCGCGTCATCGAAATTCATATTTTCATAATCGGCCGCTACTTTCAGCCCGGGAACTAGACCCGCTTTTTCGAAATCATAGGCGGCTTTAACGGCCCAGTTTTTGGTATTCGCGATCCAGTCTACCTGCGCCATGGAACGAGTATAGCCTCCCGTAGGGAATCCGCGCCACGGTGCGATGATATCGGCATCATCAGAAACTTCAGAGTATCCTGCAGAGAGTTCTAGCGGACCTGTAGCCGCTACCAAGCGAGCCATGATGATACTACCGTCGACGTTATCGCCGTTTTTATAACCTTTTGAAGCCGCGTTCGCCGCCGTTACTGTACCACTGAGTGAAGCACCGCCGATCTTGCCGGCACCATCGTCCATTTGGCGCAGATAACGGACACCCGGAGTTACCGTCCAAGAATCACCTGCTTTGATTTTGTAATTGGCTTCGGCTACAGCGGTATTGAAGAATCCGTTCAACGCAACATATTCCGCATTCAATTTGAGATTCGGAACAGAGGTATTTTGAGCGGTTACCAAAACCATTTCTGGGTCAACATCGCCAGCCCCTCTGCTTCGGATGTTTGCCGGAGTCAAACCTTTGTGAACACCGGAGTCATCGTTTTCATTGTATTTTTCATACGCAATAACGCTGTGGAAGCTTTGGTGATCCCGAAGTTTTTGGGCCATGATGTATCCGGCACGCAATGTCGTACCTGGAATATCTTTGTTCTCTATGACGGCTGCTTCGAACGTGTTGGGAATCATTTTCGTATCGTTGGTTGCCAGCATGATGCTATCGATCCCTTGGCGCCCAACTTTAACGTTCGTTTTACCGTTTTTGTATTCCAAATACGCTTCGGCAAAATTCCCCATTGCCCCTTCAGACCCGTCAGCACGAGTATGGTAAGTGTCTTTACCCGCTTTACCGTAGTTGGTCGTACCGGTACCAAGAGTATTGTCGTTGTGTACTGGAACCGTGCCGTAGAATCCTGCCGTAGCACCGAAACCGTGGAAGTAACCGGTTTTATAAACGAGACTGCCGCCCAGACCCCACATGTTGTTGTCTTGAACAGCGCTGTTTTCGTTTTCCCAATCCCACCAGAACATATTCGAGCGGAGACGTCCGTACACTTCGCCTTCGGTAAACATTTCAGTGATCGAGTTCACTTCGCCCGGTACTTTGGTGTATTCAATCTGATAATTTCCCTTTACGATACGGTCTTCGCTTTTGAGCGCGTACGCCGACGTAGAAAGTACACAGACCGCTGCGGCCGCAATACTAAGATTAACCAATTTCATCATTCACTCCTTAAGTTGATAGATTACAGAAAGAGTGCTTTTAGCACCCTTTCGAGCCTTTTTTCGGACATCCGCAGTTGTAATCCATAATACGGACGTTACTGTTGCCGCTGATGTTGACCGTTTTTTGACGACGGATGTATTCTGCCGTTACATCGTACACGGGACGGGTCAGCTGATCTCTCAGATTCCGTCCCGCATTTTGCAGATTGCCCCCCCAGGAAGAGACTTTGTAGGTCTTGTTATCGTCAAGCGCCTTGCCCCCTACCATGAGATTGCTGATCCGTTTGCCGCCGGCAGCTCCGATCTTGATGTCGTACGTGACATTGCCCAGACGGCTCATGTCGCCCCCTTGCTGATAGAGGGGATTGGCGTTGAAAACGTTGTCCGCGATGTCTTCGAGAAGATGGCGGATCTGCTGCCCTCCCAATTCGAACGTATAGACGTTGGGATAGGTGATTCCCGTCATCTCATAGACGTTGTCCATCGTGATCGGATCGCCGCCGAGAACGGTGGTCCCCCAGCGGTAACCCGGCGTAAACGAAATATCCGAGTCCATCGCGCTAATGATCGAATCGTTGATCAATTCGTCGAACGTCGAATGGAACGTATCGCGTTTGTACAGCGTATTTTTGGTCATTCCCAAAATCTCGCCGAACTCTTTGTCAAACGGCGAATACAGCTCTGCCACCAGTTTTTCCCCTTCGGGGTCCGCCGGAATCAGATTGGACGCGACCGGGATCAGTTTGTACTCGTATCCTTTGACCTTGTGGTTTTGGATATCGATGTCCAGACGCCCGACGTATTTGCCGTGGCTTCCCGCGATCACGATGACCGTACCGTTGATAACGGTCGGACGGGGTGAGGGGTCGTGCGTATGGCCGCTGAGGATAAAGTCAATCCCCTTGACCTGACGCGCCACTTCCTGATCAACGCTGAAGCCGTCATGCGACAAGACGACGACGCAATCGACTTTTTCCTCTTTGCGAAGTTTGTCGACGTACTGCTGCAGCGTGTCCAGACGCAAACCGAAGCTCCACCCCTGCGTAAACTCTTTGGGGTTTGCCGTGGATGTAAACGGGAACGACTGACCGATAATACCGATCTTGGCACCGCCGCGCTCCATAACCGTGTACGGCTCGAAAATCAGCTCTTCGAAATCGTCGGCAAACGAATCGTCGCCGATGATGTTTTGGGAGATGAATTTCGCATTCAGCATCTCGATGAGCTGTTTGACCCGCTCTTTGCCGTAGGTGAATTCCCAGTGGCCGACCATGACGTCCACACCAAGGTAGTTTTGCGCCTTGACGATCGCTTCGCCTTGCGTTTTGAGAGCGACGCCGGTCCCTTGCCACGTATCCCCCGAATCCAGAAGAAGGACGTTATCGGCACCGCGCTCTTTTTTGATATGGTTGATGAGGGTTTTCATGTGCGAAATACCCCCCATTTTTCCGAATTTGCTCGCTAGGGCGTCGAAGTTCATATACGTATCGAAATACGCATCCAGCGTTTTGCCCTTCATGCCGTAATAGTTCAAAAACGATTCGCCGCACAAAAAGCCCGGTGTTCCGGTGAGGTTCGGCGCCGAAATCAGCGTAGAGGGCTCGCGCCAGTAAAGCGGTTTGATGTGGGCATGCATGTCGCAGATATGCAGCAACGTCACGTTGCCGCGGGCATTAAACCCGTAAATATCTTTGAGCGTGACCTCATCGGCACGTTTGGTACTGGATGCCGCCGATGCCGCTGCCGGAAGCCCAAGCCCCAGCGCGGCGGCGATCTGAAAAAAATCTCTGCGTGATAAATCCATCGTAAACCCCTTAGCGCTTCACGCTTGGGATGCTGATTGGATTGCCTTTGGTCTTGTTGGTGACGTAGACTTCCAGCGCGACCATTTCGCGTGATCCGAGCGGGATCTCAGCCAAAAGCGCATTTTTCATACATTGCTGCATCCGCTTGTCCAACGTTACCATCTGACTTTGCGTCATACGGTATGCCGGCCATGTTCCCGCCGCAGCGGTCTCTTTGGCACCCAGATCCGGCAACGGCTGCATCCGCAGACGCTGACCGACGATATCGGTGCTGTGGCAGCTGTTGCACGAAAGACCGCGTCCGCCGCGGCGCTCTTCAAATACCTGCTGTCCAAGTTTGTGCATCTCAGCCATATGTTTGTTCGCTTTAACGTCGATGGAGGTTTTTTGACCGTTTGCCAACGATTTGACGTACGCGGACATTTTAACCATCTCTTTGCTCTCGAGTTTCGGAACCGGTTTGCCGACAGAAGCCGCCGCCATTTGGATGGTTTGCGCCAGCGTGACGACCTTCTTGGCCGAATCGACATAACGGGGGAAACCGGCGATGTGTTTAGGAAGGTCTTTTTCTTTGACTCCCAGAACTTTCGCATACGCTTCGCTGCCGATCAAATCGCCGAACAGCTGTTCGCCTTCGGCAACATCCATCTCAGCCGGGTTGCTTTCGAGAAGTTCGGCATACATCGCTTTGTCGGCGTCGCTCATGCTGAGTTTTTCATCGGCATTGAGGATTCCGCACAAGGCTGCCGACAACGCAACGGCACATAATGTCACTCTACGCATTGCTTATCCTTTAGGAGTAATTTTCGCGGTACTCTCGACGCTTTGCCCTTTGTTGTCTTTGGCGACAACTTTGAGCGTTCCTTCACCCGGAACTTTAAAACTGATACTCATCAGCGGGTTGACCGAAAGCGATTCCCAGATCACCATTTTCGTAATCAGTTGATCGTTAAACATGAATTTCACTTCATCGATATAATGGGCCGGGATCAGTTGTCCGCTGTCTTTATCTTTGCGCATTCCGGTTTCCATCGGATGCATCGCCATAAAGTCGATTTTGACGATGTCACCGGCTTTGTAGTCTTTTGGTTTGATTTTGATCAGTGTTTTCATAATGTTGTGTCCTTATTTCTTTGCTCTAAAATACCGGTTTTTGATCAACCGCATCCGCCGATGGTTACTTTGACGTTTTGTTTCGCGGTGAGGAACGATCCGTCGCTCATCTCGGCGATTGCGACGACATCCTGAGTTCCGCCGAGTTTAACGCGTGTTCCGAAAAACGCTTCGCCGTTTGCCGGGGTCAGATAGATGTTCGCGCAGCGTACGTTTCCGTTTTTAGACGCCAATACGTGAATCGCTTTGACGTATTCTTTTTGCGTCATCGGGCTCTCAACCGTGACTTTGACGGGGACGACGGCACCGTTTTCCGCGATTTCAGGAGCTTCCATTTTGACTTTTGATGAGGCAACCAGCGCTTTTCCGCCGGTGATTGCGGCAACCGCCGTCTCAAATTTCATCTCATTCGGACCGACAACTTTTTTCTCATCTGCCGCACTTGCTACATGGGGCAACGCTACGGCACATGCCGCCGCCACTCCAAAACCTTTTAAAAATGATCTACGTTCCATTCTATTTCTCCTTGGATTTTATTTTTTGATAGCCATGATGTACGATGACAGATCGCACACTTCGCGCTCGTTCATCAGACCGTTGGTCATGTTGACCGTCATGTGAGTATTGGCATTGTCGATACGGGGATCGGCGATTTTTTGGTACACGAACTGGGCGTTGCGAACACCGCTGTCCACATACAAACCTTTGTAGTTGGTCAGATCCGGACCGATGTTGCCGTAACCGACAGCCCCCTCGATGTTGTGGCACGCGACGCAGTTGCCCATTTGCTTCTCTTTACCGTTCGGCAATGTTCGGCTCAATCCTTCGGGGGGGTTCTCTTTCGCGTCTTTACCGTTCAGATTATGAAAGATATATTTTCCGCGTGCAATCGCAGCAGGGTCGTTAGTGATGCACCCTTCGGGCATCGTATAGGCTTTTGCTGCCGGAAGGGCATCTTTTTTAAGAATCTCGGTCGCATCCGGACTCTCAATCACCTGCGATAAATCGGCTGCGCTCACAAGCGTTGCGATTGCTAGCATCATCACTTTTCGCATAGGCTCTCCTTGATCTATTTGTATTTCGAGGAGCATTGTAAAGCAGCACTGTAAAATTAATGTAAAAAAAGAAAAATTTAGCGCGGTAAAAAAATAGGGGCGTTGAAATGATACGAAAAGGTACTTCCTTGGCCGTATACCGAGTCGATATCGAGCTCGATCCCGGCCTTGTCGATGATCGATTTGACAATGTTCAGTCCGATTCCGAATCCGCCTTTGTCTTTATTCTCGCGGTAATAGCGTTCGAAAATACGCTCCACGTCCTCGATTCCGACCCCTTGGTCCTTGAAGCGCATGATGCACCCCTCGTCGGCACGTTCCAAAATCACCTCGATCCGCCCCTCTTCGTGCGAATATTTGATCGCATTGGAAAGATTGTTGTCGATGATTCGCTGCAGCTGCGTCGAATTGAATAGGATCGATACGCCCTCCTCGATATGAGGAACGATCGTGATATTTTTCAACGCGGCCACTTCGGCGAAATAATCGCACCGTTCTTTCAGGTATGCACTCAGATCGAGCGTTTCGTATTCAAACGAGAGACGTTCGTTCTTGATCAGATAGTCCATGTCGTTGTAAAGGGTCGCCAGGGTTTTCGTCGCCGCTTTGATCCGCTGAAGGTATTTGTTCTGAGGATTGGCACGATTGTACAGGTCAATATTGACGTTAATAATTGCCAGCGGCGTATTGATCTCGTGCATCGAATCTTTGATAAAGCGGTCCAAACGCTGGTTAAGACGCTGAAACGGCAACGCGAAACGATCAAGAAAGAAGAGAGAAAGGACAAAAATCAATGCGGTAATCGAGAACAGGATCATGACGACGTCCTGATAAATCTGGACATACGAAAGCTCTCCCCGAACCACCAGATAGGTGGCGTCAAAATAACGCCGTTCCGGAAGAGGCACGACGAGAGTCGCATATCCGTTCTCGATGCGATACCCTGCTTGCTGAACATTCAAAGGAGTCTTAATCAGGGTAAAGACAGGGTTAAAGTGGACATCGTACAATCCCGACTGAAACGACCGAAACCTCGGGTAATCAAACGCGGCTTGTTCTTTGGGATCAAATTCCTCCATGGCTCGCAGTATCAAATGCGATTGCCGCTTGAGTTTCATTTCATACTGAATCTCGTACACGTATTTCATATAGGTGACGTACACGTACGTCGGCACAAGCAGCAATACCGCCACCAGCATCGTATATAAAAAGGCGTTTTTGATCGCGTAACGGTTATCGTTCAAGTGCGCAAATTATTGATCTGGACGCGGATGTTGGCGGGATCGACGTATTCGCCCCATATCTCGTCCTGGAACATCTCGACCGAAACCACCTGATTGGTATGTTTGAGCATAACGGAGAAAATCTCTTTTTCGGTTTTCGAGAGGGCAATGCTCTCGCCGTTGTGGGTCAACGTGAAATTTTCGGTATCGTAGACCAGTCCTTCGCCGAAATCGATTTTATTTTCCCCTTCATGATAATAGCTTTTGAGCGCATGCATGATCCGCAATTGCAGCTCGGTCAGATCAAAAGGCTTGCGGATATAATCGCAGCATCCCGATTTGTACCCTTCCTGAAGATTCGATACGTCCACCATCGAGGTGAGAAAAATAGCCGGCGTTTTATTACCGTCTTTCCGAAGGCTCCGGAGCAGCTCGAATCCGTCCATCCCCGGAACGTTCACATCAAGCAAATACAGATCGTAATGGGTATCATAAATGGCGTCGTATGCCTTTTCGCCGTTGGAAAAACCGTCTACTTCAAATCCCATATCTTCCAAAAACTCGGTAATGCTGATGCGCAGCATGTATTCGTCTTCCAGCAGCAATACTTTCATCGAATCTCCCCTTTGATCTCTTTGGTCACTTTGTAATCGAGCATGATGCCGATCAGCTCTTCCTTCGAATACGCATTCAGCCTCTCGCGCGCTTCTTCCAAAAACAGCTCACGGTCTTCCGAGGCAACGACGTCTTTTAGGTAGAGCAGTTCTTTGTCATACTTGCTTTGAAACTGTGCGTTGTCAAGCGTTTTTTTTGTCATGACATCATACAGTTCGTTACGTGTGAGATGGATCAAAAACGAAATGTCCTCTTCGTCCGAATGGGCGTAAGTAGAGATTTGTTTGGGGGTAAGCGAAAAAACGAACGCACCGATCGTCTCCCCTTCCCCGTTTTTCATCGGTTCATAAAACAGATAACGCCCGCCGCTGTACAGAACACGCGAATGGCGCAGCGCCTTGAAATCGATCCCTTCTAGCAATTTCAAATCGCTTTGGGTGTATTTTGTATTCGCCAGAATATATTCCTTGCCGATGGCCGGATTCTCCTGCATAAAAACCGCCGTATTGAAAAAGCGGTCTTCCATCAGAATATACATATCGATTCCCAGACGTTCGAAATACTCCTGAGTCGATTCAAAAAACGAAACGACTTCGACAAACCCGATCATCTTCTCCGCATGATAAACCGGAACCGTTGCCTTTACCCCGAGTTTACGTCCCACTTCGATCGCGGAACGGGGCTTTTTATGATTTTGAAAATAAAGCAAATCGGGACGATGGAAATCCAGCGGCATCCCCGCATACGAGTTGTCCCAGCTGCGGGCGAAAATAACGTAATCGGCCGTAATGACCTGCGAACGTATCAGGGCATCCGTATAAAGTTTGATCGATTCCATCACCTCGGATAAAATCTCAAATCCCCGATCTTCGTCTTCTTGTTCCAGAGCGTCGCTCAGCGCCGTATTCTGGCTCAAGATCAAGGCATAGCGCAATGCGGAAGAGCGCTCCTTTTCCAATTGATTCTCCAAAGCCAGGGAAAGCTGGTCACTGAGCCGCTCCACCGTCTGGGAGGTTACTTTTTTCTCCAGATACCAGAATAACCCTCCCAGAATCGCCATAATGACCAAAAACACGGTGACAATGACTCGTTTATCGGTCAAAAGACGTACTATTTTTTCCATCACGCGCTAGCCCTTCCGTTTTTTTCCCATTTTGTACACGTACGCCAGCACTTCGGCTACCGCGGCAAACAGCATTTCGGGGATCGGGCGGTCAATATCGACTTCTTTGTACAACGAACGGGCCAACGGAGGATTTTGAACAATGTGCACCCCGTTTTCGCGGGCAACTTTCTTGATCTGGATCGCGATGTTGTCCACCCCTTTGGCCACGACGACGGGAGCGTTGTGCTTCGTCTCGTCATACACGATGGCTACCGCATAGTGAGTCGGATTGGTAATGACGACGTCGGCCGTCGGAACCGAAGCCATCATCCGTTTACGGGCGGCCTGAAACTGGATTTGGCGGATTTTAGCTTTGACGTGCGGATCCCCTTCCATGTTTTTCATCTCGTCCTTGATCTCCTGCTTGGACATTTTGAGCTTGTCAAAATACTGCTTTCGGGTCAGAAAAAGATCCGCAAGGGCAAAAATGAAAATTATGATGAGCATCACCGAAGCAAGGACGATCGCCTTGTCTCTGAGCCATTCCATCTGATCGCCCAGCGAAAACAGAGCGACGGTGGGAAGTTCTTGAATGTAGTACCAGAAGAAGACAAACCCGATTCCCATGGCGCTCATCGATTTGAGGGTGATTTTAACCGATTCCATCATTTTGTGGAGGGTGAAAAGGTTGCCGAATCCCTTAATCGGATCCAGCTTGGAGAAATTGGGGACCAGCGGTTTGGTCGTGAAATTAAATCCGATCTGCATGAGTGTTCCGGCCACACCGGCGATGGCGACGACCAGGCTGATCGGCAGCGCCATGATCACAAACTCTTTCATCGTCACCACGGCCATGTCAAACATCAGCTCGCGATCCAACGGCTGCGTCATGAGCGAGAGATAATAGCGCGCGAGGTTCAGCATGTGCTCGGCGATGAAGTTGAACATCATCAGCAATCCCAGAATCGCGGCAAACAAAGCTACGACCCCGACGATGTCCTGACTTTTGGCAACGTTTCCTTCTTCCCTCGCGTCCGAGAGCTTCTTGGCCGTAGGTTCTTCGGTTTTCTCCATATCATCGGCCATGAACTACCTCCTAGTTCATTTTCATCGACATATCGATCCACGCAGCCTGATGGATGAGAGAACCGGTGCTGATCGCATCGACTCCCGTTGCGGCATAGCTTTCGATCGTATCGAGCGATATGTTCCCGCTGGCTTCCAGCAAAACGCCCGGATAGCATTCGCGTTTGTACGCGACGATTTCAGCCAACGCTTTAGGCGGCATATTGTCGCACATCACGATGTCCGCCCCTGCGGCCATCGCGCGCTTGGCCATCTCCTCATCCTCGGCTTCGATTTCGATTTTGGACGTAAACGGTATCTTGCGGCGCGCTTCGTCCATAAAACTTTCGAGGTTTTCGATGGTTTTGAGATGGGTGTCTTTGAGCATCAGCGCATCGTCCAATCCCATGCGGTGATTCGTCGCCCCGCCGATACGGGTTGCGTATTTTTCGAAATTGCGCAGCAAAGGACGGGTTTTGCGGGTATCGAGGAGCTTCGTCCCGTACGGGGCAATGATATCGACATATTTACGCGTCAGCGTCGCGATCGAGCTGGCGTGCAGGAGCATGTTCAGCAGGGTGCGCTCAATCCGCAGCAGCGTATGCGAATCGCCGGAAAGCTCCATCAGAACGTCCCCTTTGGCGAAGCGTTCGCCGTCGTACCTGTGCC
>NZ_JQGL01000105.1:10170-21182 GCF_000747095.1 Sulfuricurvum sp. MLSB
TAAATTGTTCGATCATACAACTACCTTTTTAACTTTTTCTTTCAAATGGTTCAAATTTCTTTTTTCATCTTTTCGATGTCTGTTTTCAGTGCTGGAAACTGCTCTTTTATCACTTTCCATACAATCTCTTCATCGATTTCAAAATACCAATGAATCATCTTGTCTCTCATCTTTGCCATTAAAGACCATGGAATATTACAATACTGCTTTGTCAGTTCATCAGGTATCTGTTTAGCCGCTTCTTCGATCACTTCAATCTCACGGACACACGCACTTACCGTTTTATCATCTGCTTTAAATGCTTCAAAATCATACCCCTCGACGAACCGTTCGCACTTATCGATACTGCGCAATATATCATCGATATATAGGGCATAGTTTCGTTTCATACGGCTATTTTCTCAAGCTCAATCTGTTCATACAACTCGGCTCTGAGTTTTCTACGCGGAACCAAATCGACATTGCGTCCCAATACCGCTTTGATCTTCTCTTCGAGTTCGATAAAACGGAGTAAATCGGGGGTGTCGGAAAAATCTACGAGTAAGTCTACATCACTTGCTACGCCTTGTTCTCCACGGGCGAATGAGCCGAAAAGAGCGAGAGAAGAAATATGGTACTCTTGGGTGATTTCGGGTTTTAAAAGGGTGAGTTTTTGTAAAATAATTTCTTTTTCGTTCATTATGACCCACCCTTTCAAAAGTTTTGTATTATTGTAGCATATCAGGAATTTTACTATAACGCCATCATCCTCTCTAAAGCCACTTTCGCCCAGTAGGCGGTATCTTCATCCACTTCGATCTCGTTGATCGGGTGTCCTTCCTCGATCGCTTTGAGGGTATTGTACAAATCCTCCAGCGTCGTTTCGTTCATCGTCGGGCATTCGGGTTTCGTCGATGACAGAATATAGGTGTTTTTAGGGCGGAGGCGGTTGACCATATTAAACTCGGTTCCCACCGCCACTTTCTGATCTTCGGGAAGTTCCGTGATGTATTTGATCAGCTGCGACGTCGATCCGACGAAATCAGCTTTTTCGCAGATCGCGGGGTCGCACTCGGGGTGGACGGCGATCAGAATCCCGGGGTATTTGTTCCGGTAGAACTCGATGTCATCGACACTGAAGAGCTGGTGAACGGAGCAGAACCCGTCGTAGCAAATGATATCGGCTTCTTTGGGATCGGTCCCGTCTCCGATAACGCACGATTTCAGCCCCATCTGAGCAGCAATGTTCTGCCCCAGACAGCGGTCGGGTACGAACAGAATCTTTTTCCCCTCCGCCAGCGCCTTTTCGATGATCGTTTTGGCATTCGAGCTGGTGCAGACTAGCCCGCCCATTTTGCCGACGCGCGCTTTGACGCTCGCATCGGAGTTGATGTAAGTGATCGGCAAAATGTCTTCCGCCTTGATTCCGCTTTGTTCGAGTTTGGCGATCGACTGGTCAAAATAAAGGCCGTCGATCATCTTTGCCATCGCGCAGCAGGCGATGCGGGGCATGACGACCCGTTTTTGCGGGCTCAGAATTTTGACACTTTGCCCCATGAATCCGACACCGCAAAACACGACGAACTCTTTGTCATCCGCCATGGTACGTTTGGCCAGTTCAAGCGAATCGCCGGTGATGTCCCCCATCTCGAACACTTCGTCGCGCTGATAGTAATGGGCAACGACCGTAACGCTGAGACGTTTTTTCAGGTCGATAATCTTTTCTTTTAGCTCTTCGGTAGTCAAACCTCTAGTCCTTAATACAACGGTAAAGGGAACATTATAACGAACTCGCCGTATCAGCCTTGTTAAAGTGTTACCGAAATACCATCACTTTTTAGTTCATTGTAACGATTGGTACACTATAATGACGCCATTACATACATTATTGCGAAAGGATATTATGGATTTCCTCTATAATCTTAACGTCCAGTTCTATCTGGCGGCCTACCTGATCGGGGGGATTCCCTTCGGATTGATCCTTGCCAAAGCATTTGCCGGCGTCAACATTAAAGAAGCGGGTTCGCAAAGCATCGGAGCGACAAACGTTCTGCGCGTCGTCAAAGAAACCAATCCCAAGCTGGCCAAAAAACTCGGCGCCGCAACCCTCGCGCTGGATGCACTTAAAGGGATCGCCGTCGTTGTGGCCGCCAAATACTTCGAACTCTCCGACAGCGCCCAATGGCTGATCGCCGTACTCGCCGTTTTGGGGCACTGCTACAGCCCGTACCTGTGGTTCGAAGGGGGCAAAGGGGTTGCAACGGGAATGGGCGTCATGGCCGTCATGCTCCCGATTGAAACAGCGATTGCGCTGCTCGTGTGGCTGGTTGCGGCCAAAACGATCCGTATCTCGTCGCTCTCGTCGATGCTGGGGCTTGCCGCCCTCGTTGTCGCTTCGTTCGTGCTCCATCCGCAGATGTTTCACGTACCGGTTCTTTTTATCGCTTTTATCCTTTTTTACAAACATATCCCCAACTTCATCCGCCTCATCAAAGGGGAAGAGAAGCGGGTCGTATGAGAATCCTCATCGAGGATTTGACGTTTGAAACGATCCTCGGGATCCTGCCGCACGAACGGACAACGCCGCAGCGCATCCGCATCGACTGCGCCATAAACTACGTGTATTCGGACGAACAGTTCATCAACTATGCCGACGTCGCCTCAGAGATCGTTCGGATTATGAATGACGCGCGGTTCGAACTCATCGAAACGGCGCTAAACGTTCTGGCATCTGCCCTTAAAGAGCGTTTCCCTTTGATCGATGGACTGGATTTGAGCATCCGAAAACCCGATATTCTCCCCTATTGCACCGTCGGGGTTCAACAAAACTTTAGTTTTTAGTTTTTTTCCGGGCTTCAAATCTTCCTTTATTTTAGACAGCTATAATGATGCAATAAGCAATGCATTTAAGGAGCGAATTATGATGTACAAGACGATGTTTTCCGCAATTGCGGCCGGATTTCTGCTGATCGGGTGTGCCGGTACCGAAACGGGAACCGGTACAGGTCTCTCCAAAACACAGACCGGAGCGCTGCTCGGCGGCCTTGCCGGTGCCGTTGCCGGAGGCGCGACAGGGGATCACAGCGCGAAGCGAATCTTGATCGGAGGCGCAATCGGCGCGGCAGCCGGTGGGGGAATCGGCTACTACATGGACAAACAAGAAGAGGAGCTGAATAAAGAGCTCAAAGGCAGCGGCGTAGACGTCCAGCGCCAAGGCGACACGATCAATCTGAACATGCCCGGCGGGATCACTTTCGATACCGGCAAAGCCAACATCAAATCCAATTTCAATGCGGTGCTGGACGACATTGCCAATGTCATGGTCAAATATCCCGAAACCAAAATTGAAGTACAGGGGCACACCGATAACGTCGGCAACAATGCCGACAATCTTCGGCTCTCCGAACTTCGTGCGCAAAGCGTCCGCTCCGCTCTGAGCAGCCGGGGGGTCAGTTCGAGCCGTATCACGGCGATCGGATTCGGCGAAAGCATGCCGGTTGCCTCGAACGATACTCCATCAGGACGTGAAGCCAACCGACGTGTCGAAATCAAAATCATCCCCAATCCCGCCAAATAAGTTTGAACGCCGATGGAGCAAAGCCCCATCGGCTACGCTGGCCGCTATGGCACATGTAGCTTGCGAAAAGCTTAGCCGTAGGCGACAGCAAAAGCTTTCCCCTGGCGGGGAAGATTATAAGTGCCGGCCATAGACTCAGCCCCACATAAATCCCTTTCTCAACGTAATACAAAAAAAGTTTTTTTAAAAAAAATTGAAAAAAAGTTTAAAATTTTCTAAAAGTATGGTATGATTTCGGGAAAATTTCGCACCGAGGAACGTGAATGCGTATTCTGATCATTGAAGATGAAGTAACCCTCAACAAAACTCTTGCCGAAGGGCTTAAAGAGTTCGGTTACCAAAGCGATGTCGTCGAGACCCTGAAAGACGGTGAGTATTACCTCGACATCCGTAACTATGACCTGATTTTGATGGACTGGATGCTACCTGATGGCAACAGCGTCGACATCATCCCCGACATCAAAACCAACACTCCAAAAACGGTTATCGTCGTCCTTTCGGCACGCGATGACAACGAAAGCGAAATCGAAGCGCTCCGCGCCGGTGCCGATGACTACATCCGCAAACCGTTCGATTTCGACGTTCTGGTCGCCCGCATCGAAGCGCGTCTGCGCTTCGGCGGAAGCAACATCATCGAAATCGATGATCTGACGATCAATCCTGAAGAGGAAAAGATCATCTACAAAGAAAAAGAGATCGAGCTCAAAGGAAAACCTTTCGAAGTATTGACTCACTTGGCGCGCCACCGCGACCAAATCGTTTCCAAAGAGCAACTGCTTGATGCGATTTGGGAAGAGCCTGAGCTCGTTACTCCGAACGTCATCGAGGTAGCGATCAACCAAATCCGCCAAAAGATGGACAAACCGCTCGGCATTACGACTATCGAGACGGTCCGTCGCAGAGGATACCGCTTTTGTTTTCCAAAAGAAGCATAAGACGACGTTTTCTTTTCCAGCTCATTGTCGCTTCGGCGGCACTGGTCCTACTCTTCTCCTCTTTTTTATACCTTTTTATCAAACAATCCATTTACGATGAAAAACAGGCTGAACTCATCAGCTTTGCCGAAAATATCTCCTCATACCGTTCTCTTCTGTCGTCCCAACAGAACAACGCCGATGCGCTCATGGGCCTTAGCGTCGAGCTGATTACCCTCCCGCCGGATGAAGAATATCTGGAATTCCATGAAACGACCCATCACGACAAAACAACGACGCTGACGCTGATTTATCCGTTTGATTTTGCCAAATCGTCCTATCTCAAAATCAGCCGCGACATCACTCCAACCAAACGGCTGCTACGTAAAATACTGAACTCCATTTTTCTGATCAATGCCGTCGGCTTTGTCGTCATTATCCTCTATGCCATCGCCTTTTCAAAAATGCTGATTGCCCCGATCAGCGCACTTAGCCGGCGTCTGGCGAACATGAACGAACATTTGATCCGTCCGATCAAAGTCGAACAGCTTCCCGATGAATTCGAGCCGCTGGGGGAAACGCTGAACCGCTTGATGGGGCGTATCCAGAACTTTGTCAAATACCAAAAAGAGCTTTTTATCGGAGCGGCACACGAGCTAAAAACCCCTCTTGCCGTCATAAAACTCAAAAATCAGGTGACGCTGATCAAAAAACGCTCCCCCGAAGAGTACATCGAAGCGATCAAAGTGACCAACCAAAGCGTCGACGATATGAACAAAATCGTCGCCAATATCCTCAATATCGGACGCCAAGAAGGCGCCCAGCTCGAAGCTCCGGCCGAGGCCGACATCATTGCGATCTTGCAAAAATGGGCGGGGGATTTCTCCCTTTTGGCCCAAAGCGAACATAAAAATCTTGTTTCACGGTTCCAACCCGACGCGTTCATTGCCGTTTTACAGGTCACGCTTCTCAACCAGGTATTGCAAAATTTTCTCCAAAATGCCCTCAAATTTACCCCTGAGGGGAAAACGATCCTCTTTCAAAGCTACCTGAACGGAACCGATCTCATCATCGAAGTGCTTGACGAAGGGTGCGGCATTGATGAAAGTATCGACTTGTTTGCCCCTTTTATACGGCAGGGAAATAAATCAGGGGTCGGATTGGGACTCTTTTTGGCCAAAAGCGCCGCCGAAGCCATCGGTGCTAAAATCACTCTTACGAATCGCAAAGATGGAACGGACGGAACGCAAGCCCAACTTGTCCTCCCTTCCAAGCTGTGTTGTCTGCTCCCAAAACACTAAAGTGCGAACGTTTAAAAGTGCTCAAAGGTTCGTTTCGCTATAAATCGCGCACTAACGAAAAAAATAGAGGTTTATACGATGCCATTAATGATTATCGATGAATGTATCGCGTGCGATGCTTGTCGCGAAGAATGCCCCATGGATGCGATCGAAGAGGGAGACCCTATTTACATCATCGATCCGGACCGTTGTACCGAATGCGTCGGTACGTATGATGAACCGGCGTGTATCGCCGTGTGCCCGGTAGATTGTATCATCCCGGACAAAGACAATGTCGAAACAATGCAGGAGCTTCTGTACAAACACCAGCAGCTGATGGAGGAAGATCAGTAAATGGCCAAATGTACCGCCGTTATCGACATCGGAAGCAATTCGATGCGGATGGCGGTCTTTCAAAAGACAAGCCGTTTTGCGTTTCACATTATTCATGAAGTCAAAAGCTCCGTCCGTTTAAGCGAGAACGCGTACAAAAACGACGACAACCTTCAGTCCTTCGCGATGGACCGCACCGCTGCGGCACTGGCAGAGTTCCTGGATGTAGCCCGTTCGTTCGGGGCCAGAAAGGTTTTGTGTGTTGCGACTTCGGCATTGCGCGATGCCCCCAATGCTTCCGTATTCATCACCCGTATCCGGCGTGAGCTTGGGCTGCAGATCAAAGTGATCGACGGAGACAGAGAAGCGTATCTGGGCGCTCTAGCGTGTGCCAATCTTCTCCCCCGTATCGACGCGATTACCGTCGATGTCGGCGGAGGCTCCAGTGAGTTTGCCCTCCTCGCAAACGGAAAAGTCCAATCTCCCTTTTCTCTTAATATCGGAACCGTGCGGCTCAAAGAGCTATTTTTGGATCATGACGATCTAAAAGGGGCTATCCGATATATCGATGACGCTCTGAAGTCTCTCCCTTCTTTTGATACGGATACTCTCATAGGGATCGGCGGAACCTACCGTGCCATTACCCGTGCGATGATGAAAGACGAATCGTATCCCCTCAAAAAGCTCCACGGCTACACAACCCGCAAAGAACCCTTTGACGTTTTTTGCAACCAGATACTCGAGGCCAATCCGAAAAAACTCAAATCCCTTTACATCAAAGCGGAGCGCTTCGATACGATTAAACCCGGTACATTGATCCTGCAGCGCATCATTCGTCATTTAAAAGTGTCCAATCTTGTCTGCAGCGGCGTCGGGGTACGTGAAGGCGTTTATCTGAACGATCTGCTCCGCAACAGCGGGGGATTGTTCCCGGCCAATTACAATCCGAGCATCCGGTACCTGCTCGATACTTATGCGGTCCACAGCGACCACGGGAATCAGTGCGCCCGTTTGGCCGGGCGTATCTTCGATGTGCTGGATGCTCCACTCAAACTCGAAGGCAGCCATCGCAGCGAACTGATCATGGCGGCCAAACTTCTGCCGATCGGAATCGGGATACGCTACTATGCGTATCAGCGCCACAGCCATTATCTGGCACTCAGTGCTTTGGATTACGGTCTCAGCCATCGGCAGATTGCTCTGATCGCGCACCTGCTCCTCTTTAAAAAAGGGGTTGCGTCCTCCGAATTGCTTCCGAAAAACGGGTACGCGCCGCTCCTTCCCGATACACGGACCCTTGATGCCCTGTATGCTCTCTTATGGCTTTCGCATGTTCTTCTTGCAAGCCGGCAGAATGTCGACGAGATCGGCCTTGAGTACACGCAGGAAGGTCTTGTCATTCGGGGAACACGCTTGTATCTGGCCGCCGAGCAGCTCAAAAACATCGTCCTTCCCGACAATCTTACCGTTCTTATTAATCCCTAAAGGAAACATTCTATGGCAGGCAGCAGTCTTCTAATCCTGATCGATGATATTACCCTACTCCTCGACGACGTCGCGGCCATGAGCAAAGTCGCCGCCAAAAAAACGGCGGGTGTGTTGGGCGATGATCTTGCTCTCAATGCGCAGCAGGTCGCAGGTATCCGTGCCGAACGCGAGCTTCCCGTCGTCTGGGGGGTAGCCAAAGGGTCGTTCAAAAACAAAGTGATCCTCGTCCCCGCCGCACTGGGACTAAGTGCGTTTGCCCCGTGGTCCATCATGCCGATCCTGATGGTCGGCGGAGCGTATCTGTGTTTTGAAGGCTTTGAAAAAATCGCCCACCCTTTTTTGGGGGCCGATAAAGAAGAGGACGAACACAACCGCGAGCTGATCGAAGCGTTTCACAATCCTGATGTCGATCTGGAAGCCTTTGAAAAAGAGAAGATCGAAGGGGCGATCCGAACCGATTTCATCCTCTCGGCCGAAATCATCGTCATCGCGTTGGGAACCGTCGCCGACAAAGATATCATGACCCAGACGATGGTTGTCAGCGGCATTGCCGTGGCTATCACAATCGGTGTATACGGACTGGTGGCCGCCATCGTCAAAATGGATGATGTCGGGCTTCATCTGCTTCAAAACGCCTCCGAAGGGAAGCGGGGAGCACCGCAACGCGCGCTTGGGCAGGGACTGCTCAGCTTTGCGCCGAAACTGATGAAAATACTCACCGTCGTGGGGACTGCGGCGATGTTCCTCGTAGGGGGCAGCATCCTCCTTCATGGTATCCCGGATGCTCACCATGTTGTAGAGTCTGCCGTTCACGCGACTGAAACAATACCGGTTGCAGGTGGGGTTCTGGGCGGGATGACACCAATTCTGCTGGATGCCGTCGCGGGAATCGTCGCCGGAGGAATCGTTCTCGCGGGAGTCAGTATCGTTTCCAAAATTATCGGGATGTTCAAAAAAGCGGATTAAATGAAGAAGCGGGACTTCCCGCGTTCGAAGAAAAACTCAGGTTCTCAGGAAAGGGAACATTTTCCCCTCCCCTTTTAAAATCTCTGTCCGATCGTAAATTCGAAGTGGGTCACATCATCGCCGGGTTTGTCGCCGATCGGGTTGGCAAACACCAGCTGCAACGGTCCGACGGGACTGAACCATTCCAGTGATATCCCATAACCGCCCCGCTTGATCTCGCTAAGGCTGTTCTCTCCGATCATCCCGTAGTCGACAAACGCCGTTGCCCGCATCCGTGCTTCAGGAACGAGAGGAACACTCAGCTCGAAACTGTTTGAGAATGTCTGGGTTCCCCCGATTTTAAACGGTTCGCCGTCATTGTCCAGCCCTTCCGTCGGCGAAAGCGAATATCCTTGATAACCGCGGACCGAACCGATCCCTCCCATATAGAATTTTTCACCCAGCGGCAAACCGCTCTGAGCGCTGCCGAGATTTTCCACATAGTTGAAACGGGCTTTGTAGCGTAAAATCAGATCCGCATCGGTCAGCTTCTGCAGCCCTTTGTAGGCGCCGAAGTTGGTGCGGCTTTTGAGAAATTCGGCATCGCCTCCAAGTCCGGCCGTTTCAAAGCTTTGACCGAATGTGAATCCTTCGCGAGGAATGTAATAATCATCGGTATTGTCAAACGTCGCCGAAACGATGACGGAGCTTTTCGCGTAATTTTCGTAATAGCGCGGATCAAGCGTCGTTACCGTCGAATCAACGTCGCTGTAGGAGTTGGTCGAATAGTTATACCCCAAATAGCCGTTGATGTAGCGGTTGAAACGATGCCCTGTCCCGACACTCATACCGGTTGAGGAAACGGTGTAACTGTCGTATTCGGTCGAACTGTCGTAAATCGAGAAATTTCCGCTGAAGTCGCTGTCGTTGAGGCGGGGATTCGAGATATTGAACGAATAGTTGCTCGTGCGTTGCGAGCGCTCGAGATTGAGCCCTACGTTGATCCCCGATCCGAAGATGTTCCGGTCGCTGATCGCGACGCTGAGCAAAATCCCGCCGAAACTTCCGTATCCCCCGCCGAGCTGAATGTTCCCGGTGGGCGCTTCTTTGGCCTGCACGACCAGGTCCATCGTCTCATCATCAATCCGCTTCTCTTCGATCGTATTGCTCTCGAAATACCCCGTACGTCCAATCGCGTTGCGTGAGTCTTTGAGGTTGGTCAGGTTGTACCAGTCGCCGGGGGCAAGGAAAAGCTCGCGGCGTACCACCCTATCAAGCGTACGGTTATTCCCGGAAACGATGACGTTGCGGATTTTGACCTTTTTGCCCGGATTGATCCGGTAGACGACGTCGACGCTTTTAGCTTCCTTGTCTTTGCGCAAATCGGGCTGTACCTGCACGTAGGCGTATCCCAAATCGGCGATTTTCGTTTTGATCCGGTCGGCATCTTCACGGAATGTTTTGATGTTGAACGGTTTATTTTTCTCAAGGGCAATAACCGCTAAAAGCTCTTTGTCATCGATAACTGCGGTATCTTGGAATACAAGGATGTCGCTGACGCGGTACACATCCCCTTCGAAAATCGTGTAATCCATCTGCGCCGTGTAGTTGTCGAAATCGACCTGAACGAACGGTTCGTCGATCTTGGCATCCAGATAACCGTTTTGCATGTAGTAATCGCGGATGCGAAGCGGATCGTACTGCAGTTCGGCAAGCTTCATTTTCCCGTCGTTGCGGCCCCACATCCATCCCATGAATTCTTCTTGCTTGTTCGCGATCATGCTGTCAAAATCGTCGCTGTCGAGGGTATTCACACCCGCGTAGCGCACTTGCTTGATGATGATCTCTTCCCCTTCATTGACAATGAACGTCACGTGCATACTGCCGTTCTCAAGCTTTTCGCTGTCGATTTCGACCACCGAATCGATTTTCCCGTCCGCACTCAGGGCATCAACAATCCGCTTTTTGGCACTTTCCAGCCGTTTTTCATCGTACAAAGAACCTTTTTCGACCTGCAAAAGCTCTTTTTGAGCCGCTTCATCGTTCTCTTTGTACCCTTTGAGTTCGATTTTTGAGATAATCGGCTTCTCTTTGAAATAAAACGTCACTTTTCCGTCGTTATCATCGACCCAGATGTCTTCAAAATAACCCTGATCGTAAAAATTCTTGATCGTTTTATCGACCGCTGCGGGATCGAGCGGTTCGCCGATTTTTACTTCATTGAGCCGTTTGGCAACCGTTTCGGAAATATGGACCATGCCGTCGTATTGGATCGATTGGACGTTCTGCGTCGAGGCATGCACGAGCACACTCGCCACTATCAAAGAGAGGGGTATTGTTTTCAAGCCAAAATCCGTTGCGTTAAGATAAGTCTCTGATTGTATCACCCGATAAATTAATGTGCGGTAAATTAAACGGCTCCTAACCATTCAATGGGTATGATGACGGGACTAAAGCAGAAAGGGAACAGATGAAGATAGGTATCGTTGGGCTTGG
>NZ_JQGL01000106.1 GCF_000747095.1 Sulfuricurvum sp. MLSB
TAAAGATTGGGGCGTTATAATGTCCTCATAAACATTCGCAACTCAAGGAAAAACAATGGGTAAATACATTGAATTGACAGTATCAAACTTTGATGAAAT
This sequence comes from Sulfuricurvum sp. MLSB, assembly GCF_000747095.1. Classification (GTDB taxonomy): domain Bacteria; phylum Campylobacterota; class Campylobacteria; order Campylobacterales; family Sulfurimonadaceae; genus Sulfuricurvum. The sequence continues at coordinate 100 of NZ_JQGL01000106.1, forward strand.
AACAAAAGAGGGTGTCGCATTGGTCGACTTCTGGGCTCCTTGGTGCGGACCTTGCCGTATGATCGCTCCGGTGATCGAAGAATTGGCGGCTGACTATGACGGAAAAGCAAAAATCTGTAAAGTAAACACAGATGAAGAGCAGGATATCGCCGTGAAATACGGAATCCGTTCTATCCCGACGATTCTTTTCTTTAAAAACGGTGAAGTAGTCGAGCAAATGGTCGGTGCCGCTTCCAAGCAAGCATTCGCTGACAAGCTGAACGCACTTCTTTAATATCTTCTATTTGCGTATCGGGTAAATTCCCGATACCGCGTTTCGTTTCTTCTTTTTTTTCGACAGCGCTCTTTTTATCCATTAGCAGTATTTATTTAAATTATAATTTTTTTATCCATCGTTTTTAATTCGGAAAGAACCTCTTTATTTACAACAAGTGTATGATAAGCTCCTATCATATATAAGTCAGGAGTCGGCATATGCTAGATTGTGCAATTATCGGAGGGGGTCCGGCCGGTCTGACGGCTGGGCTGTATACAACGCGCGGCGGGTTGGAGCATGTCACGATGTTCGAAAAAGGGATGCCGGGCGGACAAATCACGATGAGTTCGGAGATCGAAAACTATCCCGGCGTCAGCGGCCATATTTCGGGAATGGACTTGATGATTCCATGGCCGGAACAATGCCAGCGTTTCGGATTAAAGCATGAGATGGCGGAAGTCACCCGTATTTCGCGCAAGAGCGACGGTATTTTTACGATTCAAAAATCCGACGGAAATACCGAAGAAGCCAAAAGCGTTATCGTTTGTACCGGTTCGACTCCGAAACGGGCCGGATTTATCGGCGAAGACGTTTATTTCGGACGGGGCGTGAGTACCTGCGCTACGTGTGACGGATTTTTTTACAAAGGCAAAGAGGTCGCAGTGATCGGCGGAGGTGACACGGCGCTTGAAGAAGCACTGTATTTGGCCAAAATCTGCTCAAAAGTGTACCTGATCCACAGACGCGACACGTTCCGGTCGGCTCCGAGTACGATTGAGCGGGTCAACGCTGCCGAAAATATCGAATTGGTATTGAACGCCACCCCCGAAGAGGTGGTCGGTGATGCTATGGGTGTGACCGGGATCCGGGTGGCATTCAGCGACGGAACGACACGCCACATCGATGTACCCGGGGTTTTCACCTTTGTAGGCTACAACGTCAACAATCAGGTGTTGATCCAGGAAGACGGCAGTTTTTTGTGTGACATGACGCCCTGGGGCGAAGTCAAAGTCGATTTAAGCATGAAAACCTCGGTGCCGGGGCTTTTTGCGGCGGGCGATATGCGCGAACAGGCTCCGAAGCAGGTTGTAAGTGCCGCAGGAGACGGTGCGGTGGCGGCATTGCAGGCAATCGCGTATGCAGACGGTCATCACTAAAGTCTCTGTTCGTTTACGCCCTTTTTAAACACTAAAACGGTAAAATGCGCTCAGAAATAATCCACAATAGGGATCATAAACGATGGTAAGAGCAGGTGTTTTTGGAGCGGGAGGGCGTGTCGGCAAGCTGCTGATCGAAGATTTACGGCATGAAAACGAGATTTCGCTGGGAGCGGTCTATGTCCGTAATGAGCTAAATTTTTCAATCGATCCGTCGGTATTGGTCACCAATGATATGGCAACGCTGCTTAAAAGTTCTGACGTTATCATCGATTTCTCATTGCCGGAAGCGACACAGCTGCTTCTCGAGCAGGCGATCAAGCATCCAACGCCCCTCGTCATCGGAACGACGGGCATGGACAATCATCAGATGAACCTTCTTAAAACGGCGAGCGAGTCGATGCCGATCCTGTATGCGACGAATATGTCGCTAGGGGTTGCATTGCTTAACAAGCTGGTCAACATCGCGTCTAGGACGCTGGAAGGATTCGATATCGAAATTGTTGAACAGCATCACCGCCATAAAAAAGACGCTCCGAGCGGAACGGCGCTGACACTGGCGCATTCGGCGGCTGCCGGGCGTGAGCTGGACTTGGATGCGGTACGCGTCAGCGGGCGTAACGGCAATATCGGCGAACGGAACAAAGACGAGATCGCGGTGATGGCACTGCGCGGCGGTGACATTGTCGGCCGTCATACGGTCGGTTTTTACAACGACGGAGAGTTTGTGGAGCTGCATCACACGGCAACAAGCCGCAACACCTTCTCCAAAGGGGCGATACGTGCGGCGAAATGGTTGGCCGGAAAACCAAACGGTCTGTATTCGATTCAAGACTGTTTAGAACTAGCATAAGGAAATAGAGTGCGTAGCTTAAATGAAAAATGTGCGGTAGTCGGTATTTTTGACCATCCTGAGGCCTCTAAACTGGCGTATTTCTCTCTTCATGCCCTGCAGCATCGCGGTCAGGAAGCAGCCGGAATCAGCACCGGAGACGGCACCAAACTGTACACGATCAAAGATCGCGGTCTGGTAACGCAGGTGTTCGATACTCAAAAACTCAATACCCTCAAAGGGCATATGGCGATCGGCCATACCCGCTATTCGACGGCAGGGGATGATTCGATTCTTGACGCACAGCCGGTATTCGCCCGCTACGATCTGGGGGAGATGTCGATCGTTCACAACGGCAACCTGACCAATGCCAAAGAGGTTCGCGATGCCCTGATCAAAAAAGGGGCGATTTTCCAGACGTTTATGGATACCGAAAACCTGATTCACCTGATCGCCAAAAGCGACCAGCACCATCTGACCGACCGTATCATCGATGCCGTCAAAAAAATCGAAGGGGCGTATTCGCTCGTCTTTTTGAGCCGTTCGAAAATGTTTGCGATGCGCGATCCGCACGGCTTCCGCCCATTGAGCCTCGGCCGCGTCGGGGACGGATACGTAGTCGCTTCCGAGACGTGCGCGTTTGACCTGATCGGTGCGGAATATATCCGTGACGTCGAGCCGGGTGAACTTCTTATTTTCGAAAAAGGGAAAGCCCCGCAATCGATCAAGGTGTTTGAACCGACGCCGAAACACTGTATTTTCGAATACGTCTATTTTGCCCGCCCCGATTCGAATGTCTACAACCAAAACGTGTATGAGATGCGCAAAGCAATGGGAAAAGAGCTGGCCAAAGAGCAGCCGGCAATGGCCGATATGGTCGTGCCGGTTCCTGACGGCGGCGTTCCGGCGGCAATCGGCTACGCACAGCAAAGCGGGATCCCTTTTGAAATGGCGATCATGCGCAACCACTACATCGGACGCACGTTTATCGAGCCGACGCAGGAGATGCGCGATCTGAAAGTCAAAATGAAACTTTCGCCGATCGAGCATCTGATCAAAGGCAAAAGTCTTATCGTCATTGATGATTCAATCGTTCGCGGAACAACGAGCCGCCAGATCGTACGGATGCTCAAAGCCGCAGGAGCGCGTGAAGTGCATATGCGTATCTCCAGCCCTCCGACAACCGATCCGTGTTACTACGGTGTCGACACGCCGGATAAAGAAAAGCTGATCGCGGCCAATATGACCAATGAAGAAATTTGCGCTTTTATCGAAGCCGATTCGCTCGGGTATCTGAGTAATGAAGCTCTGTTGAAGAGCGTCAACGGCAAAGAAGAAAATTACTGTACCGCCTGCTTCACCGGCAAATACATCATCTAAGAGGCCGAATGCGGGAGCAGATTTTTACGTTCGGTCAATATCTGTACCGCAAATTCGGGGTTAAAGTCTCCAAAGTCCCCGTATCTATCTCGGGGTTCACCTGTCCCAATATTGACGGCACGGTAGCCAAAGGGGGATGCACCTTTTGCGAAAACGATTCGTTCAGTCCGAGTCTGGACCGTGCCCGTCCCCTTAAGGGTTTTTTCCTCAATCTGCAATCCTCCGACAACCCCTATCTCGAGCAGCAGCTGCAACAGCTGGAATGGCAGTTTAACGCCCTTTCCAAAAAACTCCGGGAGGAGAACGGAGCGGAGAAGTTTCTCGTCTATTTTCAGAGCTTTACCAATACCTATGCTCCGTCGGAAACGCTTAAAGCACTTTATGAAAAAGCCCTTTCGTTCGAGAACGTCGTCGGCCTAAGCATCGGGACGCGTTCGGACAGCATCAGCGACGAGACGTTCGAATACCTCGCCGAACTTTCCAAACAAACCGAAATATGGGTCGAATTCGGGATACAGTCGATCTATGACGAAACGCTTGAACGGATCAACCGCGGACACGACAGCGCCAATGTCAAAAACGCGATACGAAAAGCAAAAGAGCACGGCCTCAATGTTTGCGGCCATCTTATTTTCGGGCTTCCGGGAGAGACCAAAGAGATGATGCTCGAAACCGCCAAAGAGGCTTATGCACTGGGGATAGATTCGGTCAAATACCATCCGCTCTACGTCGTGAAGCGGACCGCACTGGCAAATGAATACGCGCGCGGAGAGTTCGAACCGATTTCGGAGGAGCTTTATCTGGAAGTCCTCAGCGAGGCACTGCAGCTCAAACCGGCCAATGTAAGCGTCCAAAGAATCAGTGCCGGCATTGATGATGAGACGCTGATCGCACCGCTATGGTGCAAGAACAAAAGCGGGCAATTAAAGGCGATCAATAACGCCCTTAAAAAAGTCGGGCTGAAGTATTAATCCGCCTTGGCTTCGACGGCGTACGATGCGCTGGTGAAATGGGGCGGGTACTCCATGATGATGCTAAACGTCTTGGAACCGCCCGGATTCAGATGATCGGCAATGACATGCTCTGCGAGGACGTTCTGACGCTTGTATCCGGGATCATCATCTTTAAATAACTCTTCGAAGGCGCTGGGCTGGCTAAACTGGCTCGCTTTCGTCTCGCTTCCTTTGGCATTGGATAATTTAATCAGTGCCTTGACGTTTTTAACCGGATAATTACCCACATTTCGCACAATCCCCTTGATAAGAATCTGTTCAGACTGGTAAAAACGTTCGTCGCTCAAATTGGTGACTTCGACTTTATAGACATTCTCATTGATCGAATGCCACAAAAAGAGTCCGAGAAAACTGATCCCGAGTGTCATGGTAATAAAAATGGAGATTTTGGATTTGCTTCTCGCCGCATAGACGGACCCTGCTGCAAACAGCAGTCCGAAACCGACTAAGAGAAGATAGTGCCAGGGAGTTAACGGGCTCATCTGCAATCCGCCTTTAC
>NZ_JQGL01000107.1 GCF_000747095.1 Sulfuricurvum sp. MLSB
GCAATCGCCGTTTTGAAGAGGTGCTCGTAGCGTCCGAGAAGAGTCTGAAACGGTTCTCCCTCGCGGTTGGCGACGACATTACCCAGTTGCCGGTAGAGCATCTCGTTTTTGGACTGGAGCATGAATTTGCAGGCGGTATGAAACTCTACCAGATCGCCGATACCCGTACAGGCGGCTTTGAACTGTTCGAAGGCATCGTACGCAAACACCTGCATGACGAAATTTTCGCGCAGCCACATGTCTTGAAGCCGTCCTTCTTCTTCCATCGGCAAAAGGGGGTAGCGTTCGCGGCACATGCGGGCGAATACGCCGTCCTCTTTCCCTTCGCACATACCGTTTTCCAGATAGAGCTTGGCACTTTTCATGCCGCAGCTGGGAGATTTGGATTTGAAGATGACGCCGCAAAGAGGTTGTGATTCGAGTTTGGAGAGTTCGTAGCGGCTTGTGCGTATCAATGCGTCGGTGAGGTCCTCGCCCGTTTTGTTCGACTGGACGCGTACTTCGCCCGCATTGTTTACGAGGCGAACCGAGGGACGAGGCGTGCCGAAAGCGAGGTGTTCGGGGCAAAACGGGATGAAATCGGCAAAAGCGCGCAGCTCGTCAGTGATGAAATGATCGAGCTTATGTCCTCCGTCGAAACGGATTTTTTCGCCCAGTAGACAGGCGGATACGGCTATGGTCATTGCTCTTCTCCTTTGAATCGGCTGCGAAATTGTTTGGCCCCTTCTTTGGAGCTTTCGATGCTCTCTTTGATCCCTTCGAACGTGAAGCTGATGCGGCTTTGATCGATAGTTTCCATGTCGTCGATGGCGTTGAGATTGATCAGGTACGAGCGGTGAATCCGAAGAAAGCCGTAGGGTTCGAGGAGGGTTTCAAGATCGGAGATTTTCTTCGGATAATAGCAAAACCCTTTGGCCGTGCGAAAGATGACTTCGGTGAGGTCGGCTTTGACGTAGAATATCTCTTCGGGGGTAAGGAGATAGTGATTCTCGCCCGCTTTGGCGATCAGGCGCAGCTCCTTGGGCTTGGCTCTGCCCTTGATCCGTTCTATCGCTCGCTCGACCTGCTCGGCGCTGTAGGGTTTGAGGAGGTAATCGACTGCTCCTACGTCAAAAGCTTTGAGGGCGAACGTGTCGTGCGCGGTCTGGTAAATAACCGAAAGTTTTTCGTGTTCATATTGCAGGGCATATCCCAGCTCGATGCCGTCCATTTCAGCCATCGAGATATCCAAAAATGCGATATCGAAATCATGTTTTTTTGCCGCTTCGAGGGCTTCGGCGCCGTTGGATGCCGACGTTACGGAATTGTATCCCAGTGACCCCAGAAGCCGCACAAGGCGGGCAATGGCAAGCGGTTCATCATCAACGATCAGAAATTTCATGAGGTTCCTTGAGGGTAATGAGATAAGCCGGGGGATCGAAACTCTCGATCGTAAGTGTGCCTTGGCACAGATAGGCCAGCCGTTCTTGCAGGTTTGACAATCCGATGCCATAGGCCGGCGAGATGATCGGTTTTCCGTTATTGGACACGCGAATGTGCAGCGCGTCATTCACGCGGCAATCGATAGTGAGGGAAAACGGGACGGTTGTCCCCTGCATGCTGTGTTTGATCGCATTTTCGCACAACAGCTGAATCGAAAATTTGGGTACTTTCCATCGCTCAAGAGCATGGCCGCAATCGATCCGTAAATCGATCGATCCTCTGAAGCGGATGTTTTCGAGTTCGATGTAGTCGCGTACGTTTTTAAGCTCCTGATCGAACAGAATAAGGGGCGTTTCCGTCATCGTATTGCGCAAAAAAGTGGAGATTTTCAGTACCGTTTCTTCGGCTTTGGCCGTATCCTGATGAATCAGTTCGGCGAGCGAGTTGAGGGCATTGAAAAGAAAATGGGGATTCAGCTGGGTCTCAAGAGAACGGACGCGGCTGTCGACGAAGAGACGGTCGATGTGCTCTTTTTCGTTGCGGGTTTTGACGAAACGGTACATGAGCGCTCCGATGAGGTAGGTCAGTATGCCGATGATAGAAGCGGTTTCGTACGGATGGAGTGCGAAGAGATCAATCGTCGTGACGGAATTGTAGCGAAGGACGAAATGGGTACCAAGCGTCCCCAAAAAGCCGGAAAAGAATGAAAAAACAGCCGCGATGGCGTTCCACCATTGACGGCTGAGGCGGGGAAGAAGATAGCGGTTCATGGCGGAGATGAAAATCAACGAATACGTCGTAATGAAAAATCCGATGACTATGCCGAAAATCGCTCCCTCCCATACCGACAGCCCGCTAAGATAGTAGCTGAACACCGACATAATGGTGGAAAACGATACACCGATCAGCAATACGCTTAGCCAGTCGTTGCGGGTAATGCGCAATTCAAGGTCACCCATTATTCAAGCTCCTCTGATCTGTAAGCTAGTCTATCACAAATCAATGCCTGAAGCAAATCGATGATCGCATGGTCGTGGTTCATGGCTGCATCGCCCGGTACAAGTGTTCAAGCGTGTCGATGAAACGGGGGTGATCGTTGGGGGCTTTGCAGACACGATATTCCTCAAATCCCATTTGTTCGGCTTTTTCCCGATATTCGATGTCGAGTTCGAATTCGGTTTCGGAGTTGTCGATGGTAAAGGCTATCGGGTAGATAATAACCTTTTTTTTCCGCAATGCGGCGAGCTTGTCTTCCAGATACGGTCGTATCCACTCCATCGGTCCAAGACGCGACTGGTAGGCAAGATGCGTTTTGTTAAAACGGATACCGGCATGGTTCAGGGCCCGACGGACATGATAGACGTTGAAACGGATGTGCCGCTGATACGGATCGCCCTTGTCAATGATGCTCTGCGGAAGCCCGTGCGCGGAAAAGACAAGATCGAAATCGGCTGCATCGGCGTTGTCGAGAGCCTCTTTGATCCGTTCGACAATACAGGCTATGTAGGAAGGTTCGGCGTAATAATGCTCAATTGTCCGAATTTTATGGGAAATGCCAAGACGCGCCGCCTCATCACGAATCGCATCGAACGACGAGAGGGTTGTGGTGGATGAGAAATGGGGATAGAGAGGAATGGCATAAATTTCGCTGTAATTTGCGACGTCGCGCAATACGTCACGGGTATAAGGAGGAGTGTAGCGCATGACGTAGAAAACGTCGGCATCGATTCGCCCCGAAAGAGCATGGACGACATTGCGGGTATGACCGATAATCGGAGACACTCCGCCAAGCCGGGCGTAATTGTGCATCGCTTCCTTACTGCGGCGTGACGTGATGAACCACGCGATTAATTTGCGTATCGGCGCAGGTGCAGCGATAATACGCGGGTCGTTAAACATGTTGCGCAGAAACGTCTTCACCTCGCCCAGGTGATTCGGACCGCCCATATTCAGAAGAAGTACCGCTTTTTTATGGTTCATGCGAACATCCAATCGAATGAGTATTTTGTGAAGGCATAATCTTAGAAAAAAAAGGAATCTGTTCGTAGAGGGTTTCTGGCGATTGGTGGCGTTGGAATGGCTTAAAAGCGCATCGGCGCTTTTGATGCCTCATTCATCAGGCTGTTTATCATGCCTTTGAAGACCAGAAAATGAAAGGGGATCAGCGCGTACCAATAAAGCCTTCCGGCAAGCCCCTGCGGATAAAAATAGGCGGTTTGATAAAGACTGCCGTCTTTGATCCTCCATTCGAGCCATGCTTTGCCGGGTAGCTTCATCTGCGCATACAGCAACAGCCGCTCGTTCTCCTGAAGATCAACGACTTTCCAAAAATCGATGCTGTCGCCGATACGCAGCGTATGCGGATCGCGCCGGCCGCGGGAGAGGCCGTATCCGCCGACGAGTTTGTCGATGAATCCGCGTATTCCCCAGAGCAGTTCGTATCCGAACCATCCCCTGTCCCCTCCGACAGAGCAAAAGGTTGCATAGACGCGGGAAGGCTCTACTCCCCCCAGCGTAACGACCTGGCGGTCGGTAAAGACCGCATCGGCGAGTGCGGAGTGGTCAACTTCCCATGCCGTTCCCGAAGTGTCCGACCACCGGCTGAGGACTTGCGTGTTTTTGATCTCTTCGACCGCCGCTTTGACCGCATCTTCGTATTTCATGGGACGTATGGCAGGAAAAAGACGCGATGCATTGTCATTTTTGACCAATACCTCGCTTTTGAGCCCTTCGATCAACGCCGAAGCGACCGAGTAGGGAACCGGGGTCATGAGGGTGAGCCAGTAGGAGGAGAGTTTGGGGGTGAAAAAAGGGACGGGAACCAAAACGCGTTCCAGACCTACTGCGTGGGCGTATCCGAGCAGCAGCTCTTTGTAGCTCATCCGTTCGCTTCCGATGTCGATGATGATGTTTCCTTCGTATCGGAGTGCGGCAGCGAGGGCCAGATACTCGATGACATCGCGCTCGGCGGTCGGCTGGCAGAGGGTATTGACCCATTTTGGGGTGATCATGAAGGGGAGCTTTTCGACGAGATTGCGGATGATCTCGAAACTGGCCGATCCCGAACCGATGATGACCCCGGCGCGGAACCAGAACGTCTGGATTTGATCGGGCCGTGCGCTCAGGATTTCGCCGGTTTCGATCCGACTGAGAAGATGCTCGCTCGCGCTCTCCTTCTCACCAAGTCCGCCCAGATAGATGATCCGTTTAACGCCGGCACGGATACAAGCGTCTCTAAAGTTCGTTGCGCTTTGGCGGTCGAGTTCGCGGTAGTTGGCCGATTCCATCGAATGGATCAGATAGTACGCGGTATCGATTCCTTTCAGTGCGCGCTCAAGGCTTTCGGTATCGAAGGTGCTTCCCTCGACGATCTCGCAGCGTTCGCCCGCCATGACGACTTGGCCGTGTTTTACAAAAAGGCGAAGGCGGATCTGCGGCATCTGAAGTAAACGGTGTTTGAGCCGGCGGCCGATGTAGCCGTTGGCTCCGGTCAGCAAAATAGTCATCGTATTTCCTTGTATGAAGTGTATCAGGGGGCGAGTCTTGAAATTACCCAATGTCCCTCATGACGCGTGTAGAGCAAGCGGTCGTGCAGGCGGCTTTCTCTCCCTTGCCAAAACTCGATTTTTTCGGGAACAACCCGATAGCCGCCCCAAAAATCGGGGAGAGGGACTTCGCCGGAGCTGAATTTGGCTTTCATCTTTTCCACCTGCATCATGAGCGCCTGCCGCGAACTGATGACTTTGCTTTGGTCGCTGACCCAAGCGCCGATTTTGCTGTCGTGTGAACGGCTCAGAAAATATTTGAGCGATTCGGCGGTCGAAATTTTTTCGGCGCGGCCGAGTATTTTCACCTGACGCTCCAGGTCGAGCCATAAAAACTCCAGCGCCACGTTGGGGTTTATCGCAATATCGCGGGCTTTGTCGCTGTTGTAATTGGTAAAAAAGACAAACCCCCGCGTGTCGAAAATTTTCAGCAGCACGGCGCGGATGCTGGGGACGTTGTTCGCATTTACAGTGGCGAGTACCATCGCATTGGGTTCGCTGATCTGCGCCGATTGTGCTTCTGCGAACCATTTTTCGAATTGTTTGAGCGGATCGGGATGAACGGAATCTTCATCGAGAACGGCTTGGGAATACTCCCGCCGCATTTGGGTAAGATCGAGCATGATCGCCTCCTTTGGTTATCCTGATTGTCACTCATTCGCGTGATTATTCGTAGTCCGTCAATGGCAGTTCATCAAATGACAAAAAAACACTATCGAACGTTATCATCTAATGTTATCATGTTACACTATATCAAAAGGAGTCGATCATGTTAAAAGAACTGATGTACACCGGATTGGGCGGCGCTTTGCTCTTCAAAGAGCGGGTAGAAGAGGAGCTTAAAAAACTCGAAGAAAAAGGGAAAATCAGCACATCCGACACCAAAAGTTTCCTCGAAAGCCTCAAAACCAAAGGCGAAAACGAAGAGACGCGCCTTAAAGAGGAGATTAAAACCGCGATCAAAGAGGTCATCGAAGAGTTGGGACTGGCAACGAAAAAGGACATAGAAGAAGCGCTCAAAAAGTGATCTCTCTGTACTCTCCGCTGCGCCTTTGGCGCATCTTTGCACTGTTGCTGTCGTTGTATCTGCTGATCAAGAAGAAGCCTTCTTTTCTGGGGATGAAGCCACTCTCGGCGGTACGGCTGAAAGAGACGATTACCGTGCTCGGGACCAGTTTCGTCAAATTGGCGCAGGTATTGGCCACGCGCAGCGATTTTTTCGATGAAGCGTATTTGAAAGAACTGGCAACACTTCACGACGATCT
>NZ_JQGL01000108.1 GCF_000747095.1 Sulfuricurvum sp. MLSB
GTTAAAGTGAAAAAGTTAGTTTACAAGGCACGAAAAGAGGGAGATGTTTTCCACATCATAAACCGAAAGGTGATGGAGGAAGACCTCCGCTCTTTGCCGAAAGGGAACTACCGGATGACTATTGAATCCTGGAAGAGCAAAGCCAGTCATTCACAATTCAAATGGTTATACGGGGGTATTTACCCACAGATGTTAATAGCTCTGAACGAGGCCGGTTACGAGTTTACCAACACTGAAGAGGTTGACCAATTCTGTAAACTTATGTGGGCAAATAAAGACATCCTGAACCCCGAAACCGGGGAGTTGATGCGTATGCCACTGAGTAAGTCAGAGTTTCTTACGATTGATCACATGGGCTATGTAGCTTGTATTCGGAAATTCGCTTCAGAGTATTTGAATACTAACATACTTGATCCTGATAGCGACTGGAAAAAAAGGAAGCAAGAAATTGAAGCGGAATTACAAAAAAATAATTTGTAAGTTGAAAAACATTATTTATCTTTGGAAATGGATAGTCAGGAGTAGCTACCTGATGACAAGGGGAACCCGATCTCCCTTCCATTTCTTTGATCGGGATAATGAAATCGGGGAATAAAATGAAAGAAGTTTGGGTTGAGTTTGGGAGTAATGGTAAATACCTAATTAGTAACCACGGTCGGGTAATGTCAAATTTTAAATATTCTGGGATACGAAAAGACAGGAAGGCCGGATATCGTACAATAATACGCAAACCACAAATCGACAGGGATGGGTATTTGTTTTATTGTTTAAATATTGATGGAGTAAAACGTAAAACAATGCGGATACACAAAGAGGTCTTTAGATATTTTGTTGACAATACTTTTACAGGAAAGGATCAAATATGTCATTATGACGGAGATAAGAATAATAATTCAGTGTCAAATCTTTATAAGGGTGATGTTATTACAAATACGATTGACAAAATGCGGCATGGAACTATAAAACTAACTCCATGTGATATACTAAGAATTAGAGAGTTTCAGGGGTATATATCACAACGGGAGATAGGTGAATTATATGGCATTTCACAATCAAACGTCAGTCAGATACAACATAAAAAAACATTCTATTATATTTGACTGGAAAAAACGACGTAAAGAATTAATAAGTGAAATAGAAACGACATGAAAATAAAAATCATTAAAGCCAACGACGAAAGTTGGTACAGGCATTTAGTTGGTAAGGTAAGAGTCGCACGTCAGATAGATTACTTACCAGAGCTTTATATTCTCCGCAATTACAGGACATTGTTTCGTGGAGTGAGAAAAGAACACGCTGAAATAATTGAGCCATGAAGCCACAAACCCCTGAAGAACTGTTCAACCT
>NZ_JQGL01000109.1 GCF_000747095.1 Sulfuricurvum sp. MLSB
TTTTTTTGTATCGTTTAACATTTTAATCTCCTTTAGCCCATTAAGTTCTCGCCTTAACGTTCATTTTCTTTATTATAACTTATTTATGTGACATTTGCAACACTTGTGATATTTGCAACACGCTATCAACTTCTTAAAATTATCCCATCGCCTTTAAGCTTTTCTACTTCTTCTTTGTGCCGTTCGATGATGTCCAACATACTAACGATAAAACTTCCTCTAACTTCTTCTATTATTCGTTCATCTTCTGCGAACATTTTAAACAATTCAATCATTTCTTTTACATAACTAGCATTAAAGCAGTCTACTTTAACATTTAAAAAACCTTTAGTATCAGCCAACTTATTTAACCCCCACTGTTTTAATTATATAGTTTGTTGGTGTTTCCCTGTTGATATTCATTATCCTAACTTTATCCATCGTTATTACAATAAATTGATCAGGGTTTCCGTGTTCTTTTAAAAACTCAACAGCTGGTTTTACTGATTGTAAAAACTCATAGTATTCATCTTTGTTATTGTCCATCATTTCTCCTTTATGGAATAACCGACCGCATTATACACCTGCAATTAATTACATCGGCTTTAACGTTCGGACCTTTTAGCTGCATTGGTGCTTTGCCCTTACTGCCTAGTGGTGTTACAAAATCTTCATCATACGGGATTGTTTTTCCATTCATGCTTTGGTGTGAACTTCTCACCCGTTCATCTTTGACGCTTACCCACTTTTTCATTAATCCCACTGATTCTGGTACTTTGTCCAGCACATCAGTTTGCCCAACTGAAATAACCCGCCTTGTCTCTGTTCGTGCGATGGTGTCGTTTAATACCTTATCACTCCCGAATATGCCCTGTAATTCTTTCGTCATGTTTGAGTAACTAACGCCGTTATAAATACCACTACGGATTGTATTAGATAAATCAACCAGTACATCATCAGCATTCTGGCCTAATCGTTCATACCAGACAACACCGCCAAACGGCACCTCAATAGCTGCCTTTGCATCGAACACCTTTTTAATCCCTGCCAACCGTAACCCATACTCACTCAGGGTATCAACTTCTTTTGTCGCTGATTCAAGATAGGCAATGTTTAAATCGCTGTCAATCAATCCCCGTATTTCCTTATACATCTTATAAATTGATTTTTGCATAGCCTTTTCTAACTTAGTGAACCGGCTAAACTTCATCAAATCCGAATATGTCCAGTCATTACCGTAAATCTTAGCAGCTTGCGCTGTTATTTCATCATAGGCTTTCTTAATCGCTTTCTGTTTGTCTGTCATCGGATGTGACCTCGGTTTCGTTTAAGAACTCACTACCTGTATAAGCATCCGCTTCATCTGCTAATTTTTCAATCTCTGCGTTAACGTCCGGCACGATTGAAGATGGTAAAGCACTCAACGCTGTTTCTTTAGATACAAAACCATTTAATTGTAAAGCGGTTGTAACTTTCAGCGCTTCATCAACTGGCTCGTTTCGTTCAAACTTAATAGAAACATCCAAATAATTCAGGCTTGCACCACGGAAATTAAGGTAGTTACATATTAATTCTAACCGTCGTTGCAAACCCTTTTTAAATTTACGCTCTTTATTAGCGACAACCTGCTTCATAATGAAAAGCTTGTAAGCCATCGCAATCCCGCTTTGGCCGTTCGCAAAGTTTTCATCCGATAGGTCAACTGCCTTACTAAACTTGTGAATATCCTCGTTTAATTGTC
>NZ_JQGL01000110.1 GCF_000747095.1 Sulfuricurvum sp. MLSB
TTGGGGATTTCGACAAATCCCAACCGTTCGAAAAAACGCTGCTGATACGTCAGCGCCAAAACCTCTTTCAGACCGAGACGCCGTCCCTCTTCACATGCTTTTTCGACAAGTTCAGTGCCGATATTCTGGCCGCGATAGCTTTGGTCGATGATCATCGAGCGCAATTCGGCAAGTTTCGGAGAGTGAATGTGCAACGCGACAAACCCGATCAATTTTTCGCCGTCCAACGCAATCCAATAGGAACGGATATTCGTCGCAATCTCGTCATTGCTCCGAGGCAGAATCACACCCGATTCTATTTCGGGTGCAACCAGCTGCTGCATAGCAAAGATGTCCTCAAGTGTCGGCTTCTGATAGACGATCCGGCTCATGCGTCCTCATTTTTCAGAATATGGTACAGCGTCCCGACAATCGCATCGACGCCGCGGCGTTTGGAATTGGACACCATCAATGCTCCCGGAAAACGTTTTTTCAGTTCGGATAGCTCTTTTTGATTGAGTTTGTCGATTTTTGTAAAAACGGTCAGTATCGTCTGATCCGGAGTGCATATCTGCTCCAGATATTCATGTACGGACGCATCAATCTCCAGATCGGGATGGCGACTGTCGATCAGGTGGACAAACACTTTGATCTGGGCACGGTCGGTGATATAGGAGGTTAGATTGCTTTCCCAGTCCGTTTTAAGACTTTTGGCTACTTTGGCATAACCAAATCCCGGCAAATCGACGAATTTGGCATTGACACGTTCCTGAGATTCACGGTCCATGAATACGACGTCGAAATAATTGATGAGACGTGTTTTTCCCGGCGTTGCGGATACTTTGGCAAGCGATTTTCGGTTTGTCAGAGTATTGAGAAGCGAACTTTTGCCCGTATTGGAACGGGCCATGAACGCAACTTCGTTTTGTTCCTCGTTCGGCGGAGAGAGTCTGATGTTCGGTGCAGACGTCACAAACGAAGAATCGATGATTTCGATCATTTGGCCGGACTTTTCGGTTTTTTCTCTTCAAGGGTGAACGTCATGATAACCGGTTCGCCTTTGATGCTTTCTGCTGTGGCCTGACCTTTGATCGTGTTGACGATGACTTTATCCCCGCGAACGCGGCGATAATCATCCACACGGATCAAATCGACTTTTTTGTAAAAATGGTACTCGCTCTCGTTGGGGTAATAGACGGCAATCAGAGATTTACCCTTATAGACCTCTTTTAGCTCGGTGACGATGTAGAAGGAGACATCTCCTTCCGCTACGTATTTCAACGGCTTTTTGTTAATATCGGTATAAATGGTGACTTTCGACGCATTGAGTTCGTCTTGACCTTTCGTCGTCTTGACGTTACCGGTAAAGACCGATATCCCTTTTTGCTGATCACCCTGAAAATTATCCGAAATGACTTTAAGCTCTTCCGCCGAAAGAACGAGCATCGATAATGGGAGTAAAAAAGATATTAATTTAATCATACACGAAATCCTAGTCTAATTGGTAGCTTCCCCGTACCGCATTCGCGGACACGATGTCACTCTGCGTATTGTAATACAGCCGCCGTCCGTCGACGCGATTGGCGTTTTGGGTAATCACGAAAGGGCCCTGGGTCGTAACAACCGATTTTTCGGTGTCGTATTTCCCTTCCTGAGAACGAAACTCTAATCCATCTGCGCGGTGATAAAGGACATTACCGTCGATTTGAAGAATGTCGTCTCGGTAAAGAGCCTTGTCCGAACGTATTGTCTGAAATTGCGCTTTCGTATTATCGCTAAATTTAGCTGACGTTATCTCATATCGATCGTCAAATTTTTTTCCTTCTTGCCCCTCAAGAATATGATCGACTCCGCGATGCGAAATCTCATACAAAGAGAAAGAAAAAAGATGAATTTTAGGCACTTCGCCTTGAACCCCCTCATCGCGATACGAAGGGGTAAAATATCCGTACATTCCCAACAATAGACCCGACACCAGCAGAAAAAAAACATTGATCGACATTTACAGCCACTGGTCCAGAAATTTTTCCTCTTCGCCGTTGGAACGGATCACTTTCTCGATCATTTCGCGTACGCAGGCGTCGCCGCCGCGGCGTTCCAAGACGTGAGCGCACGCTTTGACATACTCTGAGCCGTCATGCGGGGTATATCCTTGCGCAACCCATTGCAAAAGGCGGTAATCGTTCAGGTCGTCTCCGATGGCGGCCACTTCTTCAGG
>NZ_JQGL01000111.1 GCF_000747095.1 Sulfuricurvum sp. MLSB
CCGTGAAACGATTTACCTCCGAACCTCTCACCGATATCCTCGCATGGATCGAAAACTCTCTGAAAGAATCGGATACGGTCAGCTTGTGCGTTTTGAACCCCGATGTCTCGCACGGCCGCTATGCGGGGGAAACCATCACGCTGGATGGGATAACGTATTGCTACCGCTCGTACAAAGCGCTAAGCGATCTTGGGGAAATCCTCTTTTGCCGCATGCGCACGCCGACCCCCGTCGATGCGCACACCGTGGCGATCACGTATGAGAAACTCGATCTGAGCGATTCGTTTCACCGCAGCGACGAAAAAGAGGAAAAATACGGCACCGCGTCGCGCTTCGCGGCCGTACACAAAAACGAAGAACCCGCCTTTTTACACGCCTACCTGCGCGCGCTTCGCAGCGTCCGAGTGGGCGAGCGGGTACGCATCCTCAATCTCGGGATCAATACGGGTGACGAATTCGACCTGATACGCCGCATACTCTCTCCGGATAGCTACCAAAATCTCGAACTCGTCGGAATCGATCATTCCGCCTCGGCCATTGCACTCGCGCGGGAGAGGTTCGACGAGGGGAACGCATCATTTTATGTCCATGACATCAACGATCTGGAGTCATTGGGGCTGGGACGGTTTGACCTCATCGTCACAATCGGAACGCTCCAAAGCAGCGGATTGGATTTCAAACCGCTCTTTATGAAACTGGTACAGAAATACCTGACAAACGGCGGGGCGATGATACTGGGCTTTCCCAACTGTCGCTGGATGGGTGGAGAGATGATTTACGGCGCCAAAGCTCCGAACTATCCCTATTCGGAGATGTCGCTGCTGGTGAAGGATGTCCACTACTGCAAAAAATACCTGCAGCAAAAGAAATTCAGGGTGACCGTCACTGGGAAAGATTACCTTTTCCTCACGGCAACCAAAATCGGGGTTTCCGGTTAAATATATGAACGACGAATATGATACAATATCCCAATGATACGTTATTTACTGCTTTTATCCTTCGTCATCGCCCTCAGTCTGAGCGGCGCTCAACTTCCGACCGACAAAATCAATGCATCGCTGCAGATGCTCGAATCAGACGAAACGCTTTCCGATTCCAAAACGCTCTCACTGCTGCTGGAACGCTATTCCCCTTCCGTTTCCCTGCTGCATAAACGCTATCGCGCTACTGCCGCAGAACAAAAAAAGATCGAAGAGGCGTTTGGCGAGGCTGGTATCCCACCGTTTTTTGCCCTGATCCCGTACTGCGAGTCGAAGTTCGATCCCGATGCGCACGGGTACG
>NZ_JQGL01000112.1 GCF_000747095.1 Sulfuricurvum sp. MLSB
GAAAGTGAGTCTAAATGCCGTACGTAAAAGAAGTCTTCGACTATCTCAAAAGAACCAGTCCTTCACAGACCGAGTTTTACCAAGCTGCCGAAGAGGTACTTGAATCTCTCCGGCCGTTAATGGAAAAATACCCGAAATACCGCGAACACAAGATTATCGAACGGATCGTCGAGCCGGAACGTCAGATCCTTTTCCGCGTTAACTGGGTGGATGACAAGGGCGAAATCCAAGTAAACAAGGGATTCCGTATCGAGTTCAACTCCGCTCTTGGACCCTATAAAGGAGGGCTGCGTTTCCACCCAAGCGTCAATGCGGGGGTTATCAAATTCCTCGGTTTCGAACAGATCTTTAAAAACGCCCTGACCGGCCTTCAGATCGGCGGAGGAAAAGGGGGAAGCGATTTCGATCCCAAAGGGAGATCGAACCGCGAAATCATGCGCTTTTGCCAGGCGTTCATGAGCGAGCTTTTCCGCCACATTGGTGCTACGACCGATGTCCCGGCGGGTGACATCGGAGTCGGCGGACGCGAGATCGGATATATGTTCGGTATGTACAAAAAACTGGCCAACAGTTATGAGGGTGTATTGACCGGTAAATCGCTCAACTGGGGCGGATCGTTGGCCCGTACCGAAGCGACCGGCTACGGCGCGGTCTATTTCGCCAAATACATGCTCGAAGACCGCAATGAAACCCTTGAGGGGAAAACCTGTGTGGTATCCGGTTCGGGTAACGTCGCAATCTATACGATCGAAAAACTCTACCACCTCGGAGCCCTTCCGGTGACGTGCAGCGATTCATCTGGGATGATCTACGATGCCGAAGGAATCGATCTGCAACTGCTCAAAGATCTCAAAGAAGTTCAGCGCGCCCGTCTCAGCGAGTATATCAAACACCGTCCAAACGCGAAATACACGCCGATCGAAGAGTATCCGGCAGGACGCAACGCGGTATGGTCTGTACCGTGCTTCGCCGCGTTCCCGAGCGCGACACAAAACGAACTCAACATAGAGGACGCGCGTGAACTCCTTAAAAACGGTTGTGTCTGTGTGAGCGAAGGGGCGAACATGCCATCCACTCTCGAAGCGGTTCATGCATTCATTGACGCAAAAATCTGCTACGGGCCGGGTAAAGCGGCCAATGCCGGCGGTGTCGCGACGTCACAGCTTGAAATGGCGCAAAACGCCTCGATGGTCAGCTGGACGTTCGAGGAAGTCGATGCCAAGCTGGCGCAGATCATGAAAAATATCTACGTTAACGCCAGCCAGACGGCGGCCGAGTTCGGTCAGCCGACCAACCTGGTTCTGGGTGCCAACATTGCCGGCTTCCGCAAAGTTGCGGACGCGATGATCGAGCAGGGGCTCGTTTAATCTTCAGCGCATGATGCGGGAATTTGCCCCGCATCATACTTCTTTGTTACATTGCTCCGTAAGGAATACGTTGCTACAATCACATCCATGAAAACAAAAAAAGCACTGTGTATAATGAGCGGAGGGATGGATTCGACCCTGTGCGCCTATATGATGAAAGAAGAGGGGTACGAGATCGTTGCTTTGCATTTCAATTACGGACAGCGTACCGTTCGTAAAGAGCTGCAAGCGTTCCGTTCCGTCTGCCGCGATCTTGGGGTAGAAAACCCATATGAGATCGATCTTGATTTTTTCAAAACGATCGGCGCATCGGCGCTTACCGATCACACGCTCGATGTTCCGACGGGAGGCTTGGAAGCGGGTGTGCCGATCACGTATGTCCCTTTCCGCAACGGGATTTTCCTCTCTATCGCCACCGCCGTCGCTGAAAAAGAAGGATGCGAAGCTATCGCAATCGGCGTTGTCGAAGAAGACAGCAGCGGTTATCCCGACTGTACGGAAAGTTTTATCGGGGCGTTCGAGAAAGCGGCCAATCTCGGGACAAAAGCGACAACTTCCGTCACGATAAAAATGCCGCTTGTACGCCTCAATAAATCACAGATCGTAGCCGAAGCGATCAAGTTAAACGTACCGCTTCATCTGACATGGAGCTGCTATAAAGACGAGGATGAGGCTTGCGGCGAGTGCGACAGCTGTCGTCTTAGACTGCGCGGTTTTGAACAAGCCGGTGCGAAGGATCCGATTCCCTACCGCCATGTTTGATGCCGAAAGATCAGCGATTACGCACCATTACCGCCCGCGCAACCGCAATACGTACATTACCGTAACCGCAAACGCAGAGGTATGCGTACGCACGCCGATCAAAAGCGAGCAAGCCGTCCGAAACCTCTTGAAATCCAAAGAAAACTGGATCGGCGAAAAACTCAAATCGCTGCTTGAGATATACTCTCACCGCCATGTTCCGGGTAAGACGCTTCGTTTCCGCGGAGAAATCTATGACGTGAGTCAGTTTCCGAAATTGCACAAAAAGCTCGAAAAAGTCCAAAAAGATGTTAATATTGAAAAATATTACCATCAATTCTACCGCGAAGAAGCCACTTTAACCCTTCCATCCCGCATCGAGTATTATGCGCGGAAAATGCAAATGCATCCAAGTGAGATCCGTTTTAAAAAGATGCGCCGCCGCTGGGGCAGCTGTGACAGCCGCGGAGTCGTGACGTTCAACACGCTTATGATGCAGCTCTCCTACGAACACATCGATTACATCATCGTCCACGAACTGGCTCATTTACGCCACATGAACCATTCAAAAGATTTTCACGGCTTGGTACGATGCTATCTGAGCGATGAAAAAAGACTTCGTCGAGAGTTACGGGAAATACGTCCGATTTAAAAATCGAGTTCGAGCTGTTTCATGGAAGATCGCGAAGGGCGAAGAATGCTTTTATCGACTCCGGCAACAAGGGCAAAATGAAAATCTTGGCTCTGAAGCAGAGCAATGACCTCTTCGGGATAACGGTAAAACAGAATGTTTTCGACGCCGATCGTGAGCGCCGAACGCATGGATTCGGGAAGAAGGCAGATAATTTTGGCCCAAGACGCCTGTGCATCGAGAAAATCGATCTGTTCGTCAATCAGCTCCAGCAGAGGTTCGAAAATAACCACCCGCTCGCTGCTGCCGAATTCTTTGATCTCCATGCGGGCATTCGTGAAAACGGGGATGAAATGGCCCATTTTGCTGAATCCTCTGATCTGAAACGGAACACGCAAAAATGTGTAGAAGAAGAGCAGATGCTCCAGATAAGGGATGAAAAACGGCGAAAGCATCTGACGCTCGTAAAATGTGTCGTTATGAATGAACGACGTTTCGAACAGCGTCTGTTCTATAATCGTTATCGTATTCTCCTGCGCACGAATGAGCTGGGAATGTTCGATAAAAATATCGGGATCGGTGAGGGCAGGGGAAAAGAGAACAATCGATTTTTTTTCCAGCGGCCACAGCTTTTCCCAAACTTCGCGCATGGTTCCTTCGACGTTGCAAAATGTCGGAGGGGTTGTGATCATGGTGGAGAGGTGCAGAGTGATCGGATCGCACGCGTAAACCTGCAGCTCTTTTTCGAGGAGATAGAACCGGAGCAGCTTTTTGAGGGCGGTGTCGAGATTATCGACCTTGATCCAGGCAATTTCACTGTCGGTAATTTGGGTCGGGCGGTCGAACATGACGCCGTAGGCTCCGTTTAAGAGCGCTTCGGGAATGTCTTCGGAAGAATAGGCAATAAAGAGTGAGCCCCGCTTTACTTTGGAAGGATCGAAAACGACGTTCTCAAAGATACTGACCGAAGGCTCACCGAGAAGGTTTCCTTGTGTCAGTGCGA
This sequence comes from Sulfuricurvum sp. MLSB, assembly GCF_000747095.1. Taxonomy (GTDB): domain Bacteria; phylum Campylobacterota; class Campylobacteria; order Campylobacterales; family Sulfurimonadaceae; genus Sulfuricurvum. The sequence goes on from NZ_JQGL01000112.1 coordinate 3,743, forward strand.
GGATATTTTCAAGTCTCATCCAATCGAACTTCCGCTTAGGCGTGGTTTTTCGGGACGGACAAGGCAAAGTCCCTCGGAATCTTTGGCCGCGAGGAGCATCCCTTCCGAGAGCATTCCCATCAGTTTAGCCGGTTTGAGATTGGCGACGACGCACACTTGCGTCCCAACCAGCGATTCGGCTGAGTAGTATTCACGGATGCCGGCGATGATCTGGCGCGGCGATTCTTCGCCCAGATCAACTTGGAGTTTAAGGAGTTTTGAGCTTTTCGGGACCTCTTCGGCTTCAACAACGGTACCGATTTTAAGCGATGTCTGGAAAAACTGATCGATCGTGATCAGCCCTTCGGCAGGAACGGTGCTTTCTTTTTTATCCTCTTTTTTCGGTTCGACCGCTTTGGGCGCTTCTTCGATCATCGCTTTGGGCGCTTCGGCCATCAGCGGCTCTTCGACGCGCGGGAAGAGGGGCGGAATTTTTTTGATCGTGAACGGAGCCAGAAGCTTTTTATCGACGATCAAATCGTTGTAACTTTGGGTATTGATCGCAAATCCGAGCGCATCGGCAATCGTCGCGGTCGTGTGCGGCATGATACCGTGCAACATTACCGAGGCTTTGGCGAGCAGGTTGGCGACCAGTGCGACGGTAGCGAGCGCTTCATCGGTGCGGCCTTCTTTGATTTTTGTCCACGGCGCGTGCTCTTCAATCGCTTTGTTGCCGATGGTAAAGACTTTCCACAGCTCTTCGAGGTAGCGGTGAAGCTGCAATTCTTCAAGGTACGGAGGAAGAGAGTCAAGCAGCGTATGAGCGTCGTTTAATTCGCGTGAGTGGTATTTTTCGACATCGGCGCTGTTGATCGCAAAGTCGGAATATTTTTCGCTCATTCCGATAATACGGTTGAGAAGATTCCCCAGATCGTTGGAAAGATCGGAATTGAGGCGGTCGATCAATGCGCGTTGCGAAAAGTCGCCGTCTTGTCCGAACGGTACTTCGCGCATCATGAAATAGCGGAAATTCTCGACACCGTAATGTTTGGCGACTTCACGCGGATCGACGACGTTTCCTTTTGATTTGGACATCTTTTCGCCGTCGCGGGTCCACCATCCGTGCGCACCGATGTGTTTCGGCAGCGGAAGCCCCAGACTCATCAAAAATGCGGGCCAATAGATCGCATGGAATCTGAGAATGTCTTTTCCGACCAACTGGACGTTGGCAGGCCAAAAGCCCATTTTTTCTTCGTTGCCGCCGTATCCGAGTGCCGTGACGTAGTTCATCAGCGCATCAAGCCATACGTACATGACGTGTTTGGGCTCATTCAGCGATGCGGGAAGGTGAACGCCCCAGCTGAAGCTGGTTCGGGTGACGGAGAGGTCGTTAAGGCCGCCCCGAACGAAACTCATCACTTCGTTGCGGCGAGATTTGGGGAGGATGAAATCGGGATGCGCTTCGTAATACTCCATAAGCGGCTTTTCGTATTTGCTGAGACGGAAAAAGTAGCTCTCTTCTTTGACGATCGTAGTAGGGCGTCCGCAATCAGGGCAGCATCCGCCGTCCATCAGCTGCGATTCGGGGAAGAAGGTTTCACAGCTGACGCAGTAGTTTCCTTCGTAAAAATCTTTGTAGACATCACCGTTGGCGACCATTTTTTCAAATGCGGCCTGAACCCCTTTTTTATGTGATTCATCGGTGGTGCGAATAAACTGGTCGTAGCTTACGTCGAATTCATCCCATAAATTTCTAAACGTCGCGCTGATCTCGTCGGCAAACTGCTGCGTAGGCTTGTTTTGTTTTTTTGCGGATTCTTCGATTTTTTGACCGTGTTCGTCCGTTCCGGTCAGAAAGTAGGTCTCATTGCCGATCAGGCGCGAATGGCGTGCCAGCGCATCGGCAATAAACGTGGTATAGGCATGGCCGATGTGGGCTTCGCCGTTGACATAATAGATGGGGGTGGTGATATAGTTTTTCATTAAAGTACCTTCTCCTTTTTTCTGTCTCGCAAGAGACAAGCTTTAGTGCCATAGCGGCCAGCGCAGCCAAAGGGGCTTTTGCTCCTTTGGCGTTCAAATTAAAAGTCGAACCCGCCGGTTTCGCCCTTCGACATACTTTCGTAGACGGTTCGGACGTATTTGGCACGAATCTCGCACCCGATGCATTCGTCACAATCCAGACAACTGTTCAGGGATTTGTTTTCCTGACAGGCTCGAAGTGTCTGCATCACTTCATCGAGCTTTTGCTCATATACGTCCTCAGTGTGCGGCGTAGACACTCAATACCTCATTGACCTCGTCATTGGAGCCGAAAAAGCAGGGACTCGTATCATGCACATGACGGGGGGTTTTCTCCAGAACGTCCCCTTTCCCGTCGACCGCTTTTCCTCCGGCTGTTTCGAAAATAAAGGCGAACGGGAACACTTCGAACAGCATCCGCAATTTCCCCTCGGGTTTGTCGCTGGCACCGGGATAACTGAAGAGTCCTCCTCCCTTGAGAAGGATCTGATGCAGATCGGGAACCATTCCGCCCGAGTAGCGAAGACGGTAGCCGCGCGCGAAGAAAGAGTCGATCATCTGTTTGTGATAGGCCGGCCAGCACTGCTGAGTACCGCCGGGAGCCATGATTTTCCCTTTCACGTTCAGCTGAATTTCCTTGACGTATTCGAAGACGCCGTTTTGGAGGAGGTAGAGGGAGACTTTACCGTACTGGGCAAACACCAGTTCGACGCGTGGACCGTAGACGACGTAGCAGGCCGCGACCATCTTCTCACCCGAAAATTCTCCCTCGTAGATCCCGAAGATGGAGCCGACGCTGAGATTGACATCGACGAGCGATGAACCATCCAGCGGATCGAAGGCGATGTAGTAGTGCCCCTTTTCGTTCAGCACCATCGGGTGCTCTTTTTCTTCGCTTGCGATCGTATGAACCGTCTCGATTCGGCTGAGTTCTTCTTCAATAATCAGATCGCTTTGGATATCGAGTTGCAGTTGCGTTTCACCTGAGCTGTTTTGCTCCTGCGAATAACCGATGTCTTTGACGTCGATGGCGTGTTTGATCCGGATGGCGCTTTTCTGGATCGCTTCTAAAATAGTGTTCATTCGAGTACCTTTGCGTTTGTTAAAATCCATCCGATCACTTGATCGGGATCGTTGAGATCGAGAAGATCGATCCCTTCGGGAAGAGAATACTGGGCCATATCGATGCTCTCGTCGATTGCAAGAGCGTTCATATACGGAAAATAATCGGTGTCGATCGAACCGCGGAATATGCTGATGCGCGGCAGGGGAAGGTTCTTAAGCCCTTCGACGAGTAATACGTCGAATTCCCCGAACAGGTCGATAATCTCGTCTAGCTCTTTATGGCGTTTTGAAAAAAAAGTCGTTCGGGTCGGAGAGGTGACGACCACTTCGGCACCCGTGTCGCTGAATTTATAGCTGTCTTTTCCCGGAACGTCGAACTGTGCTTTGTCTTTCGGATCGTTTTTGATGATCGCGACCTCCAAAGCGTGTTCGTGGATCAGTTTTCGCGCCACTTTGAGAATCAGGGTCGTTTTTCCGCTGTTGGAAGGGCCGGTAAAGGCAACCGCTAAACGTTTTTTCAAAAATCATGCCTCAATTAAAAATAGGAGATATTATAGTCAACTATCATTGAAATTTTGTTAAGATAGTGCATCTGAACCTATTTTAAGGACGATTATGCGATTTTCATTTATAGCACTTGCGGCCATTCTGGCATTAAGCGGATGTTCACAAAAAGGGGCGTTCGGATTGTTCACAATGGACGAAGCGCATGAACGTGCCGTCGAGCAGCTGCGCAGCGACAGGATCGTCCTATCGATGGAGACCAAAGCGATACTCACCGCCGTTTACCTCAACCCGGTTTATCCCGAAGAATACAAAGACGGGGAGTATTTTATTGGAGCCTTTTACTTTGAGAAACGGAATCTGGATGTCAAAAAATGGACGTTGGATGATCACGGCTATACGTTGAGCCTCAACGGAGCCGCCCCTGTTTCGATGGAAGAGATCAAAGAAAAAGACCCGCGCCGGACTCTTATACCGGTCCAGAACAACTGGTACCGCTACTATCTGATCCGTTTCGACACCGTTAGTGCGCCGAATTTATCGCTTCGACTCGAAAACAATCAGACAGGCTCGGTTGTGTTAAATTATCAAAAAGCTCAGTGATTGACACGCCCTCTCCAAGGATTTTTTTGTATATGACGTAATTGGCAAGAACTTTCTTGCCATACTCTCTGCTCTCGGAGTTGCCCACAAGCTCCATACTCATAAACGGTTCGTATTCACCCGGCAAAAACATCCCTTGCGTTGTAATCAGCCGTTTCGTAAAACCGATACCGCCGTTGTAGGCGTATGCTTTGAATACGGGGTTGTACAGAGTCTGGTCGATGTGTTTAAGGTGCTCGATCGCATAGGGGATATTCATTTCGGGATTGAACATATCGTGATAGGACGAGACTTTCATTGGGTGTATTTTGCTGATGGAGTCGACGTTAAACGGCATGATCTGCATCAGCCCCAAAGCGAATGAACGCGAGATAAGTCCCGGAATCAGGCGTGTTTCCTGACGCATAAGGGCATAGATAAACGCTTTTTGGTCATTGCTGAGATCTTGCATGTAACGCTCGTAGGGCATCGTGAAGTTATGAACATAGGGTTGATAGACCCGTTCGATCATGTAGGCCTGTACTGCGAGGGAATCCTCTCCCTCATGGCGTTCAACCAGTTCATAGAGCTTTTCAGGCGGCGTTGCGACCATTTCTTTGTGAAGACGGCTCCATTCAAACGGATCATTCCCTCTGAATCCGCCGGATTTTGGGGTCGGAAGAGTTGTAAAATAGTTTTCGGTCGCTATGCTCAGACGCTCTCTGGCCCAGAGGACATACATATTGATATCGAGGCTGTCGGCAAGTTCGTGCAGCACGGCATTGTCCTGCGTGGCACGGAAGACCCAGAAATTGCATTTATCCCGCTCAATGGGCGAGGGGGCCTTACGCAGTGCTTCTTGTAGATGAAAAAGCGCATTATCGCCGCGGCCGTAACGCAAAGCATTTATGCCGAGATAAAAGTGGGTCTGGAAACCGTAAACGCCTCCGCTGACATTGGCAAGCGAGGCGTGCAGTTCCGTCAATTTCGGGTCGGTAATGCTGTGATAGACGAGTTGATGGAATCCCTGCATAGAGGTGAGGGAAGAAAGCGTTTCGAGATCGATAGGGTGATTGAAATGTTCATGCCGGTATGAAGCGCTTGAGAGGATGAAGAGTTTCATAGAGGCTTCGAGATCACTAAAGGGGGTAAAATGGTTGTTATGGTTCATGGTTCTAAGCCATTGTACATCCCCAAACTGGTTGCTAAGCCGTGTCGCAATCAATTCACGCTCATAACTTTGCAGCATTTGAGCTTTTTGCGGCGTCAGTGCCAGATAGAGGCAGTCATCTTGCTCAATGCCCATCAATTCGGTCGATACTTTCTGCATACAATCGGCGGTATAGCGGATTTCGGCTTCATCCGTTTTGGCAGCATAATCGAACAAAAAACGCTGATTGACGGCATCGATTTGATAGAATGCTTCGCTCGCCTGCGACGCATTGATGTCCTGTTTTAAAAATTGCCATATCAGAAAGTTTTTTTCGCGCGATGCGGGCTTGTCATTGATCTCATCCAGGGTGACCGCCGAAACGCTACACGCGAGAAGCGCTGAGAGGATCAATGAACGCGTCATCCGATAACCATGCCGTTGATGATATTAACCAATATTACATCGACAACCTGAAGAAGAACAATCACAATAATCGGGGCAAGGTCGATTCCGTTGAAAACGGTCGGCATGATTCGGCGGACCAGCTTATAGGCCGGTTCGGTGAGACGGTAGATGATCTGTACGATCGGATTGTACGGATCGGGGCGTACCCATGAGAGGAGGGCGCCGATGATAACGACCCAGATATAAACGGTAAGGAGAGAATGGACGATTCCTCCCAGTCCTGCGACGATTCCATCGATCATTTGGCTACCTCTTTAAGATAATTTTTTAGATATTGGTACAAATCGGCCAATTCGGGACCGTGTTCGGCACCGCTGAGGAGGATGCGCAGCGGTTCAAAGAAATGTTTCCCTTTAAGGCCGCTGTGTTCCATCAGATAGTTTTTGTACGCTTCGTAATCGTCAAAATGAGGTGCTTGCAGCGTCATATCGCGTAAGAGCACATACTCTTCCTTGAACTCATCGGGAACATTTTTGGGAGCGAATACTGCGCCGATTTTGGTCCGAAGTTCTTTGAGCGTTCCCGCTTCTTTAAGGAATACTTTGGCCAGATTCCCGATATCCTCGTCTGCGAACCCGACGTAGCGGGAAAGCTCTTTGGGATCGAGTCCTTTGAGATGTTCACGGTTGATGAATTTGAGTTTATCGATGTCGAAACGGGTCGGTGCGTTGGAAAGGGCATGCAGATCGAACCATTTGATTGCCTCTTTCAGGGTGAAAATCTCGGTCGGCGTTGTGTTCCCCATCAAAATGAGATAGTTGGCGATCGCTTCGGGTAGGTACCCTTCCTCTAGAAGCCATTTGACGCTCGTCGCATCGTCGCGTTCGGACATCTTTTTTCCCTCTTCGCCGAGGATGATCGGTAAATGGGCGTATTCGATCTTTTTGGTATATCCGAGTGCTTCGTGAATCGCGATTTGTTTTGGGGTGTTGCTCAGGTGGTTTTCGCTTCGAATGATAAGAGAGATGTCGGCAAGCATATCATCGACCGCGCAGGCGAAGTTGTAGGTCGGAAATTTGTCGGCGTGCATCAGGATGAAACTGTCGATATCGTCCGGGGAGAAGGTGGATTCGCCTTTGATGATATCGCTTACCGTAATCGGGTGGGTCGGTTTTTTCAGCCGTATCGTGAAAGGATTGGGATTGTCGATCACCTCTTCGGCCGGAAGATTTTCGCACGCGCCGTCGTACCGGTATGCGATCTTGCTTTCTTTGGCCGCTTCACGTTTGGCTTCGAGGATTTCAGGAGTACAAAAACAGTTGAATGCCCGTTTGTCTTGCAGGAGCTGTAATGCCATTGCGCGGTGGAAGCGCAGGTTATCGCTTTGGAGCTGTTGTTCTTGGTATTCGATCCCAAATAGGGCCAGTATCTCAAATATCTCTTTTTCTTTGCCGGGAATGTTGCGTTCTTTGTCGGTGTCTTCGATCCGAATCAGCAGCGGTTCTTCGCGTTGTACGGCACAAATGTAGTTAAATAAGGCGACGCGAAGATTGTCGATATGCATATCTCCCGTCGGACTTGGGGCAAAACGAAGCATTGTCTGATTCCTGATTTTTCTTTTTATTTTATCAGAAGTCGGTTTAAGGGAGCTTTGAAGACTTTTAAAGGTGACAGTGTCGTTTGGTATTTTATCTGCCGTTTACTAAAGTATTGTATGATTGTGGACAGTTGGATATGGGCAGCAGCATATCCGATATTTTCATGGTAACACTTCTTAATCCAAGTCATGCTCTTTTTCAGCAGAGTGTGACTGCTCTTTCATCGCCATTCATCCAAAAATACAGCTTTTTGCTTCCAAGGGAAAATATGTTCAAAACCTCACTATCGAATTTTTTAAAACTTGAATCCGCTACCGGCATATTACTCGTTATGGCAACGCTATTGGCCATGATAATGGCAAACACGTCCCTTCAATCATTCTACGGTTCCCTTACGTCGATTCCTGTTGTCGTCAGCATAGGATCGCTTGTTATCGCCAAACCGCTTCTTCTGTGGATCAATGACGGGCTGATGGCCGTTTTCTTCTTCATGATCGGGCTTGAAGTCAAACGTGAGGTGATTGAAGGCTCATTGCGTGATCCAAAAGCGATTGCCGTTCCGGCTTTTGCCGCATTGGGCGGAATGCTCGTTCCCTCTATGATTTACGCGTGGTTTAACTGGGATAATCCTGTTGCTCTTCAAGGATGGGCTATTCCATCGGCAACGGACATTGCTTTTGCGTTAGGGATTCTCACCCTTTTAGGTGATCGTGTCCCCAAAGGGCTTAAACTCTTCTTGCTTACACTTGCCATCATCGATGACTTGGGTGCTATTATTATCATCGCCCTTTTTTATACCGCCGATCTTTCGACGACGTCGCTTAGCATTGCCGCGTCTATGATTGCTCTTTTAATCGGAATGAATATCCGGGGTGTCATCAATCACGCGGCCTATATCCTCATCGGCATCATACTCTGGATAGCTGTTTTAAAATCAGGAGTTCACGCAACACTTGCGGGTGTCGTATTGGGATTGCTGATTCCTCTTAAAAACAATCGACACCATTTCCATGAACTCGAACATTCGCTGTATGCCCCTGTCAGCTATGTGATACTCCCGCTGTTTGCATTTGTCAACACAGGTATCGGTTTTTCCGGCGTCTCGGCAAAAGATTTTTACGACAATCTAACATTGGGCATTGCCTTGGGCCTTTTCTTCGGAAAACAGATCGGGGTATTTCTCTTCAGCGCTTTAGCCGTGTGGATGGGATTTGGAAAATTGCCCGTAGGTGTAAATTGGAAGATTCTCTATGGCGTTTCAATCCTAAGCGGAATCGGTTTTACGATGTCGCTGTTTATCGGGTCCTTGGCTTTTGAAGATGCCAGAGCAAGTGGAATGGTGTTGACAGATGAGCGTTTGGGAATTTTGATGGGGTCTATGGTTTCGGGACTACTTGGATATACAGTTCTGCGGTACTTTTTGAGAAAAGAAAACTAAAGTGCTTGAAAGTACGTAAAATAGGGAGTTTAAAGTGGTGACCCCAAGGGGATTCGAACCCCTATGGCCAGAATGAAAATCTGGAATCCTAACCATTAGATGATGGGGCCACTTTAAAAAAGAAAAAGCAGGTCTAACCTGAGCCGAAATTATAGTGATTTTATTCTGAAAAAAAGCTAAAGTTTAGCCTAGAATCCTCCCGAAATACGGGAAGAGGGGGAGGGGAGAATCAGTTGTTGTAAAATGAGCGAAGAGCCCGGATGATAACGGCATTTTTTGAAATGCTTTCCGCTTTTGCGTTGTCGTCAACCAGTTCGTAAATGTCCAAAGGAAGAGAGATTGAGAACGTTTTGGTTTCGATCTTTTTGCGTTTGGAGATAAGAGACGCGATATTTTGCAACATCTCGAGAATCTTTTTCGTATCGATCGGTTTTTGGATGAAGCTGTTGACGCCCACTTCAATCGATTCGGAGATTTTTTGGATGTCATTACTTGCGGAAATCACGATGATGATTTGATTCGGGTTAATGGCACGGATACGGCGTGCAAGTTCGATACCGTCGATTTCGGGCATGATGATATCGACAAAAACGATATCAGGATTGACTTTTTCATACATGCGAAGCGCTTCGACACCGTTGTAGGCGGATGTTACTTCCCCGAAAAAGTTTTTAAACGTCGAACTGAGAAGATCGTTGGCAACGACTTCGTCTTCGACAACAAGTGCGCTAAGCTTTTTGGTTTGTTCGGTCAGTTGGATCAAATCAACGTTAGAGGACATAAGAATCTCCTTGTATATGATATGTTAAAAAATATCATTGTGTTTTCTTGTTGGTATTATAGATAATATTTTTTAGCATTCCCTTAAAAAAACTTTTAATGCTTTTTAAATTGTTCCAGCCACTCGATATTGGATTCGTTGGTTTTTTCCTGCTGGCGCAGAAGTGAGTCGATAATGTGCATTAGAGTGGTTTCGTCCATGAACTGAAGCAGCTTTGGATCGATGTAGGTCGGTTTGAGTCCCTCATAACGATTGAGGAGGTTTTCGATGTCGTTTATTAGTTGTTCTTTGGATGAGTTCATAAGTGTAAGTTTATCAAAAATGGAACTGATTTGAAAAAACAGATATAATGATTAACATAATATATATTATAT
>NZ_JQGL01000113.1 GCF_000747095.1 Sulfuricurvum sp. MLSB
TCAAGTCGTAATTTCCAGCCAGCGCGAATATCGCAAACGAAAACTCTCCGACCTGAGAGAGTGCGATCGCCGTTTTGAACGCAATTTTTGCTTTCGAATAGATACGTACGACTCCGAAAATCACGATTGCCTTGATGGCCAGAATCGCCAGTAAAATCGCGGCAATCTGAGCAAAATTGGAAACGAACAGTCCCAAATCGATCTTCATCCCGACCGTCACGAAGAAGGTTCCCAGAAGCAGATCTTTGAACGGTGCGATGTCCGATTCGACTTTGTGGTGATAGCGTGTTTCGGCAATGATCATTCCGGCTACAAACGCTCCGAGCGAATAGGTGAATCCGAATGCGTGCGCAAACAGGGAAGCTCCGACGACGATGACGAGAACCGAACCCATGAAGAATTCGTCCACTTCGCTGGAAGAAGCGAAGTGGAGCAGCCACGTCATCGCCCGTTTTCCGACGATAAACAGCAACCCGACGATCAAAACGGCACTGATGGAGGTTTGCAGGAGAACGTCGCCGATATCCTCTCCGTTAGAGCTCAGAAATCCGATCAGCAAAAGGATGGGGATGACGGCAATGTCCTGAAAAATGAGGATCCCCGTCGATTTTTGCCCGTAGGGACGGACAATCTCTTTGGTCGATTTGAGATAGCTCAAAACGACCGCCGTGGACGAGAGCGACAGAGCCATCGACGTGATCAGCGCCGTCTCCAGAGAAATCCCGAACACTCCGTAGGAAATAGCGAAAAAAATCGCTGCCGAGAGGATAACCTGCAGCGCTCCGTTGAAAAAAACATCGGTTTTCATCGTTGCCAACCGCTGCAGGGAAACTTCCAGCCCGATCGTAAACATCAAGAATACGACCCCGAATTCGGCAATCATTTCCAGCGTGTGAGAATCGGCCATATGCCGCAGGTCAAACGCATACGCGACCATTACCCCCGTCATGATGTAGCCGATGATCTGCGATATCCCCAATCGTTTCAAAATCAGGTTCACGACGATGGACACACCGAGCGCTATCGTGACGTAATAGAGGGCAGATTCCATAATTATCCTTTTTATAAGCGATAAAAGTATATAATGGCTCACTTAAAATTACGGCTCCTTGACGTCGCCGCGATGGCCTTTTTTGGCCTTTTTCACCAAAACAACAGACCCATAACTCGAAGGAACAACTCATGACCAAGTATATTTTTGTAACCGGCGGTGTGCTCAGTTCACTCGGTAAAGGGATTACGGCGGCAAGTATCGGCGCTCTTCTCAAACACTCCGGCAAAAATGTCGGCATGCTCAAAATCGATCCCTACATCAACGTAGACCCCGGTACCATGAGTCCGCTCGAGCACGGAGAAGTGTTCGTCACCAAAGACGGAGCCGAAACCGACCTCGATATCGGAAACTACGAACGTTTTCTGGATACGTCGTACCTGCGCACCAGCAACTTCACAACCGGCCAGGTCTACAGCAGCGTTATCGAGCGCGAGCGCAGCGGCGGATATCTCGGGCAGACGATCCAGGTCGTTCCACACATCGTCGGAGAAATCGTTGACCGGATCAAAAAGGCGGGCGAGGGGCACGATATCCTCGTTGTCGAGCTAGGGGGAACCGTCGGCGATATCGAAGGGTTGCCCTACATGGAAGCGATCCGTATGATGAAGCACGACGACGAAGTGGAAGGGACGTTTTTCATCCACGTTACCCTCATTCCGTTTATCAAAGCCGCCGGCGAGCACAAAAGTAAACCGACACAGCACTCCGTTCAGGAGCTTCGCCGTATCGGGATCACCCCGCAGATGATCATCGCCCGCAGCGAAGAGCAGCTGCCGAAAACATTCAAGAAAAAACTTGCCCTCAGTTGTGACGTCAGCGCGGACAGCATTATCGAAGCGATGGACGAGCAAACGATTTATGCCGTTCCGCTGAGCTTCCTGCAGCAAAACATCCTCACTCCGATTGCCAAAGAGCTTGATCTGGGCGAACTTAAGCCCGACATGGAGCAATGGGATTCACTGGTCAAAAAAATTGTTTCTCCCAAACATCGTGTCACGATCGGATTCGTCGGGAAATATCTGGAGCTTAAAGAGTCGTACAAATCGCTGATCGAAGCGCTGATTCATTCGGGAGCGCATCTGGATACCCGTGTCGCGATCAACTGGGTCGACTCGGAAAAAATCGAAACCAAGGGGGCAGAAGCGCTTCTGCGTGACTGTGATTCGGTCCTCGTCGCCGGAGGATTCGGAAACCGCGGTGTCGAAGGGAAAATTCAGGCGATCCGCTACGCCCGCGAAAACAAGATGCCCTATCTTGGGATTTGTCTTGGGATGCAGCTCTCTATCGTCGAATACGCCCGAAACGTACTCGGATACGAAGATGCCAACTCAATCGAATTCAACCCTGCCACAACCCATCCGATGATCTATCTGATCGATAATTTCATCGACCAGTCGGGGCAAAAACAGCTGCGAACCCATACCTCACCGATGGGTGGGACCCTCCGTCTCGGCGAATATCCGTGCGAAACCAAAGCGGGATCAAACCTTCGTACGGCGTATGGCAATACCGAAATGATTTTCGAGCGTCACCGCCACCGCTACGAAGCCAATCCGACGTACCGCGAAGCACTCGAAAAAGCGGGGATGATCGTGACCGGCGAATCGAACGGTTTGATCGAAGCGGTAGAAATCCCGAACCATCCGTGGTTTTTGGGCGTCCAATTTCACCCTGAATTCACTTCACGCCTCCAAAGCCCGAATGCTTCGATTTTAGCGTTCGTCAAAGCGACGTTTGCACATGCAAACCCTGCCTGAGGTACCGCTTCTCGACCATAACGCTCTGGGAGCATTTTTGGCACGCCGTTTCGGCAATGCTTCCGAAAAACTCTCCGATATTCCCCACCCGAAAGAGCTCAAAGATGCCCTAAAAGGGGCGAAACGTCTCGCTACGGCAATCCGGAATGGCGAACGCATTGCTGTCGTCGGCGATTACGATGTCGACGGTGTCACCTCGACCGCTATCGTCAAACGCTTCTTCAACCTCATCGGCTGTCCTCTGATCACCGCCATTCCAAACCGCTTTACCGACGGCTACGGCGTATCGCCGGGAATACTGGAGAGAATCGAAGCCGATGTCATCTTTACCGTGGATAATGGGATCAACGCCTTTGCCGCCGCCGAAGTCTGCCGCTCACGCGGTATCGATCTGATTATCACCGATCATCATACCCCTTCCGATACCCTTCCGGATGCCTGTGCCATCATCAATCCCAAGCAGCATGACTGCCCCTATCCGTTTAAAGAGATTTGCGGCGCGCAGGTCGCATGGCTGCTGATGGGCCTTCTCAAGCAGGAGATGAACCTCTCTATTGACATGCGGCAGTTTTTCCCCTTTTTGGCACTGGCCGTCATCGCCGACGTCATGCCGCTGGTAGGCTTTAACCGCGCGATCGTCAAAACAGGTCTGGAGATGATGCAGCGCTCGTCCCTTCCTCCGTTTGTCATGATCCGGGATTTTTTGAACCGTTCTTCGGTCTCTTCGGAAGATATTGCCTTTCAGATCGCCCCGCGGATCAATTCGGCAGGGCGACTCGAAGACGCGTCGATTGCGCTGGAATTTCTCCTCGCCGATAACGTCCAAAAGGCATTTGAGCAATTTGAGCTTTTGACCGCATTGAACACCCTGCGAAAAGAGACCGAAGCACAAACGACCGAAGAGGCCCTCTTGCAGGTGTCTCCTGAGGATACGCTCATCGTCGTAGCCGGAGAACACTGGAACGAAGGGGTGGTCGGGATCGTCGCATCGCGCCTTGTCAACCGTTTTCAAAAACCCGCCATTGTTTTGAGCATCCACAACGGCATCGCCAAAGGATCGGGCCGAAGCATCGGAAACGTCGATCTGTATTCCCTGATCAAATCCCAAGAAGCTCTGCTGGATAAATTCGGAGGGCACAAAATGGCGGCGGGGCTCTCCATGCCATCCGAGCACGTCGAGGCATTCCGCCGTCAAATCAACGAAGCGGCCCGTACCGTCAATCCCGCCGATTTTATCCCCAACAGCGATATCATCGGTGAGCTTGAACATCATATGATCAATTTTGAGCTTCTGGAACTTTTGGAACGCTTCGAACCCTACGGAGAAGGAAACCCGCGCCCGCGTTTTTTGCTCCGCGAGGCCGAAGTGGTCAGCATCAAGCTCTTCGGCAGCGACCAGTCCCACAGCCGTCTGGAACTGCGTCCCTCACGGGTGCAACCCAAAACACTCGAACTGGTCGCGTTTCGACGGACACTGGAGTGCCCCGAAAACAAGACGATGAGTTGCAGCTACACCGTAAACAGAAACGAATGGAACGGACGCGTATCCCTGCAGCTGATGTTGGAGCGGGTCTTTTGATGCGCATCTTGTTCCCCTTGCTCACACTGGCGTTTTTATCGGGAGGGTGCCAGGCTCCGACAGAACCCCTCCCTTATCCGATCACCCTCAGCCCAGAGGGGTTGGGGCCTCTCCGCCCCGGATTGTCTTTTGACGTTGCGGCACTCCAAAGCAAGCTTCCCGGCTTTACCGTCGAAAAAATGTCCCAAATCACGCCGGAGCGTTCCCGGATCCTCTTTGTCCTGAAACGCGGAGATGCCGTTATGGCGTACATCTTACCGGATGAACAGGGAAAACGGATTGGGAACATCAGCGTTGTGACGGAACTGATCCCCGACCATAACGGCCAGAAAGTGGGTGACCCGATTCATGAAAACCCGAGTCTGCGCTGTGCGGGCGACGAATGCCGCTACGGGACGCATCCATCGCTGTCGTATCGTCTTGCCCCCTCTAGCCGCATAATTCGCGAAATCACTCTGCAAAAGCTATAATACGGCATGGATACATTTTTTATCGAGTTTCGCGACCCGCTTTTCGGCATCATTGTTTTTTTCATTCTGCTGTTCATCCTCTCCTTTTTAAGCTATTGGTGGGGGCGGCATAAAACGGCGAAAGGGCACCGTGACCTCGAATCGTTTTTGGGAAGATTCGAATCGCTTGAAGATGAAAATCGCCTGCGCGATCAGGTACAGACCAATGCCCTCTCGAACGAATCGTGGCTGATGCTTTCGCACAGTTTCGAAGTGCAGGGGAATTTTGAAAAAAGCGTCGAAATCTACCGCGCCCTCCTTTCCAAAAACCGTGAAACGACATTCCAAAAGGACGTTTTGCTGCTGCTGGGGAAAAACTATTTCAAGGCGGGATTTCTGGAGCGTTCGCGTCAGACTTTTTTGCAAATCGTCCAAAATCATCCCCGTTCAGCGCAGGCGCTGCGTTATCTCGTTTTGATCTACGAGCAGCTCCAGCAATACGATAAAGCGCTTGAAGTGATGGAATCGCTGATGGAGATTGCGCCCGATGCCCTGAGCGAACAGCTCTACCTCGAATGCCGTCTTCTGCTGAGCGACCCCGCTGTAGGAATAGATGAAAAAGCGTCCCGCCTGATAGAACTCTATCAGACCCACCGTAAACTCGGTTACCTGATTTTTGAGTGGCTCTTCACCTATCGTCCGGCTTTGGCATGGCAGTATTTTGACCAATCGCTCTCCACGCGCCTTACCGATATTCTCTGGCGTCTCAGAGACGATAATCTTGATTTGGATATAATTGCAAACAATACCTATCTGCGGGAGCTTTTCACGGCCAAAGGCTCGGTAAGCCTGGCGGAAGGAAGTTCGGTTTTCGAGCTGGACGTCCTGATTGCTCTTCGCAAGTGCGGCGAGGGAAAAGCGGCGATGCAGTTTGAATATACGTGTGACGAATGTAAGCAAATCTCTTTTTTGCCGTTTCACCGCTGCCCCCACTGTCACGCGATCGATACGGTAAACGTCATTATGAATCTTTCACGGGAGCGGTATGAAGAAAATAACTCTCTTCAGTGACGGCTCTTCGCTGGGCAATCCGGGACCCGGAGGGTTCGGAACCATTTTACGCTACGGCACCAGCGAAAAGATCATCAGCGGCGGCGAACCCCATACGACGAACAACCGGATGGAGCTGCGCGGCGTCATCGAGGGGCTCAAGGCGCTCAAAGAACCGTGCAACGTCACGATCGTCTCCGATTCGAGCTACGTGATCAAAGGGATCAACGAATGGCTCGGGGGATGGGTGAAGCGAAACTTCGCCAAAGTCAAAAATCCCGATCTGTGGCGCGAATACCTCGAAGTCTCCGCACAGCACAAAATTTTCGGCGAATGGGTTCGCGGACATGACGGACACCCCGAGAACGAGCGATGCGACGTCATCGCCAAATCGGAGGCAGAAAAATACAAACAAGGAATAAACGGCAATGAATGACTTGCAAACCCTGCAGCAACAGCTTGGGTATCACTTTCAAAACAAAGAGCTCCTTATTGAAGCGCTGACGCATAAAAGCTACAAACAGCCCTACAATAATGAGCGCCTCGAGTTTTTGGGCGATGCGGTTTTGGACCTCATCGTGGGCGAATACCTCTATAAAAAGTTTACCGATTTTGATGAGGGAAAACTCTCCAAAATGCGCGCTTCACTGGTCAATGAAGGGGGCTTTACCCGTTTGGCGAGTTATCTGAATCTGGGAGAATACATCTATCTCTCGAATGCCGAAGAGAACAACAGCGGCCGTACCAAAAGCTCGCTCCTCTCGAATGCCTTCGAAGCGCTCATGGGAGCCATCTATCTTGAATCGGGACTGGACAAAGTGCGCGATATCACGATCCTCCTCCTTGAAAGCGTCCATGACGATATTTCACTCGATTCTCTGTTCAAAGACTACAAAACCTCCTTGCAGGAACTGACGCAGGCCCATTACGGGATCACTCCCGAATACGATCTTATCGCCGCGCACGGCCCTGATCATAAAAAAGAGTTCGAAGTCGCCGTCAGCATCGACGGAAAACGCTACGCTTCAGCGCAGGGAAAAAGCAAAAAACAAGCTCAGCAGGAAGCGGCTAAAATTGCTCTTGAAATGCTGTCAAAGGAGCTAAAATGAATCGGTTCGGGGAGCGGTTGACGATCACCACCTTCGGTGAATCGCACGGCAAAGCGATCGGCTGCGTTCTTGATGGCGTACCCGCCGGTCTTGCCATCGACGAAGCGTACATCCAAAGCGAGCTTGATCGTCGCCGTCCGGGGCAAAACGAGTTTGCAACCGCACGTAAAGAGGCGGATAAGGTCGAAATCCTCAGCGGCGTGTTCGAGGGACAGAGCACCGGAACACCGATCATGATGGTCATTTACAACACCGACCAAAAAAGCGGCGATTATTCCAATGTCAAAGACATTTTCCGCCCCGGCCATGCAGATTTTACCTATTTTCACAAATACGGCATCCGCGACTACCGCGGCGGCGGACGCTCAAGCGCACGTGAAACCGCCGCGCGCGTTGCCGGAGGAGCGGTCGCCAAACTGATGCTCAGAGAATTAGGGATCGAGCTTGTAAGCGGCATCAGCGCCATCCACGGAATCGAAGCCGATACGCTCGATTTTTCCTATCCGCCCAAAAGCCCTATCTATGCACTCGATCCTTCCGTCGAAGAAGCGCAAAAAACGGCTATTTTAGAGGCTAAAAATCGCCACGACTCTGTCGGAGGGGTCGCCACCGTCAAAATTTCAGGCCTTCCGATCGGACTCGGCGAAGGGCTCTATTACAAACTCGACGCGGTACTGGCTGAAGCCATGATGGGAATCAACGCCGTCAAAGCCGTCGAGATCGGCGAAGGTATCCGCAGCAGCGAACTCCTTGCCAGCCAAAACAACGACCCCATTACCCCCAACGGCTTCAAAACCAACCATGCGGGGGGAATCCTGGGCGGGATGAGCAACGGCGACGACGTCCTCGTACGCGTTCACTTCAAACCGACCCCGTCGATTTTTATCGATCAGGAAAGCATCGATACCGAAGGGCACAGCGTCAACGTTTCGCTCAAAGGACGCCACGATCCCTGCGTCGCCATCCGCGGTTCCGTCGTGGCCGAGGCAATGGCAGCGCTCGTATGTGCGGATATGGTACTGCTCAATATGGGACGCACCATGAACGGCGTCAAAAGCTATTACGCATAAATGCGAAGAGGCGCGCAAGCATCCCGAAAAACATTAAGATTTCTTTCGCTACCATAGAGAATTCCTACCAAAAGGGTTCTTTGTGGGCATCCAAAACTGCTACCTGTTAGATACTTCCGTTATCCTCGACGATCCAACCAATATTCTGCGTATCAGCGACGAAAACCAAAACGGTGTCGTTATTACCAATGTCGTTCTCTCCGAGCTCAACAGCAAAAAAGACGATATGCGCTCCGAAGCGGGCTTTCAGGCACGGGAGTTTTTCCGTCTGGCCGACATAGCGTGGGGGGAGCCGATCAGCTCGGTCGAACTGCCCGAATGCGTTCGCAGCCGAATCGATGTCAATCTGTGCAAAAACGACCGCTATTACCGTTTGTCCCTGAATTTTGACCGCTCGCTGCACGGCGGCGAAGCCAACGTCATCGACTTGTTTATCGTCCATCGCGAACAATACCGCGTAAGCGCGCACTTTTCGGAGCCAAAAGGGTTGAATGATGCGAAAATCGCCGAAATCGCGGACGATTACGACCTCACCCTCCTCACCAACGACATGTCGTTTCGTATCGCCGCCGAGATCCGCGGGATTCAAACCCAAAGTATCCGCAACAGCAGCGTCGAAGCCCCCGAAAAAATCGATTTTTCCTATACCTACGAATACGAAGAAACTCCCGCTCTTCCCTCCGAGCCTCAACACCATAATTTTGATCAGATCACGTTTGTCGAAAAAGCGCTCAGCACTGCTTCGGAAATGTACGAAACGGGGATTCAGCGCCATGCGTTCAGCGTCAACGGCCAAATCGAATGGTGCGATTTCGACCGCCGCTTCGGCGAACATTTTGATGAAAGCCTTGTTCGCCCTCTCAACCTCGAACAAAAATTTTATTATGCAATGATGACCCATCCCCAAAACTACGTTACCGTCGTCTCAGGTTCTACCGGATCGGGTAAAACCCTCGTCGCGCTTCAGGCGGGACTGGAACTGGTCGAAGAGGGGATCGTGGAAGGGATCGTGTATGCCCGCAACACCGTGACGGCAAACGATCCGCAGGCGGAGCTGGGCTTTCGCAAAGGGGACGAAGAGCAAAAACTGGGGTACTTTATGTACCCTCTGTATGCCGCGATCAACTTTACGATCGAGCACCAAAGCAAATACTCCATCGATGCGCGGGTCGAATATACGGGAAATACGAATTCGATCAAACGGGAAAACGCGACCGAAATTTTCATGAAAAAATACAACATCGAAGCGATGGACATCGCCCATATGCGAGGTACGACGATTTCACGCAAATTCGTCATCATCGACGAAGCCCAGAACATGACCATCCCGACGCTGAAACTGATAGGAACACGTATGGGCGATGAAACACGTCTCGTCGTCATGGGAGACCCGGGTCAGATCGACCACCCTTTCCTCTCCAAACGGCGCAACGCCCTCGTAACCCTGCTCAACAAAGCGCAGCACAACGACTTTATCGCCGGAATCCAGCTGCGCCATACGATCCGCAGCCAGGTAGCCGACTGGTTTGATAAGAATTTTTGATCATTTGTGGGGGGAAGTAAAAAGCACGCAAGCGTGCGCGGGCTTTCCGCCGAGGACATTGTGCCCCTTGCGGGTAAAACTAAGCGTTAGCGTAGCCGTGGGAGCTTTGCTCCCACGGCGTATAAAATCAGATGGGCAGAACGCGAATCTTCTGAGAAAGCTTTTCTTTGAGTGTCGCTTCGATGGCGTACAACGTTCCCGTCGTGGAGCTGGCGCATCCTGAGCACGCACCGAGATAGCGAATATACACATCGATGTACTCCGGAGAGTCTTTGATGTCAATGACTTCCATGTTTCCGCCGTCCATGACGAGGAACTGACGAACGCTCTCATCAATGGCGCTGTCAATCGCTTTGATCTTCTGTACCAGCGTCATCGTCTCGAAATCACCGTGCGTTCCGGCATCGGCCGCGGCACGCATCTTCTCTTCGTCCATCTCGCGGCGAACATCAGCGAGAATATCTACCAGATAATATTCGCGCGCTTCATGTCCGCCCGGCTTGATACAGGATTTACAAAAACCGCCGGCTTTTGTGTAGTCGGTGATCTGTTCGACCGTTTTGAGGTCATTGAGACGGATCACTTCGCGCAACGTCCCGAGGCTGACGCGGGCACATTCACACACAATGATCTCGTCTTCGAAGCTGGCCGCTTCTACGCCGAGGTAAAGTCCCGCCGCTTTTTTGATAACGTCGTACGCCATAACCGAACAGTGCATTTTCTGCGGCGGAACGGCCGGAACATCAGGGGTATCGCGCAAAGCCAATTCAACATCGATATTGGTGATTTTGACCGCTTCCTGTACGGTTTTGCCGATGCACAGCTGGGTCATCATGTCCGATGAGGCGATCGCCGTTCCGCACCCGAAGCTTTTGAATTTCGAGTTAACGATCGTATCGGTCGCTGGATCGACTTCCCAGTACAGACGCACCGCGTCTCCGCAGCTCTCAGCACCGAAATCGGCAACGATCAGTTTATGCCCTGCCGCTGCAGCCGCTTCTTCCGTAATTTCCCCCTGATGCTGGGGGTTGTTCATCAGCGTCGTTACTTTATTGGAATACTGGTCCCACAAAGACCCGCCCAAAAGATCATTTTTTGCCATAATGGTTTCCTTTAATGGTGAATATTGCATTCTCCGGCTTCGCCGCCGGGGGTTGGCTGTACTTTGGCATACGAGCTCGAAATGGCGCGCAGGCGCAAAACCGCTTTTTTAAACGCATCGATGACGTAATCAATCTCTTCATCGGTCGTAAAACGCGAAAGACTCAGACGGATCCCCGTATGGGCCAGCTCATGGTCGGCACCGATCGCCAGCATGACGGTATTGGCTTCCAAATCCTCAGACGCACAGGCCGATCCGGTCGATGCGCCGATGAGGGCATTGTTGAGATCCCACAGCATCCCTTCTCCCTCAACCCCTCGGATTGAGATCAGGATCGTATTCGGCGTGCGGTTCTCGCGGCTTCCGACGACCATAACGTCTTCAAGCGCCGCGATCAAGGCGTCTTCGAGCCGATCGCGTTTAGCGCGGATAGCAGCCATTTTGGCTTCGATGTTCTCAGTAGCCAATTCAAGCGCTTTGCCCATTCCGATGATGTAAGGGACATTGAGCGTGCCCGAACGTCGTCCGCCCATGTGTTCTCCGCCGTGCAGAAGCGGCGTAAGCTCTTGCGAGTTGCGGATATAAAGTGCTCCGATCCCTTTCGGACCGTGGAATTTATGCGCCGACATCGACATAAAATCAACATGAACGTCCTGAACGTCGACCGGAATCTTACCGACCGCCTGTACGCCGTCGGTGTGAAACAGTACACCGCGCTCGCGGCAGATTTCACCGATCTCTTTGATCGGGAAAATCATCCCCGTCTCGTTGTTCGCCCACATGACCGATACGAGAGCCGTTTTATCCGTAATAAAACTGCGCAGGGTGTGCGCTTCGACGATCCCCTGATCGTTCACCGGAAGGTAGGTTACTTTGACCCCCTGCTCTTCGAGGAACTTACACGTGGAGAGGATCGATGGGTGTTCCACTTCGGTCGTTACGATATGGTTCTTGTCCCCGTTGAGGATCTTGTCGACCCAGACCGATTTGAGCACCCAGTTGTTCGATTCGGTGGCACAGGAAGTGAAAATGATATCGTCATTGTCACCGGCATTGATCCCTTTGTACATCTGATTGATCGCCTTGGTGATCGCCGGATGCGAAGCGGTCCCGTATCGGTGAAGCGAATTGGGGTTTCCGTAGATGTCGCCGAAAAACGGGATCATCGCTTCAACGACGGCCGGATCGACCATTGTCGTAGCATTGTTGTCCAAATAGACTTGCATTGATTCTCCTTAGAGAAAGTAATATAAATAAAAGACAAAAACTCTCTTGTTTAACTTTCGGGATAATAGAGCAAAGCTCGTTATACTAACCTTAAGGGTTTTTTATGTTTAGCACCATTTAAGAATAGTTTTTAATTGGCCATCATCGCGATCAGTTGATCAACCGTTTCCTGAAAATCGGTTTTAAATTTTTCCCCTTGCGATAAAAATCTTTCCATCTGCTCTTTTTTGCCGATGGCTTCGTCAAGTTCCTTGTCCGTTCCTTTCGTATAGGCGCCGATGCGGATTAGCATCTCGTTTTCTTTCAGCAGCGTGTAGAGACGACGGAAACGGCGCGCCGCGGCAAAATGCTCGTGAGAGATGATGTCGTTCATGACCCGCGAGGCGGAGTTGAGAATATGGATGGGGGGATAGATCCCAAAATCGGTCAGTTCCCGGGAAAGGACGATGTGGCCGTCAAGGATCGAGCGCGACTGATCGGCAATCGGATCACTCAGATCGTCCCCTTCTACCAAAACGGTAAAAAAGGCCGTAATCGAACCTCTCCCCTCCTCTTTTCCTGCGCGCTCCATGAGCTGCGGCAGCAATGTCAGCGACGAAGGGGGGTATCCCTTGGAGGTAGGGGGTTCGCCGAGCGCGAGACCGATTTCGCGCTGCGCCATCGCGAACCGCGTCACCGAGTCCATCATAAAAAGGACATCGAGCCCTTGTCCCTTGAAATACTCCGCTACGCTCATTGCGCTGAACGCTCCGTATTTGCGCATCAGCGGCGAATCATCGCTCGTCGCGACGACAATCACGGTGTTTTCGAGATTGCCGCCGAGGTTTTTTTCGATAAATTCGGGGACTTCGCGCCCCCGTTCTCCGATCAGGGCAACCACCTTAATCGGCGCCTGCGCACCGCGGACGATCATCCCCATCAACGTCGATTTTCCGACGCCGCTTCCGGCAAAAATGCCAAGCTTCTGCCCTTTGCCGCACGATAAAAGACCGTCGATCGTTTTGACCCCGACGCTGAAAGGCTCATCGATCATCCCCCGCTTCATCGCGGCAATCGGAGCCTTAATAATAGGCTCCAGATGCGTACCCCCGATCGGACCTTTGCCGTCAATCGGATTCATAAACGGATCGACGACACGCCCCAGAAGCGCGTTTCCCACCTCGATCATCATTCCCGTCTGGTTCGGAAACACTTTATCGCCCGTACGGAATCCTTCGACGAAACGGAAAGGGGTGATGAAAAAACGGTTCCGTTCGACTTCGTTCACCATCCCCAGCGCTTCGGCTCCGTTGACCTCGGAAACGATCAGCACCGTATCGCCGATACTGACGTGAAGTCCTTCGGCGGTGATGACGGTCGGACTGATTTTAGTGACGGTGCCGAACAGTGTCGTCAGTTTTTCAATACCCAGACGGCTACGAAGCGTTTTTAGCGGCATCGGCTAGTAACGGGTCCCCGCCGGGGAATTGATCAAGTTGAAAAACTCCATACGCGTCTTTTCATCCCGCTTGAACAGCCCTCGGAGGGCACTGGAGGTAGTTGTTGAACTGATCTTCTCGACCCCGCGCATCTCCATGCACATATGGCGCGCCTGAATGACGACCGCCACCCCTTTGGGGCTGATCGCATGCATCAGGGCATCGGCAATCTGCTCGGTCAGCTGTTCTTGAATCTGCATCCGTCGGGCAAATACGTCCACGACACGCGGTATCTTGGAAAGGCCGACCACTTTTCCATCAGGAATGTAGGCGACATGGGCACGCCCGATGATCGGCAAAAGATGGTGTTCGCACGTCGAATAAAACTCGATGTCCTTGATCAGCACCATCTCGTCGTTGCTGGTCTCGAACATCGCCGCATTGAGAATGCTTTGGGGATCTTCCTGATACCCTCCGAACATGAATTCATACGCTTTCATCACCCGTTCGGGAGTTTTAAGAAGCCCCTCGCGGCTTTCGTCTTCGCCGACGTAACGGATCATCGTTTTGACCGCCGCTTCGAATGCTTGCTGATTGGTTG
>NZ_JQGL01000114.1:0-7495 GCF_000747095.1 Sulfuricurvum sp. MLSB
ACCCATTTCTGAGCGATTCTGACGGCATTGGTTGCCGCGCCTACGCGAAGGTTGTCGGCAACGACCCACAAATGCAGGACGTTATCGCGGTAAAGGTCGCGACGGATACGGCCGACAAACGTTTCGTTTTGGTCCATACACATGGACGGCATCGGATAGATGCTTTCTTCGGGCTCGTCAAGAACGATGATGTTGGGGGCTTTGCGGAGCAATTCGCGTGCTTCGTCCGCATCGACCGCACCGTCGAAGGTAAGGGTCAAGGTTTCGGCATGGCCGCGAAGCGTCGGAATGCGGACGCACGTTGCGCTCACTTCGATATCCTTGTGCATGATTTTCTTCGTTTCATTCACCATTTTGAGTTCTTCTTTCGTATAACCCGTATCGGTGAACGAATCGATTTGCGGGATGGCGTTGAGCGCAATACGGTGAGGAAATTTTTTGGCTTCGACTTCATCGAGTTTGAACGCAAAAAATGCCTGCATCTGTTCGACGAGTTCTTCCATTGCCGATTTTCCCGCACCCGAGGTCGCCTGATACGTGCTTACATCGACACGCAGAAGGTCATAGGCTTCATCAAGCGGTTTGAGCGCCTGAACCATCTGGATTGTCGAGCAGTTAGGGTTGGCGATAATGCCCGTGTTTTTCCACTGAGCGATATCTTCGGGATTGACTTCGGGAACGACGAGAGGAATATTCTCAACCATACGGAAATGGCTGGTGTTGTCGATGACGACCGCTCCGGCCGCAGCCGCATACGGGGCAAATTCCGCTGACACGCTTCCGCCCGCGCTGAATAGGGCGATATCGATTTTTTCTTCATCGAATACGGTGGGGGTAAGTTCTTTGATGACAAGGTCGGAGTCGTTGAAGGTCACCGTATTGCCGGCACTGCGCGCACTGGCCAAAGGCACGAGTTTGCCGAGTGGAAAATCGATCTCTTCAAAAATGCGTAAAATTTCTTCACCTACGGCACCGCTGGCACCTACGATCGCGACGTTGTAACGTTTCATTGGAAGCTTTCCTTGAGAGGGAAGTGAAATCGCCTCTGTATTTTTGTCGCGATTATAGCAAACGAAGGCTTGGAGGTGATTGAAAGCGGCGGCTTACTATACTCTGCCCAAGCCCCGCGCTTCCAAAAACAGATCCTCGACGCCGATAACGTCGCCGTCGCTGAGAATCGCAGAGCGCTCGACGACGGAGATCAATTCTCGGATGTTTCCGGGCCAGTTGTAGTTTTCGAGCGCTGCTTTGGCTTCCGTACTGAAGGTTTTGGAAGCAAAGCCGTATTGCATGCAATAGCGCTCCAGCGCCGCTTCGGCGATCATAAGAATCTCTTCGCGCCGTTCGCGCAGCGGAGGGATGAGCAACGGTATCGTATTGAGGCGGTAATACAAATCCTCGCGGAATTCGCCGTCGCTTATTTTGCGGGTCAGGTCGGCATTGGTCGCCGTGATGATGCGGACATCGATTTTTGTATTTTTGGCCGCACCCAAACGCCGAATCTCCCGCTCTTGCAGTACCCGCAACAGTTTGGCCTGAAGCGGGTAAGGCATTTCGCCGATTTCATCGAGGAAAAGTGTCCCCCCTTCGGCGAGTTCGAATTGTCCCGCCTTGGCTTCTCCCGCATCGGTGAAGGCCCCTTTTTCAAAACCGAAAAGTTCGCTTTCGATCAGATTGTCGGGGATCGCGGCCATATTGATCGCGACAAACCCTTTGGAAGCACGGGGGGAAGAATCGTGGATGTGGCGGGCCAGAACTTCTTTTCCGACGCCGCTTTCGCCCAGAAGCATAATGCTCGCATCCGTGGCAGCCGCTTTGGAGATACGTTCCAAGAGCTTTTCAAGCGCGGGAGAGGTCCCCAAAAAGCATTCCCCCGATTGCGGTTTGGCAACCGCGCCTTTCGGAGTTTTCTGCGCCACGGCGGCGGTTCGTTCGATCGCAGCGATCAGCGTTTCGATTTCGAACGGCTTGAGGAGAAAGTCTTTGACACCCAGCTGGATCGATTCGATAGCGCGGGTGAGCGTCGCGTTGCCGGTGATGATGATTACCTCGTATTTTCCGCCGAGTGTTTTGACGAATTCGATCCCGTCCATGCCGGGCATGTTGATGTCGCTGATGATAAGATCAAAGGTATCGTCTAGTTTTTTGAGGGCATCCCGGGCATTTTTGAAGGTGTAGACGTCGTATTTTTCGTAATCACCCATCGCAATTTCGAGTGATTTGCGCATATTGATATCGTCTTCGACAATCGCGATTTTCATCCGTACCCTTTTGAACAGCGTTATTTTAATACGCTGATTGTAACAGAGTCATCATTAAACTCGACTGCATAGCATTGTGTCGGGAGGGTCAGTGTCTCTTGTGTTTTGGCATCTGAATCGAGGAACCTGGCAGTGCTTTTGATGCGTGTCGCATCCGGCAGGGTGTATTCGATGAAGGTGTCTTTTTCCCGTTCGAGTACCGCTTTTAAGGATTCATCAGGAAAACGCCGAAGAGAGAGTGTTGAAAGTTCGGAGGCCGGACACGGCTGCATTGCTTTGGAGACGGAAAACGTTTCGTGGACGGCTTGAGCGTTTTGGGTGGTGAGCCGATACCCTATGTAGTAGTGATCGGCTCCGGTGCAGAGGGTAGAGATTAGCGCAATACCCGCGAATAAGATAGAGCGATTTCCATTTCGACTTCGCACAGACCCTCTTTAAATGTCGTATTGGTAACATTGGCACCGCGCACCAATGCTTCGACCGATGTTCGGGTGCTGGATTGAACGAGCATCAAATTTTTGATGGTGTCTTGACCTTCGACTTGAACCCCTTTGACCTTTTCAGCGATCTGACGGTAGCCATCCGCCATCGCCGCGCGTTTTGCCAACGCATAGGCTTGCGCCGGAGAAGCGGTTACCGACGGAGCAACTCCTTGACCGACGACGGTGATGACGAGTTGGTTTTCGGCATTTAAAATCGGTTCGACGCAATTGCCGTCCGTGCCGCTGTAGACACATTTGACATTTGGTTCTTCACTCGATAAAAAGCCCGCATGAAGGGCAGAGACACTTAGTAGAAGTGCAATGACTGCAGAGATTCGCATTCTGTATCCTTAGGAAGGTTTCAATTAATTAGCTGTTATTAGCAAATATCATTCCAACTCGAAGGTGCTTTCGTCACCTTCGCCTTCACCTTCATCCTCTTCTTCGGTTTTAGGGCAGCGTGAAATACTGGCGACGTCGTCTCCTTTGACGATATAGACACCGCTTGTGTTGCGTCCCGATTTGGCAATGGTTTGCATATCGACGCGGATCATTTTGCCCGCTTTGGTCAAGGCCATCATGTCCATGGTTTCATCAACCATGAGACATCCGACGACGGTGGTTCCCGTTTTGGCGTTGAGTTTCATCGCAATGACACCGGAACCGGCACGGTTGGTCAAGCGGTATTCTTCAGCGGTGGTTCGTTTTCCGATCCCTTTTTCACTGACCATGAGAATCTCTTCTTCATCGCTTTTGATAATGTTCGCATCGACGACGACGTCGCCGTCGATTTTGAATTTGATACCGCGAACCCCGCGGGTACTGCGTCCCTGATCACGTGTTTTGTCAATCTCGAACTTGATACATTGCGCAAATTTGGTGACAATGAAGAGGTATTTTGTCTCTTCAGTCGCGATGTGCGCCGTGATAAGGGTATCGCCATCATCGAGGACGATGGCGCGTACGCCGTTGCTTCGGATGTTCGAGAATTCGTTGAGAGCTGTTCGTTTGACAATCCCGTTTTGGGTGAAGAACACCAGCGATTTCGTTTCGCTGAAATCGGTCGTCGGGATGACGGAACGGATTTTCTCATTGGCTTCGAGATTGATCAGGTTGACAACCGCTTTGCCTTTTGCCGTACGGGAACCTTCAGGGATTTTGTACACTTTGAGCCAGTGGAGCTGCCCGCGATCGGTCACGAACATCAAGGTATCGTGCGTGTTGCAGGTATAGAATTTTTCGATGAAGTCGTCGTCGTACGTCGTGACGGCTACTTTTCCTTTACCGCCGCGGCGTTGTTTTTCGTAGGCGGCAAGAGGAACCCGTTTGATGTATCCGCGGTGGGTGATCGTGACGACCATCGGCTCGTTCGGGATCAAATCTTCGATATTAATGTCGTCGTAGTTGTCTTCGATGTCGGTCAGACGAGGGATGTCATACTGTTCGACGAGCTCGATGAATTCTTCTTTGATAATCCCTTTGAGGACGTCTTCACTGCGAAGGATGGATTCAAGGTATTCGATAAGTGTCAGGATTTCTCTGAGCTCGTTTTCGATTTTTTCGCGCTCAAGGCCGGTGAGGCGTTGCAAACGCATATCGAGGATCGCCTGGGCCTGGATAGGTGAAAAATCGAATTGGGAAATCAGCCCTTCTTTGGCAGCTTCGCCGTCAGTGCTGCCGCGGATCAGCTTGATAATCGCATCGATATGGTCGAGGGCTTTTTTCAAACCTTCCAAAATGTGGGCGCGGGCTTTGGCTTTTTCAAGATCGAAAATCGTGCGGCGGATGATGACCGTTTTGCGGTGATTGATGAAATGTCCCAGCATTTCCAGCAATGCGAATACGCGCGGTTCCTGATTGAACGTCGAGAGCATGATAATCCCGAACGTCGTCTCCATATTGGTCGATTTGTACAGGTTGTTCAAAACGATTTCGCTCATCGCGTCGCGCTTGAGTTCGATAACGACACGGATACCTTCACGGTCGGATTCGTCACGGATCTCGCTGATCCCTTCGATGAACTTGTCTTTGACCAGTTCGGCGATGTTTTCAATCAGGCGCGCTTTGTTGACCTGATAGGGAAGTTCGTCGATGACGATGACGTCTTTGTTCGATTTTTTTTCAATGTGGGTTTTGGCGCGAACGCGGATACGGCCGCGACCGGTCTCGTACGCGTCCAGAATCCCTTTTTTACCGTAGATGGTTCCGCCCGTAGGGAAATCGGGAGCTTTGATGAACTGCATGATGTCAATCAGGGTGGCGTTCGGATTATCGATCAGATAGACCAGAGCCTGCAGAACCTCCTGCGGATTGTGCGGAGGGATGTTGGTCGCCATACCGACGGCGATACCGCTGGAACCGTTGATTAGAAGATTCGGAACCCGCGTAGGGAGGACATCCGGTTCCTGCGTCGTACCGTCGTAGTTGTCGACCATGTCCACAGTGTCTTTGTCCAAATCTTTAAGCAGTTCGCCCGCGTAACGGGTCATACGGGCTTCGGTATAACGCATTGCCGCTGCGTTGTCGCCGTCAACCGAACCGAAGTTCCCCTGGCCGTCGACAAGCGGTGCACGCATGGAAAACGGTTGTGCCATACGAACAAGCGCGTCGTATACGGACGTGTCGCCGTGCGGGTGATATTGACCGATGACGTCCCCGACGATACGGGCCGATTTTTTATACTTGGCACCGGCAGAAAGGTTCAGCTTGTCCATCGCATACAGGATACGGCGGTGAACGGGTTTAAGTCCGTCACGTACATCAGGAAGCGCCCGTCCGATGATAACGCTCATCGAGTAGTCTAGGTAACTGCTCTTGAGAGTGTCTTCAATATTAATATCGTTTATTTCGCTGTTGTCTAGCAGATCGTTCATTTCGTCCCCGGAAAGTGAAGATTAGGTGACTGATTATAGCTGAACGAGACTTAAAGTCTTAAAATCTGTTTTTTTGTGGTGTCAGCCCTGGTTCCATTTGCTTAATTAGTTAAATAAGGTTACAATTATTCAAAATATCTTGCGGAGTTATGCATTATTATGAAAAAAGTGGAAGCGGTTATCAAACCATTTAAATTAGAAGACGTCAAAGACGCATTGGCCGAAATCGGTATTACCGGGATGACGGTAAGCGAAGTCAAAGGATACGGACGCCAAAAAGGGCACAGCGAACTCTATCGCGGTGCCGAGTATGTGGTTGATTTCCTCCCTAAAATCAAAATGGAGATGGTTGTCGATGACGCGATGGCCGATCAGGTTGTCAATACGATCGTAGAAGCCGCACGTACAGGTAAAATCGGTGACGGCAAAATCTTTATCAGTGATATCAACCGAATCGTTCGTATCCGTACCGGCGAAACCGACAGCGACGCTATTTAACTTCCACATTTCGACATCCGGCAGT
Organism: Sulfuricurvum sp. MLSB; assembly: GCF_000747095.1. Classification (GTDB taxonomy): domain Bacteria; phylum Campylobacterota; class Campylobacteria; order Campylobacterales; family Sulfurimonadaceae; genus Sulfuricurvum. The sequence goes on from NZ_JQGL01000114.1 coordinate 6,140, forward strand.
ATTGCGGGGTGTCTCTGCCTCTGCGAACCATAATAAATTTCTACAAAATAACTGCTTTTTAAATGATCTCTAAAATTGATTAAAAATTAATCAACTATACTTCTCTTCTCTGTCAGGTTAGCCTGTACAATGGTACGTGACATTTCAGTTAACACAGGATTGTTCGAAAGATCAATCTGAAAAAAGGAGAGGATAATGAAAAAGTGGCTTTTAGCTTTATCGCTACTTGGCGTATCGGCATTTGCCGAGGATGCTGTTGCACCTGTGCTTAATGCGGGAGATACGGCTTGGATGATGATGTCGACGGCACTGGTAATGCTGATGACCCCGATCGGGCTTGCGTTGTTTTACGGCGGGATGACCCGTTCTAAAAACGTTCTTAATACGTACGCAATGGTTTTCGGAGCTTTCGTTGTTTCGTTTATCGCATGGGTTGTTGCCGGTTTCTCGGTAGCGTTCGGTACGATGGACGGGGCGATGAATCAGGTTATCGGCGGATTCGGCCATATCATGCTCAACGGCATCAGCTGGACGGAATTTGCAAGCGTTGATTTGGGACAACTCTATCCGAAGTTTGTATTCGTCGTGTTTCAGGGGACATTTGCCGCGATCACGGTAGCGATTGCCGCCGGCTCCGTCATCGAGCGGATGAAGTTTTCCACATGGATGGTGTTTGCCTTTATCTGGACGATTGTAGTATATGCTCCGATTACCCACATGGTATGGGGCGGCGGTTACCTCTTCAACGAAGGGGCTCTTGACTTTGCAGGCGGTACGGTCGTACATATGAACGGCGGTTTGGCCGGGCTTGTTTTGGCTCTCCTAATCGGTAAACGTGCCGGATATCCGAAAACGGCTATGAAACCGGGCAGCGTTGTGTTGACGGCTGTGGGTGCCGGTCTGCTGTGGTTCGGATGGTACGGGTTCAACGGCGGATCGGCTTTCGGTGCGAACGCTATCGCAGGTGTCGCGTATCTGACGACGACGATTGCGGCTTCAGTGGCTACGGTTACCTGGATCGTGGTTGAGTATGCGGTGTTCAAAAAACCGACGTTGCTCGGTGCGGCTACCGGTGCGATCGCAGGATTGGTTGCGATTACCCCTGCGGCGGGATTCGTCGGTGTATCGGGTGCGTTCATTATCGGTGCGGTCGGTGCGCTTATCGCATTCTTCGGTGTTACGGCACTCAAGAAAAAATTGGGCTACGATGACAGTCTCGATGCGTTCGGGGTTCACTTCCTTGCGGGTCTTTGGGGTGCGATAGCAACCGGTATCTTCGCTCTGTACGCTCCGAATACGGACAACGCTTTGCTGTGGGCAGGACCGCTCAAAGATTCGGGTGACCGTATGGGACAA
>NZ_JQGL01000114.1:7503-29886 GCF_000747095.1 Sulfuricurvum sp. MLSB
TGGCATTGACCGGCGGTTCACGTGTGAACGAAGAACAAGAGAGCCAAGGCCTGGATGAATCGGTGCACGGCGAACGTGGATTTAACCTCTAATAAGGAATAAACAATGAAAAAAATTGAAGCGGTTATCAAACCTTTTAAATTGGAAGACGTCAAAGACGCGTTAGCTGAGATCGGGATCACCGGGATGACGGTGAGCGAAGTCAAAGGGTACGGACGCCAAAAAGGGCACAGCGAATTGTATCGCGGTGCCGAGTATGTGGTTGATTTTCTCCCTAAAATCAAAATGGAGATGGTCGTCGATGACGCGATGGTCGATCAGGTCGTCAATACCGTCGTCGAAGCGGCCCGAACCGGCAAGATCGGGGACGGTAAAATTTTCGTCAGCGATATCGGCAAGATCGTCCGTATTCGTACGGGTGAAACCGATATCGAGGCCATTTGATTAATTTTTAATCAATTTTTCTTCTTCGATCCGCACAATAGCATTTATAATGCCCGTCTTTATACCTTAATAAAGGCGGCGCATGGATATTTCCTACGTTATCGATACTCTTTTTGCTTTATTTTCCATCACATTGATCATTTTAATGGTTCCCGGTTTCGCGATGCTCGAAGCGGGTCTGGTACGCACCAAAAACGTCTCGAGCGTTTTGACGGTCAACGTGATGATTTACGCGGTGGCATCCATGGCGTTTATTCTGGTCGGATTTCATCTGGCATTCGGCGATTTCCAGAGTCAGAGCATGAGCCAATGGGCTTTTTTCATGTTCCAGATGGCGTTTGTCGGTAAGGCGATCAATATTATGAGCGGCGGCGTCGGCGAACGGGCACGGCTGCTTCCGCTGACTCTGTTTACGGTGATCATGGGGGCATTGATTTATCCTACGGCGGTCAACATCAGCTGGGGAAGCGACTGGCTCAAAGAGACGATCTTTGATTTGAACATGGTGGATCTGGCCGGTTCGACCGTGATCCACTCGACGGGAGGCTGGGCATTGCTGGCGGCGATTTTGATCATCGGCGCGCGCAAAGGACGCTACGTCGGCAATCAGATCCGTGTCATTCCCGCGTCTAATATTCCGCTCGTGGTCCTTGGGGCGATGCTGCTGTGGATCGGCTGGTTCGGGTTCAACGGGGGATCGGTCGGCTCGATCGCGACGAAAGAAGCGGCGGACAGTGTGGCATTGACGATATTCAATACGAATACGGCCGGCTTGGCGGGCGCTATCGCGGCGGGAGTTTTGACCTATGCACGCTATCGGCTGTTCGATATCACGATCATCCTCAACGGCGCGCTGGGCGGTCTGGTCGCGATCACAGCCGGTCCGCATCTGTACACGACGGCCGATGCGATCATTATCGGAAGTATCGGCGGGGCTTTGGTCGTATTCGCCGTACCGCTGTTCGACAAGATACGTATCGACGATCCGGTCGGGGCGTTGTCGGTACATCTGATCAACGGAATATGGGGGACGCTGGCCGTCGGTCTTTTCGCGGCCGATCCCGCCAACGGTGTGACGTTTCTGAACCAGCTCAAAGGGGTCATAATCATCGCCGTGTTCGTCTTTTCGGTCTCTTTTAGCATCATCTATCTGATAAACAAAGTTTTTCCGTTCCGCGCTTCGGATGAAGAGCAGGTGCAGGGGCTCGATGTCAGCGAATGTGGGCTTGAAGCGTATCCCGAATTTAAACGGGCTATTTAACACTACTGTAACACTTCTTCACTATTCTTCCTCGGGGCTATTTGCCCCGGAAACAAAGACTCTTTTACCAACCTCATTGTATAATCGGTTATTGTTTATTGGAAAGGGATTTGATGAGTATTTATCGGGAATATGATATCCGAGGCATTTTTGAGAAAGAACTGAATGAAGAGACGATCACCCGTTTGGGGTATGCGTTGGCCGAAGAGATGAGAACATTTGGGGAGTACGTCGCGGTCGGATACGATGCGCGCTCGCACTCTCCGGTATTGTTCGAATACCTGACCGCCGGGCTGAATGCGGGAGGTATCAAGGTACTGGGCATGGGGATGGTACCGACTCCGGTGAACTATTTTTGCAACTATCAGTCCTTTGAAGGGATTACTCCCTGCGCATCGGTAATGATTACCGGATCACACAATCCGAGCGAATACAACGGGTTTAAAATCACGATTGACAAAGCCCCGTTTTTCGGCGAGTCGATCTACGCCCTTGGACGTAAGATCGATACGTTGCCTTTTCCTCCCAAAGTACAGCGGCAGGTAACCGAGATCGACGCGCTGGAGCGCTACAAACGCTTTATGGTCGAGTCGTTTGCCCATTTGAAAGGGATGAAAGAACGGATCGTTTATGACTGCGGCAACGGTGTAGCGGGGCTGGCTCTGATCGACATTTTCAAAGAGCTCGACCTGAACGCCAAAGGGATATACACCGATCCTGACGGAACGTTTCCGAACCATCATCCTGACCCGAGCGAAGAGCACAATCTTGAAGACATCAAAGAGCTTTTGAACCGCGAAGGGGATATTGCGTTTGCTTACGACGGCGACTCGGACCGGATCGCGGTATTGACCCGTAAGAACAATATCAAAGGCGACATGATGGCTTTGTTGTTTGCGCTGAAGATGAAAAACCCCACCGTCATCGGGGAAGTCAAGTGCTCGCAGGTCATGTACGATACGCTCCGCGAACGGGGGGCGACTGCGGTGATGTACAAAACGGGCCACTCGAATCTCAAAGTGAAGATGAAAGAGCTTCATGCCGATCTGGCGTGCGAAGTGAGCGGCCACGTCTTTTTCGCCGACCGCTATTTCGGGTATGATGACGCGATCTATGCGACGCTGCGTATGCTTGAGCTGATTCAGGACGGGATCGATCTGGACGGTGAAATCGCTAAATTGCCCAAAGTGTTTTCGACCGAAGAGATCAAAGTAAAGACGACCGAGCAGGAAAAATTCCCTCTGATTGCAAAGCTGAAAGAACTTCTGAAAAATCCGCCCGAGGGATTCCCCTCAATCCGGGAGATTATCGACGTAGACGGGGTCCGGGTTATTTTCGATCACGGATGGGGGCTGGTGCGCGCCAGCAATACAACCCCGGTTTTGGTGACGCGGTTCGAATCGACCGACGAAGCCGAAGCCAAACGCTACGAGAACGCTCTTAACGCTTTGATCGCAGAAGCGCAGTACCAAATGGGAGGATGTTCATGAAAACCGTAACTTTGACGATGCCGCTGGATATGCATCTTCACCTTCGCGACGGGGAGATGCTCGAAACGGTGGCCCCGCTGACGTCGTACAGTTTCAGCGGGGCGATCGTGATGCCAAACCTTGTCCCTCCGGTAACGACCAAAGAGATGGTTGTCGCCTATCGCGAACGGATCAAGGCGGCTATCGGCAGGGATGATTTTGAGCCGTTCATGACCCTCTTTTACCAGAACTATTCCCGCGCTTTTTTGGAGAGTGTTCAGGATGAGATCGCGGCGATAAAGCTCTACCCAAGCGGGGTGACGACGAACTCGGAAGGGGGGGTGGCCAGTTTCGATATCGAGTCGATGCGCGAGACGCTCGAGGCGATGAGCGATCTGGGGATCGTCCTTTCGGTTCACGGCGAAACGAACGGATTCGTCATGGACCGCGAAGCGGAGTTTATGAGCGTCTATGAGATGCTGGCTTCCCATTTCCCGAAACTCAAAATTATCATGGAACACATCACGACCCGCGAGGCGGTGGAGATGCTTGATAAATACGCCAACCTGTATGCGACGATCACGGTGCATCACCTGATCATTACACTCGATGACGTGGCGGGGGGGATGCTGCGGCCCCACCTGTTCTGCAAACCGATTGCAAAGCGCCCGCACGACCGCGAAGCGCTGCTCAAAGTGGCCCTCGAAGCCCATCCGAAGGTGATGTTCGGCTCCGATAGCGCACCCCATCCCAAACACGCCAAAGAGTCGTGCGGATGTGGAGCCGGGGTTTTCACCGCTCCGATCGCGTTGCAGCTATTGTGCGACGTCTTTGATGCCCACGACAAGCTCGACAATCTGCAGGCTTTTGTCAGCGATAACGCCCAGCGCATTTACGGCATCTGTGCCGAGTACAAAGAGGTTACTCTGGCAAAGCGCGAATTCCACGTCCCCGATATCTACGGCAGCGTCGTACCGATGATGGCCGGCGAAACTTTGAAATGGTCGATTGAGCGTGTCGACTAAAATCCTCCTCCTCGAAGACGATCTTTTGTTTGGCGAATCGATTGCCGATCTGCTCGAGGAAGAAGGATTCGAGGTGACCTTGTGCCGAAACGGCCAGGAAGCCCTCGATGAGACGTTTAAGAACCATTTCGATCTTTATCTGCTGGACATCAATGTGCCGCTGATCGACGGGTTGTCGTTGCTGAAAGAACTCCGTCGTGCCAATGACGCGACGCCGACGATCTATCTGACGTCCCATCAGGAGTTGGACACCCTTGCGGCGGCTTTTGAACTCGGGGCCGAAGATTATCTCAAAAAACCGTTTGATACCCATGAACTGATCGTCCGGGTTCATGCCCTGCTTCGCCGCAGCAAAAGCAAAAGCCGCCGGTGTGCGGGCGATCTGTGTCTGGACGAGCTTCATAAATGCGTCATGATGGGAGACAAAGAACTGCCTTTTACCCTCAAAGAGTACCAGCTTATGGCGCTGTTTATCCAAAACGTCGGAGAGATCGTAACCAAAGAGATGATTATGGACGCGCTGTGGAGTCCTTCGGAAATGATCAGCGACGGTGCGATACGGGTCTATATCAACCGTCTCAAGCAAGAGATCGGAAGCGAGCGTATCGTCAACATCCGCGGGGTAGGATACCGTCTTGTTCCGTAGCGTAGAGATTGCCCTGACGTCGCTGTATGTCGTTACGACCGCTTTGCTCCTATTTGGGGTCTATTATCTCCATCAGGTGAGCGGGATCGAGCAATGGGGCATACTTGCGTTCGGAGCGCTTTTGATTACCGTCGTGACCGGAAGAGTGTTGGCGAAAATAGCGCTTGATCCGCTGAGAGAGCATTTCGATCATCTCGAACGTCTCTCGAAAGAGACGCTGCATGAGCTGAATCTGCCCGTCAATACGATAACGGCCAATGTCGAAATGCTGCGTAAAACCAATACCGACGAGAAAAGTCTGAAGCGGCTGGAACGGATCGAAACGGCCGCACGTATGCTCAAAGAACGCTATAATGAGCTCGATTATTTGATCAAAAAACAGATGGAGCGGGAACGGATCGAAAGTTTCGATCTCGAAAGCGCGCTTAAAGAGCGGCTTGAGTTTATGCGTCCTCTTTATCCCGGCGTAGTCTGGGAGATTCAAACGGCTCCGTGGAGCGTTCAATGCGACCGGATCGGGCTGGGAAAAGTCATCGACAATCTGGTGGAGAACGGGATCAAGTACTCCGTGCACAATCCCCGCATCATGATCACGATGGAGGCTAACGTGCTGAGTATCTGCGATCAGGGAAAAGGTATGGACGAGATCACGCTGATGCGTATTTTTGATCGCTACTATCAAAATGACGGTGCGATGGCAGGATACGGTATCGGCCTTGGGCTGGTCAAACGCTATTGCGACCGGCATGGAATACTGTTGCACGTCTCTTCCCGTCAGGGAGAGGGTACGTGCGTTAAACTTGAATTTAAAAAAGGAGAAAAATAGATGGACAACAATTGGCTCTCATGGGCGGAACAGGCGATTGATTACGGTGTGATCGGGATTTTGGTGATAATGAGCGTGGTGTCGCTGTGGTTTTTTATCGAGCGGGTGATGACGTACGGATCCATTCGGATCAGCGATTACGAGACCAAAGAGGAGCTTGAACTTGATTTGGGCAATAACGTCAGCACGATTGCGACTATCGGTTCAAATGCCCCGTACGTCGGATTGCTTGGAACGGTTTTGGGGATTATGATCACGTTTTACAGTCTCGGCGATGTCGGCGCGGTGGACCCGAAAAAAATTATGACGGGTTTGGCATTGGCTCTTAAAGCAACGGCGATGGGACTGGTCGTTGCGATCCCTTCGATCGTGTTTTACAACATTTTGCTTCGCAAGATGGAGAAGATCATTGCCCGATGGGAAATTCAAAACAAAAAATAAAGGGTAACCCATGAAAAAAATGAAACGGATCGATTCGATCAACGTCATCCCTTTTATCGACATCATGCTCGTACTTTTGGTCATGGTGCTTACGACGGCGACCTTTATCAAAACGGGGTTGATTCCGGTTGATCTTCCCGAAGCCAAAGGCTCGGCGGCAGAGCATAAGCCCAGCGAGCTGAAACTTACGATCAAAAAAGACGGTACCCTCTGGATTGATGAAAAAACCTCCGTGACGCTCGAGCAGTTCGAGCAAAAAGTGACCGAAGGGGGCAAAGAGATGACGGTCGTCCTTTACAGTGACAAAGAAGCGGCGTTCCAAAACTTTGTAGGCGTCATGGACGTTCTTAAACGGCTTGGGCACGAGCAGCTCTATATCGTCACCGATAAAAAATAAACCGTGCATCAAATCAGCAACTACGTTTACGCACGCGACGAACTGCTCGGATGGGATATTCCCACCAAGCGGCTTCCCAACCCCTATCACGATTTTCCGTATATGGTCATCGAAGGTGTACTGAGCCCTGCCGAATGCCGTGCGATTACCGATGCGGCATTGAACGACCGGGATGCGGTACAGGCCCAATTGCGGGGACGCGCTCTGGATACGCAGATGCGCCGCACCGATATTCATACGCTTAGTCCGGAACATCGGACGGTCTATGAAAGTCATTTTGCCGCGGTTCGGGACGAGATCGAAGCATTTTTTGCCCTTTCGCTCTCGCAAGCGACTGACGTTCAGGTGCTCGGATACGAGAGCGGATCGTTTTATGTCCGTCATTCGGACGATTCGAGTGAACTGCGCGATCAAGAGGGGAACACCGTCGGATTTCGTACGGTGGCTCCCGAACGGAAGCTGACAACCGTATTGTTTACGACTTCGTATACTCCCCACCCGACCGACAAGGATCATTTCAGCGGAGGGGAACTGCTGTTCAACTATCTGTGCGATGCGTCAGGCAATACGATCACGCTGCGCCCCGAAGCGGGGGACATGGTCGTTTTTCTCTCCAACCCCTATTTCTCCCATGAAGTCCTTCCGGTCAAAGAGGGGTTTCGCCTTTCGCTTGTTCAATGGCATGATTGCTTTTAGTAGGCTATAATTTCACATCTACTTTTAGCAAGGGTACAAATGCGTTACTTTTACAGTTCGTTTGCGATTATGGCGTTAGGCTTGATCGCGGCGTATTTCCTGGGCGGGGTTGCCGCTATCTACATCACCTTTTTGCTGGTCATTCTGGAAATATCACTTTCGTTCGACAATGCGGTTGTGAATGCCAAAGTGCTCGAAACGCTTGATCCGATCTGGCAGAAACGCTTTATCATTTTCGGTATTCCCATCGCCGTCTTCGGCATGCGTCTCATTTTTCCTCTCGCGATCGTATCGTTTGTAACGGAAATGGGCATGATCGAGACATTGCAGGTCGCTATGAACGAGCCGGCCCGTTATGAAAGTATCCTCAAAACGACGGAATCGACGATTTTTGCGTTCGGTGGTGCCTTTTTGCTGATGGTCTTTTTGGACTTCTTCTTTGAAGAACGCGACATCAAATGGGTGACGATCGTCGAAGGGTCCAAATTTATGGAAAAAGCTTCTTCGGTTGCAAATATTGAGCTGATTACTGCCATCATGGTCGGTATCGCGCTTGGGCATATCACTCAGGATTTCGGCGTTGTCCTCGCATTTATGTACGGTGTACTGCTGCATTCGCTGTTAGGGATGCTGGATCATTTCCTCTCCTCCGGCACGGTAAAAAGCGGGATCGCCGGATTTATCTATCTGGAAGTTTTGGATGCGAGCTTCAGCTTTGACGGCGTGATCGGAGCATTCGCCCTTACCAGCAATATATTCATCATCATGATCGGGCTTGGCGTCGGTGCGATGTTCGTGCGGAGCATGACGATCTATTTTGTGCTGCACAAAACTCTTTCCCACTTCCGCTATCTCGAACACGGCGCTCATTACGCGATCGGTATCCTCGCACTCATCATGCTGATGAAGATCACGATGCACGTCAGCGAGATTGTGACGGGAACGATCGGTATCGGCCTCATCGCCATCGCGTTTGCCCATTCGCTGTGGGAAAACAAACAGGCCAACGAGTTAAATCAGTAGTCCGCTTCTTCATTGCCGCCATGCTCTGGCGGCACGGCCCCTTTCTTCTTTATCCGATAATATTTCAGAACGCCGTACAGGCTGATCATCATCCAGATGAACTCCATCAAAAACGATGCCAGATTCCACTCAAAAAGCAACGATACGATAATGAGAAACGCACCGACGGCATTGAGCAGTGAAAAGCTCAAATCCTGAGCATCCATTTTTTCGACCTGCAACAAAATATAGGTGATGACGATGATTGTAACGCCGAAAATACCGATCAGGTCTGTAAACGAGAGTTCCATGAGCCATCTTTAGTATGAAGTAGAATGGTATTATAGCGTTATACGAACGAAGGGTTTACGGTCGGTAATTTACTGTTTTTTGCAGTTTAAAACTTATTTTTATTAGGAGAGAAATTTTTAGTTATGCCAAGTCCGCGCCGGTGCGCAATGCGCACACCAGCTGCGGTTTCGGACCTGAAAACGTCCCTATAGGACGTTTTTTACGGTCCTTACATCATACCCGGCATTCCGCCCATTCCACCCATGTCCGGCATGGCAGGTTTGTCTTCTTTGATCTCGTGGATCGTCGCCTCGGTCGTGAGCAGCATGCTCGATACCGACGTTGCGTTGGTCAGCGCGACGCGCTCGACTTTGAGCGGATCGATGATTCCCGCTTCGTACATATCGACGTATTCGCCGGTTGCGGCGTTGAATCCGATATTCTCGTTTGTCGCGTTTGCAATTGTATTGACGACGACGCCCGCATCGTATCCCGCATTTTCAGCGATCTGTTTGACCGGAGCTTTGATCGCGCGGAGGATGATTTCGCATCCGATTCTCTGATCGCCGCTGAGGTCGAGGTTCACTTTGGCCGCCGCACGGATCAGTGCCGCACCACCCCCGATAACGATCCCTTCTTCGACGGCCGCTTTGGTCGCTGAGAGGGCGTCATCTACGCGGTCTTTTTTCTCTTTCATCTCGGTTTCGGTGGCGGCTCCGACTTTGATAACCGCGACACCGCCGGCGAGTTTCGCCAGACGTTCTTGAAGTTTTTCTTTGTCGTATTCGCTGGTCGTTGTTTCAATCTGAGCGCGGATCTCTTTGATGCGCATCTCAACCATTTCTTTCTCACCCGCACCGTCGACGATGGTGGTGTTGTCTTTGCTGATAACAACACGTGCCGCCTGACCGAGATCGGCTACGGTCGCGCTGTCGAGCGTGCGTCCGATCTCCTCGCTGATCACCTGCGCGCGGGTCAATACGGCGATATCCTGAAGCATCGCTTTGCGGCGGTCGCCGAATCCCGGAGCTTTAACGGCCGTGATGTTGAGTACGCCGCGGAGTTTGTTCACGACAAGGGTCGCCAACGCTTCGCCTTCGACATCTTCGGCGATGATGAGAAGCGGGCGCGAGCTTTTCTGAACCTGCTCAAGAACCGGGAGAAGGTCTTTGAGGTTCGAGATTTTCTGATCGAAGAGGAGGATGAACGGATGATCCAGCTCAACGGTCATTTTTTCACTGTTGTTGATGAAATACGGACTAAGGTAACCGCGATCGAATTGCATCCCTTCAACGACGTCAAGTTCGTCGTTGATCCCTTTGGCTTCTTCGACGGTGATAACGCCGTCACGTCCTACTTTATCCATCGCTTCGGCGATCATGGCACCGATACGCTCATCCGAGTTGGCGGAGATCGTCGCAACCTGCGCGATCTCTTTTTTGTCGTTGATGACGCGTGAAGCGGCTTTGAGCTCTGCGAGAATCGCTTCGGTCGCTTTGTCCATACCCCGTTTGATCTCAATCGGATTGGCTCCTGCAGTAATGTTGCGCAGACCCTCTTTGAAAATAGCGTTGGCAAGGATGGTTGCCGTCGTCGTACCGTCACCCGCTTCGTCGGCGGTGTTGGAAGCAACTTCGCGTACGAGTTGCGCCCCCATGTTTTCCAATGCGTCTTTGAGTTCTACTTCTTTAGCGACCGATACGCCGTCTTTGGTAATGGTCGGCGCGCCGTAGCTTTTTTGGATCAGGACATTGCGTCCGCGCGGTCCCATCGTTACTTTGACCGCATCGGTCAGTTTTTGTACCCCTGCGGCCAACTTGTTGCGTGCATCGTCTGAAAAATGGATCTCTTTTGCCATGATTATTCTCCTTGAATTTTATGTAATCAATGTTAGCGCAAAGCGCGTGAGCTCTCCGCTGAGGAGAACCCAGTGTTAACGTAGCCTGCGGGGCTTGCTCCGAAGGCGTTTTAAATTATTTCAATATTCCAAGTAAATCATCGGTCTCGATGACCAAGTAGGCTTTTCCATCTAGGGTGAGTTCGTTCCCGGCATATTTTCCGAATACGACTTTGTCGCCCATAGAAACGTTTTCTACCTCGTTACTGACGGCAACGACGGTACCTTGCGAAGGTTTTTCTTTGGCGTTGTCGGGGATGATGATTCCCGAAGCGGTTTTGGTGGCCTCTTCAAGGCGCTCTACCAAGACACGTTTTCCTAGCGGTTGGAAGTTCATAGCGTTTCCTTTTAATATAAGATGAATTTTAAGACGAGGATTGTACACGAGTTTGGGTTAATTGTCAATAACTTTAGCCTTTTCGACTCAACAGTTGTGAGCTTAAATATCTTCATAACTGTGAGTCTTTGATGTGTTTATAGAGCTTTGCTTTACTTTTAGCTTATAATAAGTTAATCACCATTATAATTCCGGTCTTTCAATTACGATGGCTGGGTAGCTCAGCTGGTTAGAGCGCTGGTCTCATAAGCCGGAGGTCGGGGGTTCGAGTCCCCCCCCCGCCACCATCGAAAACTTCCTAAACACTTCTTTAATACTACATAGCATTTGACACACAATTTTGAATAACTGTTCGCTTTATTTACGTCATAATACCTCTTTGTTATAATCCATCATATAGGATGGGAAAAGGGGGGCTACGATGCGGATCGTAATTGTCGGCGGCGGGATCGTGGCCGCGTATATGGCCAATGCATTGAGCGAGCAAGCCCCTGAACATGACGTCGTTATCGTCACCAAAGAGCCTTATCCCCCTTATGATCGGATCCATCTGTGTGCGCTGGTGAACCAAACCGCCACGATCGAGCAGATAGCCCTTCCTCTGCCTCCCAAAACCCGTGTCGAACTCAATTCCGAAGTAACGCATATCGATACCGAAGCAAAACGGGTCTACACCGCTTCTGCGATGATCTCGTACGATGTGCTGATTATCGCGACCGGTTCCAAACCGCGGACGTTGTTCGATACGCGGGGGATTTCCAATGCTGTGACGTTCCGCAGTGCGGCCGATAGCGACTGCATCGCCAAATGCATGGAGGGGAAAAATGTCGTGATGATGGGGGTCGGGCCGATCGGGCTGGAGCTGCTTGATACCCTCGCGACGATGAACGGCCCTGCAAAGATTTACCTCATATCGCGCGGAAGCCATCTGTACGACAAGGCGATGACCCCCGAGGCTGTGGCCCTGATGAAACGCATCTATGAAGCGTCCGATCCGCGCGTCGAGATCATCCTCGAAGACGAGATTGTCGAGCGCAAGGTCGAAAACGGCGAAATTACCCGGATCGTTCTCAAATCGCGCACCATCGATAACCCCTTTCTCATCTTCGGGGTGGGGATCGCTCCGAGCGTTGATTGTGCCAAAAGCTCTGTGGCTTGCGACCGCGGCATTTTGGTCGATGCTCACATGCGCACGTCGGACCCTTATATCTACGCGGTCGGGGAAGCGGCGCAGATGCCGGATGGCTATATCGCCGGACGGGTCAAGGAATGCACCCTTCAAGCCGATGCGGCGATTGCCTCGATATTGGGGCGTGAGCATGAGGGATTTCGCGAATTTGTGACGATTGACGGGCTCAAAGTGGGATCGTTTCTCCTCTCGGACGTTACGTCGACAGCGTACGAGCCGGGCAATGCGGACAATGAAGAGATTGTGATCTCCTCGCGCAGCGAGAACCGGATCGACCAGTATATCCTTAACAACGAGCACCTGGTCCGCTTTATCGGGATTAACAGCAACATCGATGCGCTGGCATTGAAACGGATGATGGAGAGCGCACAAAAAGTCGATCCGGGGTATTTTTATGCCAACCGTCTCATCAGCGAACGGGGCAAGCTTATATGCAGCTGCACGGGCTCTTACGAACACGACCTAATCGATCTGATCAGGGAAAACTGCGTAGAGGATTTCGCCGGTCTTAAACCCTACAGCGAAGCAGGGCGTGTCTGCGGGCGGTGCAAAAAAGACGTCATGCAGCTTATCGCCGATACTCCCGTCGATCCTGCAGAAGCGGCCCATATGCGCGCGGAGCGCGAAGCGAAAGCCAAAGAAGCGGAGCTGGCCAAGGTGCGTGAGCGGATCGAAAAATACAACCGTCTTCATCCCGCCAATCAGCTCAGCCCTGAAAATTTTGAAGAGGCGCTCGAATCGTTCGAGATGAGCCGCGAGTATAACCGGTGGGTTTCGATGGTCACGGCATCGATGCATCTGCATCCGGATTATGAGGAGAGTGTCAAAGAGGCGGTGACGCAGCTGAACAAAATACCGATCATCTGGCTGGAACTGGCCGACTGTACGGGCAATTCCGAAGGATTTATCAAATCGTCGCACCCCAAAGTCGACGATCTGATCCTCAAATACATTTCGCTCGATTACCACGAACTGCTGATGGCGGGTTCAGGGGATCAGTCCGAAGCGGTGCTGGAGAGTGTGATCAATAATGACAGCGGCAACTATATTCTCATCGTTGAAGGGGCCGTGCCGCTGGGACTGGACGGGAAATTTCTGCGGATCGGACCCAAAGGGGAGACGGGGCTGGAACTGCTTCGGCGGGTTGCCGCAAAAGCGGCGGCAGTCATGGCCGTCGGGTCGTGCGCGTTTGATGGGGGGGTCGTCGCCGCCGAACCCAATCCCACGGGTGCGGTCGGCGTGAGCGAAGCATTGGGGCGCAAAGACATTATCAATCTTCCCGGATGTCCCGTCAATCCGATCAATATCGTCGGAACGCTGCTGCATTACATCATGTTCGACGAGTTCCCGAAACTGGATGCGAAAAACCGCCCTGAATGGGCGTACGGTTTCCGTGTCCACGACAACTGCGAACGGCGCGGCCACTATGAGCTGGGCGAATTCGTCAAAGAATGGGGAGACGAAGGAGCCAAAAAGGGGTGGTGTCTATTCGAGATGGGCTGCAAAGGACCTTACGCCGATTTGAACTGTTCGCTCGTCAAATTCAATGACGGCACGAGCTGGCCGGTACAGGCGGGGCACGGATGCTTCGCCTGCGGTCAGGGGAAAATCGCCTTCGACCTTTACGCAAACCACCGCAAACTACCGGAGAAAGAGCATGAATAACCTCAAGAAGATCGTTATAGACCCCATTACACGGATCGAGGGACATTTGCGGATCGAGGTGGAGATTGATGAGAACAACGTCGTGCGGGAGGCGTGGGCTTCGGGACAGCTGTTTCGGGGGATCGAGACAATTCTCAAAGGGCGTGATCCACGCGATGCGGGACTGATCGCGCAGCGGATCTGCGGGGTGTGTACGAACGTTCACTACCGTGCCTCGATCAGCGCCGTCGAAGACGCGTACGGCATCACGATCCCCTCCAATGCCGAAATTGTCCGTAATCTTGTGACTCTCTCCTTGTTCGTCCAAGATCACATCGTCCATTATTATCATCTTCACTCACTTGATTTTGTCGATATTACGGCGGCATTGAAGGCCGATTGCAAGATGGCTTCCGTCGAATCGGAGCAATGGAGCGAACACCCTTACCGCAATTCACTCGACCATCTTGAAAGCGTTCAGGAAAAACTCTCGAATTTTGTCAAAGCCGGAAGGCTTGGGCTGTTTGCCAACGGCTATTGGGGGCATGCGGCATACCGCCTCACGCCGGAGCAGAACCTCATTCACATGAACCATTATCTCGAAGCGCTTCGGGTCCAGAGGGAGATATCTGCAGCGATCGCGATTTTCGCGGGGAAAACTCCCCATCCGCAAAACCTTGTCGTAGGCGGCGTGACGAGCGTTGCCGATATTCTCAACCCGCAGCGGCTGAACGATTTCATGTTTATCATCAAGGATGTGCGCGATTTCGTGGAGAGGGCGTATATTCCCGATCTGAAAATGATCGTTTCGGCGTACCGCGAATCGATTAAGGCAGGCGAAGGGCGTGCAAGCGGAAATTTCATGTGCTGCGGGGGATACCGTTTCGGCAAAGATTCGCTTCTTTTCGAGAGCGGTGTGATACATGGTCATAATTTCGATGAGGTCGCTTCGTTTGACCCGTCCAAAATCACCGAGGAAGCATCCCGTTCATGGTATGAGAATGATGCGCCACTTTCGCCGTATGAGGGAGATACGACACCGTTTTATACGGATCTCAATCCCGACGGTACCTTGAAAAGCGAGGGAAAATACAGCTGGGTCAAAGCCCCGCGCTATGATGGCGATGTGATGGAGGTGGGGCCTCTGGCAAGGATGATCGTGGGGTATGTCAAACAATCGCCTACCATCCGCCCCTATGTGGAACGTTTTATGGATTCGGCGAAGATGGAGCTGATCGATTTCTCGACGAGTGTCGGGCGCAACGCCGCGCGCGCCGTGGAAGCCCAGATATGCTGCGATTACCTGTTCGATATGATGAGCGACCTGATCGAAAACATCAAATACTATGACGAAGAGACATGGACGAAATATGTGTTCGAATCGCTTCCGAAAGAGGCCAGAGGAGCGGGAATTTTCGAAGTTCCCCGCGGCGTACTGAGCCATTTCGTCCGAATCGAAGACGCGCGCATCGCCAATTATCAGGCGGTCGTACCGACGACATGGAACGCCTCGCCAAAAGATGCCCGCAACGTCCGCGGTGCGTACGAAGAAGCCCTCATCGGCATCACTCTAGCCGATCCTTCCGCGCCGCTGGAAGTATTGCGCGCTATCCATTCGTTCGATCCGTGTCTGGCGTGTGCCGTTCATGTCATTGACACCAAAGGGCGGGAATTGTCGCACTATAAGATTATGAATAGTTGTTCGCTATAATTTCGGCAGACACACTAAAGGAACACATTTGGCCCGTCCGAGCAAAGAAGAGCGCAAAATTTCGATCATGACCAAAGCGCTGGAGCTTTTTTCCAAAGAGGGGTTTTATCAGACCACGATGCCCTCCATTGCCGAGCGGATCGGAATGAGTGTCGGAAACCTTTACAACTATTTTACCTCCAAAGAGATGCTGGCCAAAGAGCTGATCCTCTTTATCGCGAACATGCTGGGCGAAGAGATACGGCGGATCAACGAAAGCACGCTGGATACCGAAGGCAAAATTCGCGCTATCGTCCACATGTATTTCAAAATTGCGCAGGAACGCCCCGAGACGATCGAATATTTTCTGCGCGTCTATCTTTCGAACCGCGAAGTATTCCGCGAAGGGTGCGAGGGGATGATCTGCGTATCGGCGTTTGTGACCGAGTTGATGATTTTCTTCGAAGAGGGGGTCCGATCCGGGGAGCTGAGGGATCAGGACTTTTTCAGCGCCTTCGGCCTTTTTATGGGATATCTGGGGGGAATGGTTTTCCTAAACGGCGAAAAAATTCTTCCCAACGCGCTGGAGAGCTACGAAACTTCCATCGCCGAAAATATCTACAATGCCCTCAAAACCCGCTAAACTTCAGATCATCTGGCTGCAGGGGATCACCTGCAACGGCAATACCCATTCGTTTTTGAACGACTCTGCGCTGGGAACGCTGCTTCAGGACGTTCAGTTTTTGCATCATCCGATTTTACCCTCTGCATTGACGCTGCGCGAGCTGGTCTCGAAGCTTCCAAAATCCGACATTCTGATTGTCGAGGGGGCGTATGAAGCCGGTTTCGAACGTGCGGGTATGCGGATGGATAAACTGCTGAGTGCGCTTGCATCCAAAACAAAGCACATTATCAGCATGGGAAGCTGTGCCAGTTTCGGGGGAATTTTTAAAGAAAGCTCCCCTGATACGATCAGCGGCATTTTATTCGACAAAACAAAAGCAAGCGGCCCTTTGCGTGGGATGCGCGAAAAAGTGATTACCCTCAGCGGATGTCCCGCTCACCCGGAGTGGCTGAGCTTCGTGATCAACATGATCCGATGCGGCAAAACGATCAAGCTCGATGAATATCGCCGTCCCAAAGAACTGTATGCCTTTACGGTGCATAACGGGTGTCTTCGGAATGAATATTTTGAATGGAAAGTCGACAGCGGGCATTTCGGGACCAAAGAGGGATGCCTGTTTTACGTTCAGGGATGCCAGGGACCGTTCACCCACGGCAGCTGCAATAAAATACTCTGGAACGGCGTCAGCTCCAAAACCCGTGCCGGCACCCCCTGTCTTGGATGCACCGAGCCGACGTTTCCCAAAACGGAGCTGTTTTCGACCAAAACCTATATGTCGATTCCGGCCGAAATGCCGCTGGGGGTTCCGAAACGGAGTTACCTCGCGTTGGCGGGAGCGGCCAAGTCGTTTCATATCAAACGGCTGGAAGAGAGACTGATCGATGATAACGCATGAACTGATCGAGCGGATCGAGGGGGAAGCGGTCATCGACTTTCGCTCCGATGAAAGCGGGCGTGTGGAGGATGCGACTATCCGTTTTTTGCATTTTCGGGGGATGGAAGCGATTCTAGAAGGACGCAGCGCTTTGGACGCTCTTGTGATTGCCCCGCGTGTGTGCGGGATTTGCGGCCATTCTCATTTGATCGCCGCCGCAGAGATGCTCGAATCGCTCTATCGCAACAGCGGCATGGAGATAACGCTGAGCTCAAAGGCGCAAAGCATTCGCAGTATTACCCGGCTGAGCGAATTGCTCCAAAATCATCTCAAATGGCTCTACCTGATTATGCTTCAGGAGAGTGCAAAAATGCTGGGGACGCCGCTGTCCCTGTCGCTCAAAGCGCTGTACGCCTCGTCGCAGATCAACCGTCTGGCGGCGTTGTTCAGCGGTCAATGGCCGCACAGTTCGTATGCACTTCCCGGAGGGGTGAGCTGCGATCCGACACAGATCGAGGTGATGCAGGCATTGAAAATCGTCTCCGAGGTGGAGCGGTTCCTCGAGTCAGAAGTATTGGGAACGTCGATGAAAGAATTCGAATCGATCCGTACACGCAGCGATCTGTTGTCGCTGGAGGGAGATTACGGGACGTTGGTGCGCAACGTTGATCGGCTGGGGTTGCTGGAGTCCGGTCAAAGCCACGGACGTTTTCTGGTGTTGGGCCTCCACCCCGGATGCGAGCGTGTGTCGATGGATGAAAAAGGACGCCGAGCCGCCGATGCCGGCAGGGTAAGCGAAGATGCTTCGCATGTTTATGAGGGGAAAACGTATGCCAAAAATGCATTGTACGAAGGGACCTTTTTCGAGACCGGCCCGCTTGCCCGCGCCCTCGTTTCGCGTCGAAAGCTGATCCAATCCCTCCACGGCGCGGGTGGTGACAGCGTGTTGACACGCATCACCGCCCGCGTAGATGAGATCGTCTATCTGCTGCGTCATGTACGAACCCTTTTGGAAACGCTGGATCTTTCTGAACCCTCTTTCATTCCGCCGCCGCGCATCGAGACGATCAGCGCAGAGGGGTACGGGATCGTCGAAGCCCCGCGCGGGTCGCTGATCCACCGTGCGACGCTGGAGCGGGGACAAATAACCTCGTATTCGATCATTACCCCGACCCAGTGGAATCTGGGCAACGGTACGTCTGCGGCCCCCGGAGTTGCCCAAAAAGCGATGATCGGGGCTGAAAATAACGACAAGGCCTCTTTTATCTTCCGAACCTTCGACGTCTGCTCGGTTTGCACCACGCATTGATTCTGAACGCCAAAGGACTTTGCCTTTGCGAATCAGACTTCTAGTCCTGAAAATAACTAAGAAATAATCTTTTTAAATCAATTTTATGTTTTAAATATTACTTTAAGTTATTGAGATTTATCATACTGAACGATCATTCAGTAATAGGAGGGGAACCATGGCCGAGCGTAGAGAAGCGTTTAAAATGCTGTTTAGTGCAAACAGCGCGAAAGTGGAGACGAACAAAGGGGATGCGTATTACGACAAACTCTTCAAACAGTGCCGTGCGCGGCTCGATGAGCTCAAAGCGACGCAGCCGCTGCAGGCGATCGATTTTCAGGAGATTCTGAGCGACGAGGGGTATGACCGCCGCGAATTCATGAAATGGGCGAGTGCCGCGACGGCGATGCTGATGCTCCCTCCTATGTTTACACCGCTGGTAGCCGAAGCGGCGGAATTGATGACCCGTGTACCGGTCATCTGGCTCGAACTCCAAGACTGTGCGGGGAACTCTGAAGCGCTGCTGCGCAGCGACGGGCCGAAAATCGATGAGATTTTGCTCGACATCATCTCGCTGGAATTTCATGAGACGCTGATGATGGCGGCAGGGCATCAGGCCGAAGCGCAGCTGCATGACGCGATGGAGACTTTCAAAGGCAAATATCTTCTCTTCGTCGAAGGTTCAATCCCGATGGGAATGGAAGGGCAATACGGAACGGTAGGTGCCAGCGGCGAAACGTTCCATGAACATTTGCTCCGCGTCGCGGCGGATGCGGCGGCTATCGTCGCGGTCGGAAGCTGTGCGACGTACGGCGGTGTTCCCGCCGCGGCTCCGAATCCGACGGGTGCGGTCGGCGTAATGGACGTTATTTCCGGGAAACCGATCATCAACATTCCCGCCTGTCCTGCCAATCCGGCCAACATGGTCGGCGTAATCTTGCATTTTGTCCTGACGGGCCAAATTCCCGAACTCGATTCGCTTCTGCGTCCGAAATTTGCGTTCGGCTACCGGATTCACGACAACTGTGAGCGCCGTGCCCACTTTGATGCGGGTGAGTATGTCGAAGAGTGGGGCGACGAAGGGGCGAAAAACAATTTTTGTCTGTACAAAGTAGGCTGTAAAGGACCGATGACATTCAACAACTGCTCCATCATCCGTTACAACGATGCCGTCAACTGGCCGATCGGGGTCGGACGCGGATGCATCGGGTGTTCCGAACCCGATTTCTGGGACAAATACGCGTATGAGCGTCCTATGGCGGATGCCAATATCAAAGCGCCTACGGGCGGAGTTGAAAAAACCGTCGATGAGTTCGGATTGGGCGTTCTTACCGCCACGGCGATCGGTATCGGTATCCATGCGGCCGCAAGTGCGGTAGCGGGCAAAAAATCAGATGAAGGGGAAGCACAATGAGTAAACATATCGTAATCGATCCGATCACACGCATCGAGGGACATCTTCGTATCGAGGCGGTAATCGATGACAACAATAAAATCGTCGATGCCTACAGCTCATCGACGATGTTCCGAGGTATCGAGGAGATTTTGAAAGGGCGCGATCCCCGTGACTGCGGTCTGCTTGCGATGCGTATCTGCGGCGTCTGTACGGGAACGCACTATCAGCGCAGCATCGAAGCGGTCGAACATGCTTTTGGGGTTACCATTCCCAAAAATGCACGGATCGTTCGTAATCTGATCCAGGGTGCGCTGTACGTACATGACCATGTTGTCCATTTCTATCACCTGCATGCACTGGATTGGGTCGATATCACCAAGGCGCTCGAAGCCGATCCGGCCAAAGCGGTCGAAGAAGCGCAAAAATGGGCCGGTGTTGCGGGCGTTCACGCATGGGGCGACAGCGAATCGGCTTACAAAGCGGTGCAGGAACGGCTTACCAAATTCGTCAAACAGGGGCGCCTTGGGCCATTTGCCAAAGGATACTGGGGGAACAAACATTACAAACTGACCCCTGAACAAAACCTCGTAGCGGTATCGCACTATCTTGAAGCGCTCGATTTGCAACGCGACGCGGCGAAAATGCAGGCGATCTTCGGGGGTAAAAACCCGCATCCGCAAAGCATCGTCGTCGGAGGGGTTACCTGTGTGCAGGATATTCAAAATCCCGCGCGTATTGCCCTCTTTAAAGACCTTTTGATGAAATTCCGCGATTTCATCAAACGTGCGTATCTTCCGGATGTCTATATGGCCGGAACGATGTATGCCGACGAAGCGCTTGACGGCACCGGCGGGGGACTGAAAAACTACCTCAGTTACGGGGATTTCCGTTTGGATGACACCGGCTTTTATTCTTCGGCGCTGTTGTTCCCGAGCGGTATCGTCGTCGGCGGTGACATCTCGAAAGTCATTCCGCTCGATCAGGGGAAAATTGCCGAAGACGTGACCCATTCGTGGTACGAAGGGGCCAAACCGCTTCACCCGTATGACGGGCAAACCATCCCTTACTATACCGGATTCGGTAAAAAAGAAGGGGGTATCGCGTATCTGGATACCGAGAAAAAATACAGCTGGATCAAATCGCCGATTTACGACGATACCCGTATGGAAGTGGGACCGCTGGCCCGTATGGTCATCGGGGTTGCCGCAAAAGACGAACGGATCACCAAGTATGTGACAAACTTCCTCACACGCGGCAAGTTGCCGACATCGGTACTGTTCTCGACCGTCGGACGCACTGCCGCCCGCGCTATCGAGACGGAATTGATGGCCGATGTCATGGTCGAATGGGTCGATGAGCTGGCCAAAAATGCCGCGTCGGGCGATTTGCGTACGTGGACCGAATTCGATTTCAAAACCGTCAGTAAAAGCGCCAAAGGATACGGCATGGCGGAAGCTCCGAGGGGAGCACTGGGACACTGGGTTCGTATCGAAGAGGGAAAAGTCGCCAACTATCAGGCGATCGTTCCCTCGACGTGGAATGCCGGACCGCGCGACTACAAGGGGCGTATGGGAGCGTATGAATCGAGTCTGATCGGTACAAAAGTGGCCGACCCCGAACAGCCGCTCGAAATTTTGCGCACGATCCACAGTTTCGACCCGTGTATCGCGTGTGCGGTTCACCTCGTCGATACCAAAGGCAGAGAACTCGGCGTCTACAAAGTCGACAGCGTCTGCGCGATATAGAAGGAGCCGATTATGAAACCCGGATATAAACAGATTACCCGAATGACGCCGGCGATGCGGACGGTCCACTGGATCAACGTTGTCTCGGTGCTTGCCGCGGTAATTACCGGTTTGTACATCGCCCATCCGTATTATCAGAGTCTGATTGCCGATCCGGCGTTGGACAAATACGTCATGGCATGGAACCGATGGATCCATCTCATCGGTGCGATTATGATTGACGTCACGTCAATCATCGTAGTGTATCTTTATTTTTTCAGCCGTTTTGACAAACCGTACAAAAAACTGATTCCGAATCGCGCGAACGTTCAGGAGTTTTTCGAGGTCATTTACAACCTGGTCACGCTCAATCGACGCAAGATGTTCGATTCGACCCATAGCGACAGTTTTAACGTCGTCTATTTTACGATCATGCATCTGATGCTGCTGTTTATGCTGTTCACCGGCTTGCAGCTTTATGTGCAGGGGCTTGCGTCCGGGCAAAGCTCGATCGGCGCATGGTGGCCTTGGCTGCTTCATCTCAGCACCGATTGGACCTTGTGGGTATTCGGAAGCAAAATGGGGGTAAGGATCGCCCATCATATGACGATGTGGTGGATCATCGCATGGGTGATGTTCCATGTCTATTATCAAGTTTGGCGTACAATCTTCTGGCAGGAAGGGGATATTGCCATTGCATTCGGCGGCTCCAAATTTAAAAAAGAGACGAAAAGCGAATAACCGCGGTGCCTTCGGGCACTTCGATTGAGTTTATGCTATAAATTGAATCGAGAACATTAAAAAGGTTGTGTATGAAAAGCGTCGTCGTGGTCGGGATCGGCAATATCCTCTTTAAAGACGAGGGGGTCGGAGTATATGCCGGCCGGTATCTTGAAGAAAACTACCGTTTTGAACCGCCCATCGATATCATCGACGGGGGGACACTCGGGTTTAAACTGATGACGTATTACCAGTCGTATGACAAAGTACTTATCCTTGACACCGTTTCAATCGAAGATGCTCCGGGATCAGTCTACCATCTTCCAGCCGATGCGCTGATGGGGTTGGGAAGCTATCGGCAGACAGCCCATGAGGTCGAAGTGGTCGAGATGCTGGAAATCTGTTCTTTGCTGGACAAAATGGCGGACGTGAGCGTGGTGGGGATCATCCCCGAAGACATCGAAAGCGTCGATATTGATCTGACCCAGACGCTTCACGGCC